>JBGTLE010000389.1:0-4149 GCA_041744295.1 Pyrinomonadaceae bacterium | reverse complement strand
CGACAACCGCTTCGATGATCAGATCGCAATCTTTGAGCTTCGCCAGGTCATCGTCGAAGTTGCCGACCGTCACGAGCGTGGCGGTTTCAGGAGTGAAGAAAGCAGCCGGTCGCGCCTTCTTCGCAGCGTCAAATCCCGCGCGCGCAATTCGGTTACGAACTTCTTTCGATTCGAGCGTCAGACCTTTGGCCTGCTCATCAGGCGTGAGTTCACGCGGAGCAATATCCAGCAGGAGAGTTGGAATGCGAGCGTTGGCGAGATGGGCAGCGATCTGTGCCCCCATCGTGCCCGCTCCGAGCACAGCAGCTTTTTCAATGCGCATGAGTTTCTGAAACCTTCGTCTGTCGGGGTTACTGCCAAATTTCGTCCGGTCATAATACTGAATGAGCATTCATTCAGCAAGCAATAGTGAGTCGTGGCCCAGAGTCTCTAGAATCACTGTGGGTTCGCTCATTAAATGAAATTTGTAGGTCATAAAGTGAAATTGTCGGTCATTAAATGAAATTGGGCGGATGAACCTATGATTTCGGTCGGCTTTCAGCGCGTTAGCAAAAAACGTCCGTGTCGGATTAGTGGCAAGGCGACATATTGTGGCTTCTCCCGGGACGAAGGTACTTCCATCTGCATGCGCATCAGTGCGGGCTCTCGCGGGCTCTCGCGCAACAGTGGAATATCCACCGTCCATCCCGAGATTCCATTCATCACGATTCGACCAACAATAAGCAGCCGATTAGCCTATCAGTGCCGCCGGTAGGCGTCGAATAGTTTCTGGCCTGACATTGCGTTGGAACAGGAGCTTGCTGGTGCGCTCGACGATTGACAGCAGCAATATCGCTGTCGCCGTGCGGCGGGAAGTGCGAGCGGTCGATCCTGGCAAACGATCTATGCTGTGCGAACCATGAATCTCGTGATCGAGAACACGGTGCGCAACAAGAGTCTCAACACGACGTTGTTGAGTGTCTTTGCCGGTGTTTCGCTGCTGCTTGCGGTGATTGGTGTTTACCTCGTGATGAGTTACACCGTCGCGCAACACACGCGCGAGATCGGACAGCATGGCGCTGGGGCGCCCAACCCAAAGCAATTCAAAAACTCATCGTGGGCCGCGGATTGGTGCTCGTTAGCGTCGGAGTCGTGATTGGTGTGCTGGCATCGTTTGGTCTGACGCGTTTTATCGAGCACATGCTTTTCGGCGTAGCGCCGACCGATCCGCTTACGTTCGTGTTGATCGTAAGTCTGCTTGGCCTGGCAGCTGCTGGCCTGCCTGATCTCGCACAACGCGCGATGCGAGTCGATCCGATCGTCGTGCTACGGTCTCAGTAAACCGATGCGCGTCGCTTTGACTTTTGCCTCTGCAGGTCTGACGCTTTCTCGACACAAATTTCAACCACGCTAAGCGTCGCCATTGCTCGCTGAGACTTATCCGTTAAAGCAGTAGCTTGAGATAGGGCAACATCAAACTCGACTTTCGCCAGCTCACGAAGAGCACTTTCGGGATCGAGTCCAGGCACGTAAAACCGTACCAGCCGTCTAAAGCCCCTGCCTCTGATTTCCTTCACTATAGTCTGGTCGCCAGTCTGAACATCCAATTCATCTACTTGATTGACAATCTGAATCGCCGTTATTAAAACCGCCAATGAACGATTGAGATCTGTTTTCAGGTAAAGATTCGAGGCGTTGAACAATGTCTGTATTGCGGCAATAGTGTTCGGTGCTTTACTGACTTCTGCTATCGCCTGTTCGAGAAGTTCTCGTGCGTGAGATTGTGTTTCCGTTGTATTGAGAAGTTGCTTCGCGATCTGTGTTTTCAGATAGGCGCGCGGTTCGAGCATCCCTATCTTCGATGTGAGAGTTTCCGCCTCTTCCATTCGTTTGTCTTTGATGGCATCAAGTGCGCGACCGAAGTGAAGCCAATCCTTTAATAAATGCCGCACCTGTGCATCATCAATTTTGTCGATCGCGCGCAAGACGACCTCCGGGGCTTCCTTTTTTGAGACGGAAAGGATCGCCGTGACGATAAACTGATAACGTTTATCAACATTTGAAAGCTTTTCCGCTTGCTCTATTTGTTCTTCAAAAGTTTTGGAGGGCGCCGGAGAAGCATTGTTATCAGGAGTCCGGAGTGCCCCTTGAGTTTCGAGGGGCAGTGAAACGAGCAGCTTTTCGCGCGTTTGGATCAACTCCGGCAGCATATCCGGCAGTGACGTGTTAGCTTCCGGCTCGACCCGCAACAACACTTGCGCAATGTGCGCGAGTCCGGGAAAGTCATTGAAGTTGTCTCCCTGGTCCAACGGCACTTCCAAGGCCTGATGCGATCGTCGCAGCAACGTTTGAACAAAACGTCGTTGCAAAGAACTGTTGGGCTTGAAATTGTCGGGCACGACGTCGTTGTAAAAACCAAATACCGGAGTATCGCCGCTCGAACGAAATGCGAATGGGTAAGTAGCAAGATAGAGGAACTCTCGCATCGGGCGGTTTCCGTAAACGCCCAGCGCTTGTTCGTAAAAGGAGTCGGCCGCCCGCTGGTTTACTGAAGCGAGCACGTACAAGAACCTGGCCAACACATGGGTAGCCGGATACCGCAAACTAGTGCGAGCAAATTCCATCGCTGTGGCGGAATCCACGGGAAGCATCTGCGTAGCTGATGTCAAAAGCCGTTGCGCAATCAGGACGTCATTGGTGGAATCCGAAGCTGGTTTCTCTGTCTGAGTCGGAAGATCGGCTTTTACGATCTGCGCCATCAGCTTCTTGGCCAATGCTGAGTCGCGTTTAGCAACGGTACGGATCACCACAAAACGCTGATCGGGTGCTTCCATTAGCAGTCGGGAGGGTTGAACTCCTTTCGACTGCTCCAACTTTTCTTTTTCGCGCTGTACGGCCAGGTCAAACGCTTCGCCAAAAATCGTCTGAGCTTTGGCTGGCTCGAGAGGCCACAACAGATCCGCTGCGCGACTGAGCACCGCTATGCGTCTCACATTGTTGTCGAAGGTTTTAGCGAGGTCGACTTGTTGGCGGATCGTCTCAACAGCGTTTTCTCGAATACAGAGTGAAGGTTTCGAGGTTTGGTCGGTTTGCGCGAAGGACTGCAGCGGCACCAGCAACAACGCACAGAACGCGGTGAGCCATGCGCATCGAACAGCGAGATAAACGGACTTACGCGGTTCCCACATTCTGAAGTACCCTGGGCTGCAATTAGCCGACTCCTTCGGCGTTACTAAGCCTAAAGTTTAACGCCGAGGAGAGGAAGACGTTGCGAAAAACTCGCGCTAATTGGAAGTCAACCCGGGGAGACGGGTTTGGAAAAACTCTTCGACCTCACCCCGCGTGCGTTCGGAGTACGCTCCGGTCCAATTCTTCAGCACTCGACCCTCGGGTGAGATTACGATAGTTTGTGGTGTAGTTCCCAAACCCAAAGAGGTTATAGCTTCCGCCGCCACCCGTGTGTAAACCGGAAACTTAAAGTGCTGTTTCTCGATATACTCTTTCAGCCCAGACTCTGTTAACGATAGTCCGATAAATCGAAAACGATCTCCCAGTTCGCCAAGCTTAGCAATGTTCTCGCGATTTGCGTTCACACCAAATGCAATCCGGCGACAAAATATAAAGTACAGTTGGCTTGTCAGTGCCCCGGTACGATATTGTTTGCACTACTCCATCGGCGCTTGAAACTGTTATTGGTTCGACCCTGGTCCCCAGAGCGACTTTCTGCGGTAGATTCGGGACTGCGTCACCCTGCTTGACCTTCCATCCTAAATACACATTAAGCGACAATGATGCGAGTAAGAGGAGCAGCAGTACAAGATCCGGTCGCTGCGAGCGTGCGGGAAGATTTGGTTGCTCAGACTCGACATCACTCATGGGTTTTACTCATTGTTCAGGCGTGTTGCTCGAAACGCAGGATAAGCTTACGCCGTGCCTTTCGGAACGATCACACTCAAGCGAGCTGACAGATCTAGATCCCCCGGAATGACGTAGCGTCTAACCGCAGCAGTTTGGAAGCTAATTAACAGGTCCCTCTACAGGTGCAGGACCCTCACAGTTTGCACTGCTTTGAACCCACTGACACCCTACGCACTGTCCATTTTGGTACATACAGACACATTCGGCTCTCCCCTTACAGTCGCCTCCTGAATATTCCACGCCGCCGGAAAC
>JBGTLE010000388.1:0-3464 GCA_041744295.1 Pyrinomonadaceae bacterium | reverse complement strand
GGGGTTGTCGGCGCGCTGAGCGCGGTCGACCGGCGTGGTCAGGATTGCTGCGAGGGCGATTATGCTGATTACAACCGCGCCCAACGCGGACTTCGGCGAGAGCCTGAGCCAAATTCGGGCCGTCGAGCACGGCAAGGCAGTCTCTGTGTGGCGCCGGGGACGATGAAAGGCTTCGATCCCCAACCCGACCCACTGAGCTAAAGAGTAGGCAGGCTGCAGGAGCAGACCGCAATCCGTTGCTTTGACGGCGCACTCGAAAAGGCCGCGATCTTGCCAACCAGTGAAGGCGGCGCACTCCATAGAAAAACCACACAGCTCGTGACCAGCACTCTCGCCCCCGGTAGGTTTCCGTTTTAGTTAAACCGCTAGCGCTTAACTGTTTAAGCATTGCCTGTTGGCTTTTCTGCTTGCCTTTAACTGATGAGCCAACTATCATGGCACAGCTGCGAACAGGTACTCTTAACTGTGCATTCTGCAGCTTTATTTTAAGTAATCATTGACTTTACGACTTTGGGGCACCAGCGATGCCGAGTGCCTGAGGAGAAGGATCCATTGTTTAGTGACCAGTTTCGCAGGGGAGAGTCCGAGAAGGGCAAGCTATCAGGCGTGAAGAGCTCCAAGCTGCTCTCAAATCTTTCGGACGTAGCCTGGAAGACTTTTCAGTCAGTTAATAGCCGGCTTCCTGAAGGCGAGGCTATCAGTCCCAAATGGGCTCCAGGACCACTGCTGAAGTCCTATGAAAGAACCTCTCCGCCGCTCGGCTTCCCACGTGAGACCGACAGTCTTTGTCCGCGTTGCGTCAAGGAAGTCCGTGACGCGGTCATCAGCGGCGAGACGACGCTCGAGTCGTTAATGAATGAGCATCCAGGCGAAATCAAAGCTCAGATAGTCGAAGAGAACGGGCAGGTGGTCATGCGCAAGACCTGTCCGAAGCACGGCGAGTTCGTTGACGTGATGGCAACTGATCCGGCATTTCTCGAACGGATCGAATCGCTCTTCTTTGGACGTGACTTTCGCGCCGCTGAAGACTCCCACGTACATCGTCATGGGACGTCAAACATCAAGTTTGGCCGTGGTGCCGTCTTGACTGTTGACCTGACCAACCGCTGCAACATGATGTGCAATCCCTGCTTCATGGATGCAAACCAAGTTGGTTATGTACACGAGCCAACTTATGAAGATACGAAGGCGATTCTCGATCGAGCAGTTTCGTTCAAACCAAAACGCCAGATCATTATTCTCTTCTCCGGTGGCGAGCCTACGCTCTCGCCTTACTACCTTGAGGCCGTCGCTTACGCGAAAAAAGTTGGTTTCTACAGAATCCTGGCAGCCACAAACGGCATACGCTTCGCGGAAGACATTGAGTTTTGCAAAGCCGCTAAGGCTGCGGGTCAACATGGTGTGTACCTTCAGTTTGACGGCGTAAGCGAAGAAAAAAACAGACACCGCGGCGTCGGCAACTTGTTTGATGTGAAACAGCAGGCGATTGAAAATCTCGCCAGCGTCGGGATTAAGGTCACGCTGGTAACAACCATCGTAAACACGATCAACAACGACGGCATCGGACAGATTGTTGAGTTTGCCGCTAAGAACATTGACAAGGTCCAGACAATAGCGTTCCAACCGGTTTCATTCACAGGCCGCGACGAAGACATTTCTGACGCCCTGCGTATCAAGCAGCGTTACACCCTGGCGGGGATGACTCACGATTTGAAGGACCAGCTCGGCGGACAGTTACAACCTTTGCGCGACTGGTACCCCCTCTCGTCTTACTCGGCTTTCACCAGCGTGATGGATATGTTGCAGGGAGCCGATGCGCCGTGGGGCTGGTCATCGTGTAACTGCCATCCAAACTGCGGCATCTTTACCTTGATGGTAGTCAATCGTAAGACGGGCGCGTTTAAGTCTCTCTTTGAATTTTTCGATTACGAACAATTCATGAAGGACGTTGCTGTCATCACAGACACGGCTCGAGGAAAGAAGCTTTCCTATGCCCAACTGGGGATGGCAATTCTGCGCAGCTTCAATGCTGAACGAGCGCCCGAAGGTTTTCCGATCTCTCAGATACTCAACCTCTTCAAACCTTCTTCGACAAATTCGAGTTCCGATCGCAACGATCGCATGAAGGCCTTGAAGGTTGACGACCCGAACGACATCTGGCGCGTACTCTGCGTCGAAGGCATGTGGTTTCAGGATCTCTTCAACTACGATTTTCGCCGCACTGAAATGTGCGTCATACCGTACGGCACCCAGGAAGGCGAGATTTCATTCTGTGCTTACAACACGGGCGTGGGTTGGCGGCAGATTATAGAAAACATGCACAAGACGGCTAACCTGTCCGAGTGGTATGAAGAGCACGGACGCCATGCTGTGTATGCCGCGGGTCATGAAGTCCCCGGGATTTCCCGGAAGCACTCACTCAGTCTGCCTATTATCCAGGCCGTCCTCGCGGAAGACGCGGACATAAAGCCTCAAGTCGTAAGTCCGTATCTCGTCGAAGAAGAAGAGACAGTAAGCGTTGTATAGGGTTCTGAAGGTGAATTAGCGTCACTATGGAGTGCGGTGGCAAGCGCAGCGCGACACGCTTTGGATTAGGCAACAAAATGATCTTCGTGCCCTCCACCTCACAAGGGCGGAAAAAGGTCCCTTGGCCTCACGCTCCCTCTCACCAGCTCTCTGGGCGTGGCACGTACTTCCTCACTGCCGGTACTTACCTCAAGGAGCATTTCTTTCGCACTGCCGATCGTCTGCAGGTGTAAAGACAATCTACTGGCTCAAAATCGACCGTGTGAGAGTCTATGACGACAACGAAGCCGGCGAAGAATGGTGGTTCTACCCACGAATACTACAAAGCGCCGTCGCCGCTCCGCTCTGCCGGCGCACTCCAAAGCACGTTCCTGTGACACTGATCGAAGCGTCACAATCCCAGCTGCTTTAAAACCTCGTCCATGATTTGATGGCGGTGCCGGTGGTGCTCAAGGAAGCTACGCCTTGTGTCGAGTCATATCGATTGGCACTGTGTTTGCAATTTCCGTCCTGCTATTAAAACCACCCGTTTGGAGTGAGGATCTTGACGCGGCCAATCTCAGTGTTTTTAACAGTTTTGCTACTGCTGCAGACGACTCCTACAGCGGTTACTGGCCAGAACGCTGCAGGAAAAGACCTGCACCTGTCGGAAGCCACGACCAGTCCGCTCACCAACCAGGATGTTCTCGTTCTCGCTAAAGCTAAGCTCACTCCCGAGGTCATTCTCTCCAAGATCAAGGCTTCCCTTTGTGCCTTCGGGGTTTCGCCCGCTGAGTTGGAGGAATTGAAAACGGGCGGCGTTCCGGACGTGGTCATCGCCGCTATGGTCGAGGCAGTAAGGCGGCTAAATGTGGGAAGCTTCGGATCTTCTGAACTTCAGCAGACTGGGTCCTTGCAGATTCCCGATGGCACTCTCATAGAAATCGAAGCGCCGTACC
>JBGTLE010000387.1:0-5170 GCA_041744295.1 Pyrinomonadaceae bacterium | reverse complement strand
AGCTTGGACCGAGATTGGTCGCGAAGGGCGACACCTGGGGCCCGTCATCAATCATTCGAGCGAAATCGGGCTTCCCACCCCCGCAGCCAGAGCAAGTAGAGCTGTTCGATCCTGCTTTCCTGCCAATGCTGGAAGCTGAAGCTGGCAGAAAGCTGGATGTCCTCGTGTCCCGCATTCTTCATCGAACAGAACAGGCCTTTGATGCCGAATCTCTCGATTTCGATTCTCATTCGGTCTTCAACGTACTGTTTCGTTTCTTGGCAGCCAAGCTTCTTCGGGATCGCGAAGTAAAGGGTGAAGATGAAATCAACTTTTTGGCCCCGATAGAAACGTTGCGAGCCGTCGACACCTATTACCGATCCACGGGTCTCGCTAGCGCTCGCCAGTTGCCGCGCAGCATCTTGGCCGCCATTTCGAAGGAGGTTGGACAGGCCTTCTCATTCCGGAATATCTCTGTAGACACGCTGACGTATGTCTACGAGAACACGTTCGTCTCACCGGAAAGCAGACGTAAGTTAGGTATTCACAGCACGCCGTCATATGTAGCCGACTATGTGTTATCCCAGCTGCCTATAGAGAGCATTGCTCGAGACAAATGGCACGTACTGGACCCAACTTGTGGTCATGGAATCTTCCTTATCGCTGCAATGCGACGAATGCGCGCCGTGCTTCCGACGGATTGGGGTGGTCAACGGCGACATGAATTTTTCGTAAATCACCTAACTGGTGTCGATATCGAGGGATTCTCCATTGAGGTCGCTCGCCTTTGTTTGATGCTTGCCGATTTTCCGGAATCCAACGGTTGGAGTCTTCGGTGTGAGGACGTATTCAAGACTGGGAATCTAGAACGGTACGTTCGCCAGTCGATGATTGTCGTGGGCAACCCTCCGTTCGAGGCGTTTGCTGATCGACAACCCGAGACTCCGGCGCCGGTCGAGCTCTTACGTCGACTCATACCAAACTTACAGCAGGGCGCAGTGCTAGGCCTAGTCTTGCCAAAAGCGATTTTAGATAGTGTGGACTATAGGGACGTCCGACAAGCTTTACTGCGCGATTTGCACATCCATTCGGTTACGTCCTTACCTGATCGAATCTTCTCTCATTCGGATGCGGAAACCATTGTTCTCAACGCGACCAAGGTCGCGCATACGCCGTCCGTGTACGTTACCAGATTCCGCGAAGTGAAAGATGCGGATCGAATCGCGTTTTGTTCTCGACAGAAAGTCTCTTGGGAAGATGAGGTACCGCAGACATTTTTCGACGACGCAATGAAGGGCCGAATGATCGTCCCAGCGTTGCGTGAGCTTTGGGAATACCTCAGCAGTTCTGATCGCTTTGGATCGATCGCCGATACGCGGATTGGCGTTCAGTACAAGCCGGGTATACCCAGCTCGAAGTTGCTATCCACAGTATCGCGGGAGGGCACGCGTCGCGGGTTGGCCAATGTCCGGGCCGACTTCACGCAGTACATGTTAGGACGCCTCTCGTATATGGCAACCGACAAACGCTATCGCCGGAGAAATGCATGGGACTACAACTGGGATGCTCCGAAGGTGATCGTTCCGGCTGCGCGGTTGTCGCGTGGTCCTTGGAGATTTGCAGCTGCGATTGATCGCAAAGGCCTGATCGTTTCCCGGCGGTTCTACGCTGTGTGGTCTAAGAACTCCGAATCTTTGCCTGTCGAAGTTCTCGCCGCATTGCTCAACTCGCCGCTTGCAGCTGCCCATGTCTATGCGCATAGTTTTCAAAGCTTAATAACGAAGCGCAACTACGACGAAATACCGATACCGCTGCTGTCCGATCTGCTGTCCGCCGCGCCAGCAATAAAGGGAGCGGTGGAGGCTTACATTGCCGCTTCGAAAAATCTGCAAATCGATACAACACAGCTTAGGCACCAACTTATGCTGATCGATGCAGAGATTCTCAAGCTGTATGACTTGCCGTCCTTTCTGGAGCGCAAGCTCTTAGACCTTTTTTGGGGTGAAAAACGTCGCGTTCCGTTCGAGTTCCACGGATTCATCCCGCCCGAATTCGAATCGTGGATTCCACTTCACGTTTATATTTCGGATGACTATCAAAGCGGGACTGCTGCACAAATATTTGAGCGGCTTCCCGAGCTTCGCGACGAAGCCCTCTTAGAACATATAAGCACAATCGGGAGGGAGGATGCCTCCTGGTCGGCGTGATTACCTCCTAGACACTAACGCTCTATCTGCCTTGGCCGCCGTCCGGGGTGGCAGTACAGCACCTCGGTATGTTCGTGTTTCGGACAAGTTCAATGAACTGAAGCGCGACGGGAAATCACGGTTTTTTACGTCCGTGATCTCAGTGGGAGAGCTTGAGTATGGCCTTCTTACTGCACCGACGCCCGATGTGACGGCACAGCGTCTCGTTCGCCAAATCGTGGAGGCTTTCCCAGGCAAGATGATCTTGGCCATTGAAAAAGGTGACGCTCGCTTTCACTACGCGAAACTTCGCGCGAAGCTCTTTGAGTTGTATGCGCCGCGCGATGCGAAGGGCCGCGCCAAAACTAACTATGTAACCGAGTGGGTCGATCCGACGACTGATTCAAAACTGGGCGTGAATGAGAATGATGTTTGGATTGCTTCGCTCGCTCTGGCGCACAACTTGACCTTAGTAACTGCCGACAAAATGGTCCATATCCGTAAGGCGGCAGGAGTGGCGCTGAACTACGAGAATTGGGAGGAGTAGCCATGCGTAACGATGGCTCTCTCTTCACCTCGGTCTATTCGCGCTCCAATATCCGATTCATGGCGGGCCAATCACTGACATGTAGGGGAAAAACACGTGTTAGAGCCACGAGCTTGTCCAGCGGACGCTTGTAGTCTCGTGGAGGAAAGATAACCAAGTTTCGCCCACCGGGCATGACTGCGCTTGGGTAAACGATTCCATCCAACGATTGCTTATCTTTCGTTCTGAAAACCTGAGCAAAGAACTCTGAGACAACCTGGGAAGGCACGTACTCAACATGCTCTCGGCCGTCCTTCAACGTGGATTTCGTAATCGCGTTTATGAAGCCCTTGAGGAAGAGAATGATCTCCCGTTCATGAGCTACGCGTTCATCGTAAATGGATGGAACGTCTGGTACGCGCGCCAGATCAAGAACGATCAATTTCTGTTGGACCGCAAAGGAGGCCAGCGCCCCATGTGTCGGCGGTCTGTCGAGTACTTCAGCGCACGCAGTTTTTTTCTCTAGCGCCACGTAGAAGTAGCTGATTCCCGCCGGGTTCATTCGCCCTGCAGTTGCTACTTCCTCAGGCGGAGGGCCAAGTTCACTAAGGGTTGAGAACATTTCATCAGGATTGGTTCGACGCACTCTGAACAGTTCAGTCTTCGGCGCAATCTCATAAATCAAGCCGAGCGTTTGCACTAGTTCGGAAATTCTGCGAAGGATGTCAATTGGGGCCAGGGAGTCTTCACGCTCCCTTTTTTTCTTGTCGCCCACCGAAAAGAAGAAACGGCTCTGATGCTTAACAACGGCGACAAAATGCTCCCATGAATATCGTAGATGGTCGTGAAGCGAGGTGTCCAACCAGTGGCCCCCCGTGCACGGATACCAGGCGTCGTTGTGAAATGCGTCTGCAATCTCCTGGCGAAGATCGTCGTGGCAACTTAGAGGAAACGATTCGAGAGCGTCTGCCGTGTCTGTGATGCGGCCCCCATCTACCCAGTCTCCATCGTCGCGTGGCACGCCAGCACTCTCGGGCGGGGCGAAGTTCGAGTGGAGGGCGTATGCGATGGATGGCATTATCGCGTCGACCGGGGCGGCAATAGGATCGTCGGAGGTTTTGTCGCAGTAGTCGCAGGTCGGCTCTACGACGCTATTGGAAATAAGGTCCTTCAGGAACGGGTCTTCGACGCAGTCGGCGCAAACGTGCTTGTCCGGTGCGTCATATCCGCGCTCTTGGCTCTCGATCCAAGCATGCTTCACCCCGCCCATTCGGCCTCCCTGAGCAAGTGTGTGAAAGTTCAACTCGCCCTATGTGGGAGTGTGCCGTATTTGTGCCGTAACTGCGGCTTTCTGAGCTTTGTTGAGGCTATGAATCAAAACGCTGGCAAGCGCTGCAAGCTTGATAATATTACGTTTTCAAATTCGGAGAGTTTGGGTCGCCCCCGCCAAGGACGCCTCGAAATCTGTTGAACTCGCAAGAGTTCCGGGGGTTCGAATCCCTCCCTCTCCGCCGTGTTTCGACCGCTAACCACAACTGCGTCATAGCGCTGAGGCAGGGCGCATCATAGCCATCCGCCCGCGAATCCTGCCCGCCGCAAGCCGCTGACGAGGTATGGGCAGGTTCGCATCAATCGCCACAACAGGCCGCTGCGATGGTTCTCGACCATGATCGAGATCGGACCTTGATTGATGCCGTACTGCCACCGCGATACCCAGCCGTAATGGCTATGGGACCGGTCCGGGTGGGTTGCATTGAAGGTGGCCCTGAGTCCGTAGGGATTGGCGCTCTTCAGCTTGATGTCGTAGATGAAATGCTCCACGGCCGGCAACACGATTTCCGGCGCGAACGGCAGAGAGGCGACCACCGCCCACGGCGCGATGGTGCCGTCATCGGGCCCAAAGGGCACGCCGCGTGAACGATAGCCGAAGAACCGACGCTTTATTCCGTCGATCTTGAGGGTTGCCGGCCCCGGGCCGCCGCTTGCGGTGATCCCCCAGCAACAGTCGCGGTAGCCCTTGAATTTGAGCGGATTCTCGATTGCGTATTGCTGCTGCACGAAGGTGGCACGGCGGCTGTTCTCGAAATAGTCGATGCCCTTGTCGCGCATGAACGCGTCCTGGATGCCGCGAAAATCGATCCACATGTGCGAGAGCTGGTGCATGAACAGCGCACCAGCGTAGAGATAGTCGTATCCGTAACAGGTCTCCCACTTGTAAGTCGAACACCAGGCGGCGTAGCTGCCTTCGGGAAGAGGGTGCGTCGGCGAGCCCAGCGCCAGGATGTAGAGCAGGAGCGCTTCGTCGTAGCCCTCCCACCGGTACTTCAGGAAGCCGCGCTCGGGTTTCCAGCCGTGGGTCAGCGTTGCCCCGTTGTTCCGGGCCCACTGCCAGTTGGCGCGGCGATAAAGTGTGTCGGCAAGCGTGCGGACCTCCTGTTCGCCGGCCGTGCTGCCCTCGAAATACAGGGCAGCAGCCAGC
>JBGTLE010000386.1:0-5214 GCA_041744295.1 Pyrinomonadaceae bacterium | reverse complement strand
TCATTACCGGTTACGACATCGTTGTTGACGGCACGGATAATTTTCCGACTCGCTATCTGGTTAATGATGCGTGCGTGCTGACGGGCAAGCCAAACGTCTACGGCTCGATCTTTCGTTTCGAGGGCCAGGCTAGTGTGTTCTGGGCAGAGAAAGGAGCGTGCTATCGCTGTCTGTATCCCGAACCACCGCCGCCCGGACTCGTTCCATCGTGCGCGGAAGGAGGCGTGCTCGGCGTATTGCCGGGAATCGTTGGTGCGATTCAAGCGAATGAAACAATCAAGCTGATTCTCGGCGCTCCGGAAACGCTCATTGATCGACTGCTCCTTTTCGATGCCTGGACGATGAAGTTTCGTGAGTTCAAGTTGCGGAAAGATCCAGCGTGCCCGGTGTGTGGCGAGAGCCCAAGCATCACCGCGTTAATCGACTATGAGGAATTCTGTGGGCTGCGGCAGCAACCAGCAGATCAAACATCCGGCGATCGACGGGACGAGCTCACTGCGGGGGAGCTCAAACAACGATTGGATGAGGGACAGGACTTGCAAGTCATCGACGTGCGCGAGCCATCAGAGTATGAGATTGCGCGGATTGCCGGCACGAGGTTGATTCCGCTGGGCCAGGTGGTAAACCGCATGAACGAGATCGATCCGGCGAAGGAGACGGTGATGCATTGCAAAGCAGGGGTGCGCAGTGCGAAGGCGATCGCGGCGTTGAAGCAGGCAGGGTTCCCAGGTCGATTAATCAATCTGAAGGGTGGGATTACGGCGTGGTCGGACGAGGTAGATCCGTCAGTGCCGCGGTATTAAGAAGTCCAAAGTCCAAAGTCTAAAGTCCAAAGTCTAAAGAGCACAAAGCACAAAGACCAAAGACCAAAGACCAGCTCCATTTCCCAGGCTACTTCTTCGCTTGCAGCTTTACCCTGTTATTCACGTCGCGGAGCGCCGCGAGGTTCTTTTCTTTCAAAGCAAAGATGGTGCTGCCGACTTTCAGTTCCACCACACCGCCGCGGGCGATCTTCACGAACGTGGCGTAGGGAATTGAGACTTCCAGAACTTCCTGCAAAACATCGACGCCGCGATCAGCATCCATTTCCTGTTTCGCGAGTTGCATCGTGCCCAACTTGATACTTTCGTTGTCCACCACTGCCACCAGATCGCGCTGTCCCAGCGGATGTCGCGCGACCCAATCCTTGGTCTCAAACACGATGCGGATTTTGGCGTAGCGAACATACTCGAGTTGCTGACCCGGACTATGCAGGGAAGCAGAGACGCCGACGCAGACTCCCTTCATTCCGCTTTCCGTCGCTTTTCCTTTGCCGCACACCACGCGCATTTTTCGCAGAGTGACTACAGTTTCGTAGTTGAAGCCGTCGTATTTGGCGTCGATCTGGCCGCCGTGCTCGGGCGTCTGATCCGGCACTGCGGATACTGTTGCCGGACAGAGGTTGACCTGAACAAGCAGGAATAAAGAGAACGCGCGAAGGATGGATAGTTTCATGACGGTGTTTCCCCGAATGAGCTGATTGATTGTTGGAGAGGTTTCGAGGCAAGGGCGCCAGCGAATTACGGCGCAGTCTCAATATAGAAAGTGAAGGCAGTGCTGTCAATCAGGATGTTTGAGGCTCTGGTGTGTGCAGTTCGAGCGCCAACAATTTGGTGTCTGGCAATGCCGTCGCGAACGTGCGAGTTGGGAAGATGGTTCGGGCATTTCCAGGTTGGGAAGGCGGGTATGCGGAATACATCCTTTCTTTGCTCCGAAGGAGCTACGACCTCCAGCCCAAGGTTGCCGCTTCGGCTACCTTGGGATCGAAAGGCCAACACGGCCCTACCCGGAACGGGTTGCGTCAAGCACGGTTCGCCTAAGGCCTCTTCAGATTCAGCCGCAACCCGTTTCGGGTTGGGACCTTCTTCTCACTCTACCCAAGGTTGCCGAAGGCGGCAACCTTGGGCTGGAGGACTCAGCTCCTTCGGAGCAGAGACAGGGTTCACTCCGCTTACCCACCTTCCCAACCTAATATTTTCCCTACGCCGTTGCCTTTGGACCATTTCCGTATTTCAAATCAGGTTCCCCGTTCGCTTATAGAACGGCATCATTAGCGGTTTCCGAGTCGCGTGCCCGGCACTTTGGTTGCTATTGATTCGTCGCTGCAAACCAACGTCACGACAAGGGGGAGACATGAAGAACAATATTCTGAATACCAATCATGCAATCGAGCTGCTGTATCAAGCACTCGAGACGGAAAAAGGTGGCGTCCAGATCTACACCACCGCCTTACGTTGTGCTCAGAACGATGACTTGAAACAGGAGTGGTCGAAATATCTCGAGCAGACGAAAGAGCACGTGCAGATCGTTTCTGACCTTCTGAAAGGAATGAACCAGGATCCTGAGGTTGAAACCCCAGGCCGAAAGATCGTGCGGCACATCGGCGATTCTCTGGTTCAAGCGATGGAAATGGCTTTAAGAGGGCCGGATCTCGCGGCTGCACAGATTGTGGCTGCGGAATGCGTCACGCTTGCCGAAACCAAAGATCACCTTAACTGGAGCCTGCTTGGTGAACTTGTGAAGAACGGCGGCGAAGAAGCAGCGGCGCTGAAGGCCGCCTATGAGCAGGTTGAGCCGGAAGAGGATGAGCACCTTTATCACACGGCTGGCTGGACTCGCGAGCTTTGGATTGAAGCGCTGGGAATGCCCGCCGTGCTGCCGCCACCAGAGGAGGAGCAGGACGTAGAAACCGCTATCGAGGCAGCCGAAGCAAAGAAATCCCGCGCCACCAAGGCATAAGGAACGGCGTGCACAAAAGCGAATTCAAACCGTCCCGTAGGACGCAATGTCTATAGAGCTAAGGTGGTTCTCTTTGGACCCGCTCCGTCAGGAGTGAAACAAACTGACGTTTCGCCCCCAAGGATTCGACACGTCAACTGACTACATTAGACGCCTACGGCGCCAGCTTTTGTGCGGAACCTGGAACGGACGGCCACGATCACTTCAAGAACTCTGACTTTATGAAAGGCGACCCTGACGAGCAGCGTCTGTCTTCTCGAGATAGGGTTTTGCCATCGATAGATTAAGTTTACGGGAGACATCATGACTACGAGGAAAACCGCTAAGGGCAAAACCAAGCCGACCGCTAAAAATGTTGCCGCGACTAACAAGGTGCAGCAAGACCAGGCGCGGGTCGCTGCTAAGCTTGATCCCAGAAACAACAACGCCAAGATCGATGACCTGCAAAAGAATACTGAAGACAACGCGGGCGAGTTTCTCACGACGAACCACGGCGTTCGCATAAACGATAATCAGAACTCACTCAAAGCCGGCGACCGCGGCGCGACCTTACTCGAGGATTTTATTCTCCGAGAGAAGATCACCCACTTCGATCACGAGCGAATCCCGGAGCGAGTCGTACATGCGCGTGGCTCGGCGGCGCACGGTCACTTCGAGGTTTACGAGTCGATGGCGGAATACACAAAGGCCGCGTTCCTTCGGGATCCGGCAGTGAAGACACCAGTCTTTGTTCGTTTCTCAACCGTCGCCGGCTCACGCGGCTCGACAGATCTGGCACGCGATGTCCGCGGTTTTGCCGTCAAGTTCTACACCGAAGAAGGCAACTTCGATCTTGTTGGCAACAACATTCCCGTCTTCTTTATCCAGGACGCGATAAAGTTCCCCGATCTGGTTCACGCCGTAAAACCGGAACCACATAACGAGATTCCGCAAGCTGCTTCTGCCCATGACACCTTCTGGGATTTCATCTCGCTGATGCCGGAATCGATGCACATGATCATGTGGGTGATGTCCGATCGCGCGATTCCTAGAAGCTTTCGCATGATGGAAGGTTTTGGGGTTCATACTTTCCGCTTTATCAACGAGCGAGGAAAGTCACGCTTTGTAAAGTTTCACTGGAAACCATTGCTTGGCCTGCATTCGGTAGTTTGGGATGAAGCACAGAAGATTTCCGGAAAGGATCCCGACTTTCATCGACGCGATCTTTGGGAAGCGATCGAGAACGGCGACTTTCCTGAATGGGAGTTGGGCGTTCAAATAGTAGAAGAGAAAGACGAGCACAAGTTCGAGTTTGATCTGCTTGATCCGACGAAGATTATCCCGGAAGAGATTGTGCCTGTTCGTCGCATCGGAAAGTTAACGCTCGATCGAAATCCCGACAATTTCTTTGCCGAGACCGAGCAGGTTGCCTTCCACGTTGGCCACATCGTGCCCGGAATTGATTTCACCAACGACCCGCTCCTGCAAGGCCGCCTCTTCTCTTACACAGACACACAGTTAATTCGTCTTGGTGGTCCTAACTTCCACGAGATTCCGATTAACCGACCGGTCGCACCCGTGCACAATAATCAGCGCGACGGCTACATGCGGCAGACTGTGAATCGCGGGCAAACCAGTTACGAGCCAAATACTCTGCGAGGTGGCTGCCCGTTTCAGGCTGGCGCCGACATGGGCGGATTCACGAGCTTCGCCGAACGAATCGACGCGAAGAAAGTTCGCGCGCGCAGTGCGAGTTTCTTTGATCACTTCAGCCAGGCGACATTGTTCTACAACAGCCAAAGCGAGCCCGAGAAAGGCCACATTATTCGTGCCTTGCGATTTGAGTTGGGCAAGGTCGAGACGCCGGCAATTCGCGAGCGAATGCTGGTACTACTCGCCCAGGTCGACAAAGGGTTGGCCGAAAGCGTTGCTGAAGGTCTTGGGTTGGTCGTGCCGAAGAAGCTCGACAAGCCGATGAACATGAGCGTGCCCGCCGATGAAGACCCACGTAAGTTTCAACCTAAGCGAGTTACGCAGTCGCTGGAGATATCAACCGCGTTGCGCCAGGTAGGGAACCCGAATTTTCCGAACGACACCATCAAGACGCGAAAAGTCGCGGTGCTGCTGGCAGATGGATTTGACGACGGAGAAGTGGCTGAGATGAATCACGCGTTGTTGACCGCCGGCGCGATGCCCAAGACGATTGCGCCGCGGTTGGGTGTGGTGACCGGCGCCACGGGTGAAGCGCTAAAGGTGGACTTCAGTTTTCTCACCGGCTCGTCGGTGTTGTTTGATGCCGTTTACATTCCGGGTGGAGATGCGAGCGTCGCTGCTCTGGCGCGAAACTCAGATGCCCGCGAGTTTGTGACTGAAGCATACAAACACTGCAAGACGATTGCGGCCAACGGAGCGGGGGTTGAGTTTCTTGAAACTGCCCTGGGTTCCCTGAACGGTTCG
>JBGTLE010000385.1:0-3990 GCA_041744295.1 Pyrinomonadaceae bacterium | reverse complement strand
GCCTTTGTCGAATGAGATCTCCACATACTCAGCCTGGTCCTTCGCATTTTCCGGAGACTTCGTAAGTTGAAAAATGTTCTCCGGTGCTTCAGCCCAGGGATCCTCCAGGATGCCGCCCTCGTAGGAGACGTGCATCA
Source organism: Pyrinomonadaceae bacterium (assembly GCA_041744295.1). GTDB lineage: Bacteria > Acidobacteriota > Blastocatellia > Pyrinomonadales > Pyrinomonadaceae > PSRF01. The sequence continues at coordinate 3,853 of JBGTLE010000385.1, read as the reverse complement.
GATTGCGATCTGTCGAATAAGGCTTCTCGTGCGTTGCGGTGACCGGAATCTTGTGTTCCTGCGCGTAAGCAATCAGATCGCTACGGCCTTTGAACTCCCATTCACGCCAGGGGGCTATCACTTTGATGTCAGGTTCAAGTGCGTAATACGTCAACTCAAAGCGAACCTGATCGTTGCCTTTGCCGGTGGCGCCGTGCGCTACCGCATCCGCTTTCTCCCTACGCGCGATCTCTATCTGGCGTTTTGCGATCACCGGGCGAGCCAGGGAAGTTCCCAGCAAATAAACACCTTCATAAATTGCATTCGCCTTGATGGCAGTCCAGACATATTCGCTGACGAATTCTTCACGCAGATCTTCCACGTAAAGTTTCGAGGCTCCGGTTGCGAGTGCCTTGGCCTCCAGCCCCTCCATTTCTTCGCCCTGGCCGACATCCGCGCAATAACAAACAACCTCGCAGTCGTATTGCTCTTTCAACCAGCGCAGCATGACGGACGTATCAAGGCCACCGGAATATGCTAAGACTATCTTGCGGATTTTGTTTTCTGACACTTTATTCCCTTTCTTTGTTGTCAGTTGTCCGTAGTCAGTTGTCAGTTGTTAAGCTCTTTAACTCTACGGCCTTTGTAACCACGAACAACTGACAACTGACAACTGACAACTGACCATCAGCCAAACAACTCCCAAACCTTCTTAATCGCGACCCGCTGTGCTTTGCGGTCATTAACCGCAATGAAGATCGTGTCCTCGCCGGCGATCGTTCCCACAATCTCCTCAATCACTGCGCCGTCGATGTTGACGGCCACGGCGGACGCCAGCCCGGGCTCGGTACGCGCGACTACCAGATTTTCTCCCGCCATATCGAGACTCAGGAGTCCACGTGCGGCGGCGCCATTTGCCCGCGGCACCGTGTAGTGGCCGTGATGCTTTACAACTCCCAACTCCTCCAGGTCGCGGGACACACTCGATTGCGTTGCCGGTACACCGGCTCTTTCCAGCAGCGACTTCAGCTCCTCCTGGGTGCCAATAGGCTTGGCCCGTATCAAACTCAATATCCGCCTTTGCCTCGTATCTTTCTTCATCTTTAGCCTCGCCTTGTTATGCGTATAACTTGCATAATCTACGCATAGATGCATAAACTAGCATGGTGGATGCTTGAACGTCAACTTTCGCACCGCCCACTCGCGGCTACGACGCGACGGTGCTACTGCGGCGAAGCCGCCAGAGCAGAAGTTGCCAGGGTAACAGGCGAAACCGCCGGGGGGTCGCTATTGAATGGGGGAACCGCCGGGTCATGTGTAATCAGAAGGAGTCGCGCTGCTAGACTGGGTGGGACCACAGCACTAACATGTCGGCGCACGGATAAGCGGAGGATTTAATGTCTAAGAACTTGTGGGGCGGCCGATTCACCGGTGAAGCGGATCGCGGATTTGTTGATTTCAATCGCTCGTTTGGTTTCGACCGGCGATTGTTTGTGGCTGATGTGCGCGCTAGCGTGGCGCACTGCAATAGTCTCGCGAGTGCCGGTGTGCTAACAGACGAGGAAGCTAAGAAGATCAACAGCGGCCTGCAAACAATACTCGATCTTGGAACCACCGACACCGGCTATTTCGACAACCTTGAATCCGAGGACGTTCATTCGTTCGTCGAGTCACGCCTGGTGGACTTGATAGGGGACACGGGACGAAAACTTCACACCGGGCGCAGTCGTAACGATCAAGTGGCTACAGGTCTTCGCCTGTGGTTGCGAGAAGCAGTTGACGACCTGGTACATCTGCTGAGTGAAGCTCAGCACGCCTTATTGGATTTTGCTGAGTCGCACCCTGGCGCCGTGCTCCCGGGTTACACACACTTGCAACGAGCGCAGCCCATACTCTTCTCGCACTGGTGCCTGGCTTATTTTGAAATGCTGGCGCGTGACCGCGAGCGTTTGGCAGATTGCCGTAAACGGGTAAATATATTGCCGCTCGGTTCCGCGGCGCTGGCAGGAACTTCATACCCAATCGATCGTGAATCCGTCGCACGTGAGTTAGGCTTTGACAGCGTGTCTCGCAACAGTATTGATGCTGTAAGCGATCGTGATTTCTGTGTGGAATTCGTCGGCGATTGTTCCCTGATCATGGTTCACCTTTCGCGTTTGGCGGAAGATGTCATCCTCTACTCGACCACTGAATTTGGATTCTTCGAGTTGAGTGATGCGGTGGCCACCGGGTCCAGCCTGATGCCGCAAAAAAAGAACCCTGACTCGATGGAGCTTGTGCGGGGCAAGGCCGGTCGGGTTTTCGGTCACGGTACTTCCTTGCTGGCAATGCTCAAAGGTCTGCCGCTCGCATACAACAAAGATATGCAGGAGGACAAAGAAGCAGTCTTTGACAGCTTCGACACCGTCAACGACTGTCTGGGAGTCACCGCGACGGTTCTGCGCAACCTTAGCCTCAACGAGGAGCGCACTCGCGAGGCCGCATCAACGGGTTACATGAATGCCACGGAGCTGGCAGATTATCTGGTGCGAAAAGGAATGCCTTTTCGCGAAGCCCACGAAACCGTCGGAAGAATTGTTGTACATGCGATTGCACGAGGGGTCGAATTGCAGGAACTACCGCTTGAGGAAATGCAGTCCTTATCGCCCTTCATTGATAAAGACGTCCTTGCAACACTTTCACTCGAACAAACGCTCGCGACAAAGTCACAAATTGGGGGTACATCTGCTGAATGCGTTGATAATGCTCTTGCTGCAGCCCGCAGGTCCCTGCTCAGCTAACAGCTTCGTAAAGACAAACACGATCCGCTAAACCACACGAAACCGCAGGAAACGTAACACCAAAGGCAACTCTCGACGAGAACGCTACCCACGCGACGATTCTCTTGAAACTTTTCACCGCACTGTATTAGAGTCTCCTCGCATCACATTACAGGTACAGGCTCTTCTTCAGCATTCCCAATAATAGCGAGGTCTCGAGATGACAACCTCTAGACGCGAGTTCATCAAGACGGCCGGCTTAGCTGCCGGCGTAGTGGCACTGCCGTCCGTGCTGCCAGCGTGGATTAGTGAAGTTCAGACGGCTGAAGCAGCGGCAGCTGCGGCGGTCGACAAAAATGCGCTTGCTGATATTGCACTCAGCACTGCGCGTAAGCTGGGCGTGACTTATGCCGACATAAGAATCAACCGCTATCGCAACGAGCAGATCTCCACTCGCGAGAAGCAGGTGCAGAATGTTTCGCGCAGCCAGAATTTCGGCTTTGGGGTGCGTGTACTCTTCAAAGGCACCTGGGGTTTCGCTTCCAGCCGTGATGTCTCTCCCGAGGAAGTGCGGCGCCTGACGCGACAGGCAGTCGATATTGCGCGCGCAAATTCGGTCTACCAGCGCAAGCGAGTGACCATGGCGCCGGCGTCGAAAGTTGTCGCGAACTGGAAGAGCGCTTTTGAAAAGGATCCTTTTGACGTGGCCATCGATGACAAGATTCAGTTTTTGCTGAAGCTGAATGAGCAAGCGTTGAAGACCGAAGGCGTGAGCTTTGTAAATTCGTCGATGGGGTTTGTGAACGAACAGAAATTCTATGCCTCAACCGACGGCTCGCGCATTGAGCAGTACATTATCCGTGCTAATCCGAGTTTCAATGTAACCGCCGTCAACCGCTCGACAGGGGATTTTCAGTCGCGTAGTGACTTTGGGGGACCGCAGGGGATGGGCTACGAGTACATGGAAAAGTATCCCTGGCTTCAGGAGGCTGAGCAGGCGGGCAATGACGCGGTGGCCAAGCTCAAGGCGAAATCAATCGAGCCGGGCAAGTATGACCTGGTGCTGCATCCCTCGCATTTGTGGTTAACCATACACGAATCGGTGGGCCATCCGA
>JBGTLE010000384.1:0-9242 GCA_041744295.1 Pyrinomonadaceae bacterium | reverse complement strand
TTTGCCATTCGTCAGATCGAATGAGTTCGCCGAAACATAACCGTTGTAGTGCAGACCACTCGCTTGATTGAGTGGTGTGATCACTAACTGCCCATTGATCTGCGCCGTAGTCACTTGCGGATCAAAGGCGCCCACCGGCTGTGTCTGCGTGCCAAGGTTCCACTTGCTCGCATCACGCACGGGAGACGCGAAGTTGTCACTCAACGGCGGCGTTGGTACTGGTACGGCCACCGGCGCCGCAGTGAAGTTTGCTGTTTGACTGCTGCCCAGGTTGAAGAAGTCGGCCCGCGAAGGCGCGAACACGTCATGCGGACTCTGTACCGTCACTGCGTAGTTGCCACCCGGCGCCAGATTCGCGAACGTGTAGTTGCCGTTCGCGTCTGTTTGCACCACTCGTGTGATTGGACCAGACAAAGTAACTGTTACGTCGGACAAAGAAGCGTTGTTAATCGTAGCAATGCGACCGGAGATGGTGAGTGAATTTTGACCGCTGCAGCTCGCGGTAGTGCTCAGCATGACCGTCACGCCGTTGGAATTCTGGCTAGGCAATACCAAATCACTCCTGCCATCAGCATTCAGGTCTGCAATCGCGACCGCGCGCGGGCCCAAGCCTACGTCAAAGAAAGATGGCGAGTTGAAGGCGCCAGATCCTGTTCCCAGCAAGACAGAGGCGTTGTTTCCACCAAAGGCTGCTACCGCCAAATCGCTCTTCCCATCTCCGTTGAGATCTCCAACAGCCACCGAAAACGGCTGCACTCCAGCGTTGAAATTAGTTGGAACTCCAAAACTACCGGTCCCGGTTCCCGCCAGCACGGAGACGCTGCCCGAGATAGCGGCAACTGCAAGGTCGCCCTTACCGTCACCATTAAAATCAGCGGTCGCGATACCTAGTGGTTGATCAGCACCTACCCCAAAGTTTGAGGCTGCGCCAAAGCCCCCCGTTCCCGTCCCTAACAATACGGATACGTTATCTGTGTCCTGGTTAGCAGTAGCCAGATCGCTCTTACCGTCCGCATTGAAATCCCCGATTGCGATTCCGACTGGATGTGTTCCGGTGTTGAAATTTGTAGCGGCTCCAAAGCTACCGGTACCAGTGCCCAGAAGAATGGAGACGTTCGCCGAGTTGGAATTGGCAACCGCCAGGTCGACGTTACCGTCAGCATTAAGATCCGAGACGACGACATAGGCCGGCCAAACTCCCGCGGAGAAGTTGGTCGCGGCGCCAAACGCTCCCGCACCATTCCCCAGAAGAACCGACACGTTCGAGGAATTAAGATTTGGTACCGCCAGATCGTTATTACCGTCTTCGTTGAAATCTCCCACCGCAACTGCATGCGGCCCACTCCCAACAGCAAAGTTCGTAGCGGCGCCAAAACTTCCCGTGCCTGTGCCAATTAGGATTGAGACATTGTTAGAGCCGAAATTCGCTACCGCCAGGTCAAGCTTGCCGTCGTTGTTGTAATCAGCACTCGCCACGGCATACGGAGTGGAAGCTGTGGCAAAACCAAATGTTCCGAAAGTCACGACATTGCATTGCGGTGGAATCGCTGGTTGAGATCTGAAGTTTACTGTCACATCCGCCGTTAACGTTCCGATAGTTTGAGTGGAAGGAGTAAAGCTCCCTGCAGGCGTCACCACATAGTTCGCTCCGGTCTGCAGGTTCGGAAAGACATAGTCGCCTGTCGCATTCGTCTGGACCGTGCCGGCGGGTAATCCATCCTTCGTCAGCGCCAACGTGATCGCATTGAGCCCAACGTTATTGCCGTCGGTTACTCTTCCGGAAATCGAAGCGATGGTCTGCGTCGCCACAAAGTTGGCAATCCCGGCCGCTGTTAAGTTAGTGAAGGGTTGATTCACAGGACTAAACGAGTAGTTAACGTTGGCAGGCGTCACTACATAATTTCCACCTGCGGCAAGATTAGCGAAGGCGTAGTTCCCACCCGCGTTGGTAATAGTTGAGCCAGAGACATCGCCACTCAGGTTAACTATCACTCCGCTAATGCCGGCGCCACTCACGTCTTTTACCTGGCCGGAAATTCCAAAGCCAGTTGGTGAATTTGTGACGTAGATGAGATCTTCACCGTTACCACCAACAATCGGAACCCATAAGGCGAATCTACCTGCGCTGCCGTTACCAAATCCCTGACTCGTTCCGGCAGAAACGCCATTACCGGTGCCGGGCATCACATCACCACGAACAATGATCTTCTCCAAAAGGTTGTCGGTCCGAAAACGGAAGGTGGCAAAGACACTCAAGCCCCCGACTTGGAACGAGTTCTGAAAGGCGAGTTCGCCAGTCGGACCGAGGGCCATGAGTTCGGCGAGAATGAGATTCGGGCTGCCCTGTATGGTCAGGAAAGTACCTGCAGTTCCCGGTGCTGCTTGACCCTGCAAAACCACAGTCTGCAAAGGCCCAGACGGTCCGCGACGAATGAAGTAGCCACTGTCTCCGCTCGCACCAGTTAAACCTGATCGGAATGCGACGTCCTGCTGGTTATTAATCATGACGTCGACGGAGGTCGCGTTAATTTGGAACGTTCCTCCCGCAGGCGATGGTGATCCGTGAAGAGCAATCGCTTGCAGCGTAGCCTGACTCGAACCGGCAAATACGCCGCCGGTTGCTCCAGCCGGACCAAGACTAGCGACGAAAGCGACTTCACCGCTGTCGTTTAAGCTCGCCGCGCTCGGAAAGCGGAAGAAGCTGCCTCCGCCGGGAGCCGGATCTCCGCTGACTGCTATGCGAGTAACTCCGCCGCCTGGGCTCCCAACAAAAATTCCCTGGTTCTGTCCTGGTCCACCCGTTGTATTTGCAAAGAAAGCCACCTGACCTGCCTGATTGATCGACGCGACCGTAGAGAGCGTACTAAAAGTTCCGCCTCCTGGCGCCGCCTCAGAACTGCGCGCGATCCTCTGAATTGATCCCGACCCTGAAGCGACATAGAAGCCAAACTGCGATTGCGAGAGTCCCCTAAACAGCACCTGCCCAGCATTGTTGAGTGGGGCTGGAGCAATGAAATTGATGCTCAGACCTGAGAACGGCTGATTTGTAGTCGGATCGAGATCGCCCTCGGCAACCACTTTGGTCAAGATGCCATTTGTGGTCGCGGTAAAGATGCCGTTACTGAGACCCACATTGCCGCCGATGATCAAAGCCGTAAAAACTATCGACCCGTTGCTGTTCAGATAAACTGTGTTTAGCGCCGTATTCCTAAGGCGAAAGCCTGGTGCCCCGGGCGCCGCATCTCCGTCGGTGAAGACGGTACTCGTAACACCACTGTTGATGTTCCTAACCATGAGACTGACCCGGCCGCCGGTTTGCTGGGCCAGAAAGGCCACAAAGTCACCAGCCGCATGGGCGCGGAATGTGCGCAAAGAAGTAAGCGAACCTGCAGGCAAAGAATCATTGTCGTGCATCAGAGGTGTGAGATTGCCCGGAGTGCCAATAAACTCGGCAAAGGTAGCGCCACTGCCAATGATGTTGGAGGGAAAAGTTACCTGGCCACTATCCAGAACTCGCGTGCCACCAAAGGTAGCGGGAACGAAATTGCCTCCTCCGGGAACTGGTGCAGGTTCACCTGCTAAGCCCACCTTGACAGGTGTGTTGACTCCGGCTTGCTGAAAAATCCCAGCCCGAAAGGGACCGCCGACAAGATTTGCCCCAAAGCAGATCATGCCGCTGCTATTTATCGAGACTCCAGTTACGCCGAAATTGAAATTTGCGAAGTTGGCGCCAGATGAAGCGGGCGCTGCCTGTCCTATATACGCTACGGTCTCAATAGTCGTTGCGGGTACAAAGCGAAAGATTCCGAACGATGTTACGCCGCTCCCGGCAATGCTTGAAGAGAATGCTACCGCCCCACTGCTGTTCAACGCGTGGAGGGTCGGTTGCCCGGAAAATGTTCCGCCTAAGCTTGCGGGAGCTGGATCGTTGTTTCCGACCGCTTTGGAAACCCCGCCCTCAGAGCTGTGAGTGAAGATCGTGTTCGCAGCAACGAAGGCAGCACCACTGAAATTGTTCAACCTCGCCGGGATGGCGCCGTTGATTGCAAACGTTCCCCCGGCCGGATTCGAGTCACCGTTAGCGACAACCTTTCGCACACCAATCGTGGAGCCCACAAAAACTCCGAAGCCGCCGCTGCCGCCAACAACCTGGGCAGTAAATAGCACTTCGCCGTTACTGTTTAGCGAGTTCGTTCCGTTGCCCAATGCAATGTTGCTTAGGGTACCGCCTCCTGCGCCCGGAGCTGGATCACCTGGTCCCGCCACTCTTACTGCGCTGCCACTCGACGGAATGAGGAACAGCGTTGGGGCAGTGCCCAATGACAGTGGCGCCAATAAGGCTAAGTCTCCGGCATCGTTTAAGCCGCCTATAGCAAGGTTCCGACCGTACGTCGAGTTGCCGGTATTTGGCGCAATGTCAGTAGAGGTGATGATCTTTTGCAGGTTCGTGCCATCAAATAACATCAGTGCGCGGCTGAACTGACCATCGATTTGTGCATACTCAGAAAGGAAGGCCACCTTTCCTGGGCCATTGATGCGGGGACTGGTTATTAGATCTGACCGAGTGTTGGGAATGCCGGGCACGGGCTCCCTCATTTGAAAAATGCGCGAGGTGATGCCCGTACTGAACTTGCGAAGGAAAATAGCCGAACTGCCCTGGGGAATAAACACGTAGTCACCTGATTGATTCACGTCACTGGCGTTCGCCACCCCGAATTGGTTAGAGGTCGTTATCGCATGAGAGCCGAGGGGCGAGTCACTCTGTTTCGAGCTACTGCGTTCGGGAAGCAGCGCAATCGCCACCACGGATATAGCAAGGATCTCCAGGACGAACTTGACGCGGAAGGAAGGTAGGGACGATGGCAGTTGCATCGATGGTTCCTTAATCCAAGTGAACTAAGTACACGATTACAAGATTCGTAGGATTAACAGGCTCTAAAAGAGTTTCGGTCGCGCTGACTCAGTTCGCGCTGCCGTTCGCGCCTCTTACACTCGGAGCACTCTTACATGTCAATCCTGCTAATTCTGTCAATCCTGTCATAGCATCAGAACGAATACTTCAAGGCAATCTGGAACCGTCGTCCGGGAGTGACAGTCTCAGTGGCTCGGCCAAAACCAGGTGCTTCAAGGAGACGTACCGGCACGCCAAAGTTTGCCCGGTTGATAAAGTTGAAAACTTCTGCACGCACCACAAGTTTCTGGCTTTGAGTAAAACTGAATGTCTTAACCAGCGCGAGATCGAGCTCAAGCACACTGCCGGCGCGGAAACTATTGCGCGGCACCTGACCGTCCTGGCCCACCGGCGCCAACATACTGAAGGTGTTGGTGGTGGTAAGCCGCAACGGTTGCGCACGATCGCCGGTTTCGGCCAAGCCGCCGGTGTTATTCAAACGGTCGGTTAGATTTCCGTCGAGGTTCACATCGAAGATGCTGTTAACGGTGAATGGTTGACCAGTTTGAAACTGCCCCGTTCCCGCGAGCTCGAGCCCGCGAAAAACCATGCTCGAGAATCGCCCCTGTGTTCCCAGTTCTGAAAAATCGTAAATGAAATTGTAAGAGAAACGATGCCGCGCATCGAAGTTAGCCGGCCCGCGCTCACCGGCAAACGTCAGACTGTTCTGCGGCAACGCCGAGGCTCCTGCCATATCAAACACATCCGACACGTCGTCCGTCGTTCTTGAAAAGGTGTAACTCGCCTGGTACCCAAGCGCGCCATGAAAACGGCCACGCGCCTGAATTTGCAACGCGTCATAGCGTGAACTCGCCGTAGTCTCAAACTGAGTGATGGCGCCCACGGTTGGCTGGGGCCGGCCGCCCGCGATATTTCCCGCAGCAGTGATTCGCGCGCCAGGCGGTAATGCGAGGCCAAAAAAGTTTGGCTCAGCACTCAGCAGCGTGCTGAAAACCAACGGTGTCAACAGCGCATTTCGACCAAGGTTTGGCGTAGTGAAGCGCAGCAGTTTCCTGCCCTGCGTGCCGATATATGCCGCGGACAAAATAAGACTGCGCGTGATCTCCTGTTCGACAGTGAATCCGTAGTGATGGGCCATCGGCATTTCGAGTTCGCGGGCCGGCAGCGTTGCGCCAAACCCGCTGAGTGCGGGAACGGGGCCACCTCCGACGAGGTTCACGATGTCCCTGATCTGCTGAAACGTAATTGCAGGATTCAACGTGTTGAGCGAATTCGGCACGACGAGGCGTACACCGTTGATGGTGGCGAGTTGGGGATTGATGAATTCAAAAGGACAGCGATTCGCCAACTGGCAGGACCCGAACTGTCCGGCTGGGCCAGGGACAAAGCGTAGATTCGCAAAACCGCCCGCCAGATCTACGGTAAGAAAAGTTGGATATACGTTGCGCGATTGGCTGACTACAGCACCCAGGATCTGATCATAGAAGAGACCATAGCCGCCGCGGATCACGGTGGTGTGATCTTGTCCAAACAGCTCAGGTGAATAGGCAAAGCCGAGGCGCGGTGCAAAGTTGTTGCGGTCAGGCTCGAAAATTCTCGAGCGGCCGTCGATAAAAGTCGCGAGCCCGGGAATTAGATTCAGCGCGCTGCTGGCGAACGTTTCTTCAATTCGACTATTAACTTCTCTCGGTGGAGTGTTGTATTCGTAGCGCAAACCGAAAGTCAGCGAAAGACGCTGACTAGGACGCCAGTTGTCTTCGGCAAAGAAACCGAGCTGATAGAACCGCAAACCAATTGCGGATTCCCCGCCGGTTGCCAGCGTCTGGGAAAAACCGCTGGCGGCAGACGCCGCGGCAAAAGTTTCCGGACGAATGAAGCGGTTGGTGTAGGAAAAGATGTTGTTGGTGAGGGTAACTTCAGGAGCTCCGTTAAAGGTGATTAGCGGTCGCGCGTTGCGTGGCAGTTCACTGTTCAACTCACTGCGTCGCGTATCAACACCAAAAGTAAAGCTGTGGCTCCGCGCTCGATAAGTGAGCGTGTCGGCAACTTGATAAGTGTTGTTCACGCGGCGCTGGGGAAAGTTGAAGACATCGACTCCCACCGGACTAAACCCGGCCATGTCGACCTGGCCCACCACGCCGAGCGCCGCCTCAGTCCGCGTCGCATTCGGATCGACCGTGTACACCACCGGTCCGATATTTGGTCCAAAGTCAATGTTGCTGATCACACGTGGCAAGGTGGAGTTCAGAATGAGCGGCGCATTCAACAAGAACGGAGTGTTCGGCAACTGGCCGCTGGGGCGGAGATAAGTCTGATCGCGGAGCTCATCAAAGTTCAATCGAGTACGTCCATAAGAAAGTCGCACTTGATTAAAAATGGGATTAGTCGCGGCGCTACTGCTTACCTTACTGTTCCAAAAGAACGAGAAGTTTTGCGTCCGCACGCGCGCTCGCACGGATGAGAACAGAGCATCATCCACTGCCGGAATGTCTCGCCAGTCGTCCGTAAAATTGTAACGTGCCGTGACTGTTTGCAGTCGCTCTCGAATCTTGAAGTTTCCATCAACCTTGCCCGACAACACTTTTCCCTGACCACTGGCCGGCAGCACTTGAGTAAATGTGTTCCCGCCAAAAACTCCATTCGGATTATTTGGAAATGGAAAGAAACTGAAGATCGCGTCGCCCTGCGCAGTGGTTGGAAATGCAAACACCTGATCGATCAAATTCCCATTCGCATCACGACGGCCAAATGGGTTTCGGGAGATCGCGGACGCGCCCGTTCCAAAAGCGCCGCGCTGTTCGACGGTCGGAACAGCAAAGCTCTGTTCTTTGGTAGCGTTCAGAAGCTGACCCTCAGCAGAAATAAAGTAGAAAAGCTGATCGGGCTGCAACGGCCCACCCAACACGAGTCCTCCCTGCCCCAACGTGAATGAGTCTTTGCCGTCACTAACATTTCTGACGAAGATCGGTTGAGTCCCGAGCAAGACTTGTTGGCCAGTGGCGCTGCGCAGAGGCGAAGACGCTGTTGCCGATGGAGTGTCGAAGACGTTGCGTGCGTTGAGTTGGCTGGAATTCAGAAACCCAAAAATAGTTCCATGGGTTTCGTTACCGCCAGATTTTGAAACAGCATTCACCTGGGCGCCGATGTTGCGACCAAACTGCGCCGGCGCGAGCAGCGTGATCACCTGATACTCCTGGATCGACTCGATCGGCTGCGACACGAGCGCAAGGAATCCCTGACGTCTTACGCCGATGTCTTCGTCGTTGTTGTCTGAGCCGTCTACAGTGAAGTTGTTCGCGCGCGAACGTAGACCGTTTACTGAAAACTGTCCAGCTGAGCCAACACCCGCGCCGACTCCTGGTCCAGCTACGCTGCCGGTTGTCTGAGGCGGCGGCGCCACTCCTGGCAATAACAACGCCAGCTCGTCAAATGTCCGCGTAAGAGTGGCTGCTCCGAGTGGCAACGTCACGACCTCCTCGTCGCTAAAGGAACCAGTGCGACGACCGTCGATACGAATCAACCCGGCGCGAACGTCAGTCTCTCGGACAGTTAATGGTGTCGCGGGCTGGGGTGTCGCGCCCGGCGTGGCCGTGGCCGGCAAAGGATCGAGTGCTACGGGCACCGGCACCACTTCACCGGTGTAAGTTATCTTGAGCCGTTGTTGCACCTCGCGCGTTTGATAGCCTGGCAGCGATACGCGCACTCGGTAAGTTCCCGGTACCAACAAACCCTGAAAAAAGCGGCCACGATAGTCGGTAGTCAGGTTGATCGTAAGACCAGTCTGCTCGTTGATGATCTGGACTGCGGCATCCCGCAATGAGGCGCCAGTTTGACTGTCGCTGACGATGCCTTCAAAAGCGCCGGTTACTGTGTCCTGGGCAGACGCGCTGCTAGTGCCTGAGATCAGAATAGCAAGCGTTAGCAAGACCAGTTTTGGGAGTCTCAGATAGGTCATTCGGGGGAATCCTTCTGTTGTCGGTTTGCAAAAGCTGGTCCAAGGTTTCAAAGCAAGGTTGCGTGAACCTTCAACTGAATTTACTGGGAGCGCGGATGGCCTCGTCCGCCCCGGTGGTGGCCTTGTCTGTAACAGTGAACTTTTCAATCGCGACAGCGCGCTAGCGAACGGCTGGCGGACGAGGCCGTCCGCGCTGCCAGCGAAAACCGCTGCGGCGCCCAGTAAAGAGCGTTTTACTACTGCGGACACTCCTGGTTCGTGTGCGTGACTACCGGACTGAACCGCTGTTGATACTCCGCCGAGGTGATGAACGAGCAGACCATCGCGTTCTGGATGTTCTGGTCTCGCAACGGGAAACGATTCACCTGGTCCAAC
>JBGTLE010000383.1:0-18467 GCA_041744295.1 Pyrinomonadaceae bacterium | reverse complement strand
TATGCGACCGGCGAGTTGGTCCAGAGGTTTCGCGGCATTTTCTTGTGCGATCGTTGAGGCCCTGCGGCACGGGCAAAAGAGTATCGATGGTGCGGCGACATTCGAAGATGGATACCGGGTGCAGATGGTGCTTGATGCTGCGCGGGAGTCGAACAGGAATGGCTGCTGGACGAAGGTCGGGTGATGTCATTTTGAGATTGATCATTGTCATTTAAGACCGGGTCATTTTCCCGGTCTTAAATAAAAAATGATCACTCAAATGATATATGGGCAATAAGTTCGACTAGTGACTTCCAGAAAACTCGCAAAACCCCTTCGATCATCTCGTGGAAGCTGCTAAAAACATAACCGTCGGCGTCGACACGGGAGGCACCTTCACCGACTTTGTCTACGAAGTTGACGGCAAACTTCAACTCTTCAAGCTTCCCTCAACACCACTTGATCCATCACAGGCGATCACTGCCGGCCTTCGCCTGATTGCAGAAACTACGGAAGCGAAAGTCGCCCAACTCGAAGTCAGTCACGGCACGACTGTCGGCACGAACGCTTTGCTCGAACGACGTGGCGCACGAACAGCTCTGGTGACGACGGCCGGCTTCGAAGATGTGCTCGCCATCGGCCGACAGGCGCGACCGGAACTCTACAACCTCGATGCCGTGCGGCCGCCGGCGCTGATTCCAGACGAGCTGCGGTTCGGCGTAAGAGAGCGCGTAGCGGCAAGCGGAGAAGTAATCGTGGCGCTGGCCGACGCTGAACTTAGGTCACTTGTTGCCAGGATAAAAAAAGCGAAAGTAGAGTCCCTGGCAGTCTCGTTGTTGTTCTCGTTCGTACGTCCCGAACATGAGCAGCTCATCGCTAAAACCCTGGCGGCTCTTAACCTCCCTCTTTCAATCTCACACCAGATCCTTCCCGAGTATCGCGAGTTTGAACGGACTTCTACCGTCGTCATCAATGCGTACCTGCAGCCGTTGATGGGAACATATTTGCGCAGTCTCGCGATGCACGTTCCCAATTTACGCGTGATGCAGTCTTCGGGCGGCAGTATTTCGGCGACCGCGGCGGCGCAGGAACCTGTGCGAACGATTCTTTCCGGACCGGCGGGTGGAGTAGTCGGCGCAATGCGAGCGGCACGCGTCGCGGGATTCGAGCAACTCATCACTTTCGACATGGGCGGCACTTCCACTGACGTCGCGCTCTGCGATCAGAACGGCATGCGCCTGACCAACGAAGCCGTGCTCTCGGAGATGCCGGTGGCTGTTTCTGTGATGGATATTCACACCGTAGGCGCGGGTGGCGGATCTATCGCGAGGGTCGATGAAGGCGGTTCGCTTCGCGTTGGGCCAGAGTCGGCAGGCGCGGATCCCGGTCCCGCTTGTTATGGCCGCTCGCTGTTGCCGACTGTTACAGACGCGCATGTGGTCCTGGGTCACTTCGCCGGCGCGGGGTTGTTGGGCGGCGAGTTCAAGCTCGAGGCTAACCGTTCGAGGGAAGCGTTGAAAGCGTTGGCAAACGAGATGACTAAGGCAGCGGGCCGCATAGTTGCAATTGAGACGGCGGCGCAGGGAGTTCTGGATGTGGTGAACATCAACATGGAACGCGCCCTCCGCCGGATCTCAGTCGAACGCGGTCATGACCCGAGGGATTTTGTTTTGTTGCCTTTCGGCGGAGCCGGCGGACTGCACGCGGTCGATTTGGCTCGCGCACTCAGCATCCCGAGAATCTTGTCGCCAACTTTCGCGGGCGCTCTTTCGGCAATTGGCGTAATGTGCGCCGACGTGATTACCGATCAAAGCCGCACCGTGATGTGGGAAGCGGTATCCGGCGTGGAGCAGAAGCTTGAGAAAATCTTCAAACAGATGGAACGACAGGGGCAGGCAAGCTTGCGACGAGAAGGGTTTGCCCCGAGTGAACAACGGCATGAACGTCTACTCGCGATGCGTTACAAGGGGCAGTCGTTTGAGTTAGAGCTGCCAGCCGTTCGCGGCGACTACGCCACAGACTTTCATCGCGCGCACGAAGCACGTTATGGCTATTCAGAGTCAGGAAATATTGTCGAGATCGTGAGCGCGCGGCTGCGTTCCAGCGGACTGACGCAACCACCGGCATTGAGAAAGATTTCAGCGGCAGGATCTGCGCGAACCTCGAAACCGGCTGGTTATTCAGACGCGCACTTCGCCGGCAAAAGACTTCGCGTCGGTGTTTATCAGCGAGAGGCGCTGCTCGCCAAAATGAGATTCAGCGGCCCGGCTATTGTGACTGAGTATTCAGCGACGACCTTGATTCCACCCGGTGCTTCGGTGCGGGTAGACCAATTTGGAAACTTGATCATCGAAACCTGATCGCGGTTGCGTCGCCACGCTGTTGGAGCGGCCCAATGAAGTCAGTACCGAAACGTCGTAGCGTCGGGTGCACGCTGCCGTGACAATGCGATTAGCACACCTGACCCGACGCTACTGCGTTACGGTACTGACTTCATTGCACGAGGATTTGCAGTCTTCGCCATTCACTAACATGAAGTTCAATCCTACAACACTCGAGATCTACCGTGCGCTCTACACTTCCGTGGCTGAAGAGATGGGAATCGCGCTGCGTCGCACTGCTTTTTCACCGAACATCAAAGAGCGGCGTGATTATTCGTGCGCAGTTTTTGACGCACAGGGAAACGTCATCGCGCAGGGCGATCACATGCCCGTGCATCTTGGTTCCATGCCGATGGCGGTTGCGGCGGCGCTGCATGAAGTGACATTTCAACCGGGCGACGTCGTCGCCTTGAACGATCCCTTCGCCGGCGGCACGCACCTGCCAGACGTAACGTTGGTAGCGGCAGTCTTCGATCGCGAATCGCAGGCACGAGTCTCCGGTTCTCCCCATCGCCGCGTCCCCGCTGCCGCGCACCCCCGTGTCTCCCCGTCACCGCGTCGCCATGTCTCTTCGTCGCCACTCTTCTACGTTGCCAATCGTGCCCATCACGCAGACATCGGCGGCGCTACGCCGGGATCCATGGGTCTGGCCACCGATGTGTACGGCGAGGGTGTGCGCATTCCACCCATCCGATTGCTTCGTCACGGCGAGATCAATGACGACGTGATGCGACTACTCCTGGCCAACGTTCGTGGTCAACGAGAACGACAGGCTGACTTCCAGGCACAGATCGGCTCGCTCACAACCGGCGCTTCGCGTTTGCTTGAGATTGTTGAGCGCAGAGGCCGTCGAGAAGCCGCCGCGTATGCGCAACACCTGATCGAATATTCCGCTCGCCTGATGCGCGCAGCGATCAGGAACATTCCCGATGGTAAGTACGCGGCCGAAGACTTTCTTGACGACGACGGCATCGGTGAAAGTGCAATAGCCATCCGGGCTCGCGTAACCATCGACGGTGAACGGGCGGTGATTGACTTCTCCGGCAGTGCGCCGCAAGTCACCGGATCTATCAATGCCGTGGAGGCGATAACGATCTCGGCGGTGGCATATGTCTTTCGCTGTCTGCTCGGTGCGGACGTACCGGCGAGCGCGGGATTGATGGAACCGCTTGCAGTCTTCGCACCGGCCGGCACAGTCGTGAACGCGCTGCATCCGGCTTCGGTTGCCGGCGGCAACGTTGAGACTTCACAGCGGATCGTTGACGTTCTCTTTCGCGCGCTTGCGCAGGCTTTGCCCGAACGCATTCCGGCAGCGAGCCAGGGCACGATGAACAATCTAAC
This sequence comes from Pyrinomonadaceae bacterium, assembly GCA_041744295.1. Lineage (GTDB taxonomy): Bacteria > Acidobacteriota > Blastocatellia > Pyrinomonadales > Pyrinomonadaceae > PSRF01. The sequence continues at coordinate 14,766 of JBGTLE010000383.1, read as the reverse complement.
GATGGGCGGTATCGATCCGCGCACGGGCGCCGAATTTTCTTACTACGAAACGGTAGCGGGCGGCATGGGTGCTCGCTCGGAACACGATGGCATGAGCGCGGTGCATACTCATATGACGAACAGTCTGAACACGCCTGCTGAGGCGCTCGAATACGCATATCCACTCCGAGTTCGAGAATACCGGATTCGAAAAGGTTCGGGAGGGGACGGAAAGAGACGCGGTGGAGATGGGGTGATTCGCGAGATCGAAACGCTCGTGCCTGCTCGCATGTCTCTGCTTTCTGATCGCAGAAAGTACGCGCCTTACGGGTTGGCTGGTGGTAAGCCTGGGCAGACCGGACGGAATGCTATCGCGCGCAAGGGAAGAATAAAACCGATCGCGTCAAAAGGAAGTTGGGAGCTCGAAGCTGGAGACGTGGTACGCATTGAAACGCCAGGCGGCGGCGGCTTTGGTGAAAAGTAATGCTCCGCACAACGAAACTAGGTAGTGAGACGGCGGTAGATTCCCGGCAGCCGTTCCGGCAGCGACAGCACATCGTCAATTATTGTGTAGCCAATCTCACCGTAAAGATCACGCAACTCTGCTTCTGACTCCCGATCAATCGTGATGCAGAAAGGCGTGATGCCTCGCAGCTTAGCCTGTCTTAGTGCCTCGCGCGTGTCTTCTCGAGCGTAACGCGCATCGCCATAATCGTGATCGTAAGGTCGACCATCAGAAAGCACGATCAGCAAACGCGTCCGCGAAGTCTGTTTCGAAAGCCGGGCGGTTGCATGGCGAATCGCAGCGCCCAGCCGCGTGTTGTTCTGATAAGTTATCCCGCCGATACGCTGCTTCACCTCGTCGGTGTACTGCTCGTCAAAATCTTTCACGACGTAGAACTTCACGTTGCGCCGGCCTTCAGATGTGAATCCGTTGATCGAGTAGATGTCGCCAACTGCTTCGAGCGCCTCGCTCATCAGCACGAGCCCTTCCTTCTCAATCTCGATAATCCTTCGCCCGGGCCGCGTGTACGGCTGCAATGGATGGCGGCCAATCGTGCGCGCGGTAGATGAAGACTGGTCCAGCAGAAACGAAACCGCGACATCGCGTCGACGCCGCAGTCGTTTAATGTACAGTCGTTCAGACTGATGACCGTCGGCGCGGCGATCGATCACGTGATCGATAACCGCGTTGAGATCAAACTCTTCGCCGTCGAGCTCATTCGAGACGCGCGTCAGCTCCTCCGGCTTCAACAGCTGAAACTGGTGGCGAATCGAAGAGATCACGCCGCGGTGCCGGCTCTTTGTCTGCTCGACAAAGTCGCGGCTGCCTTTCTGCACCCGCTTTTCGATCACTCGACACCAGCCCATACGATGATCGATCAACTCACGGTCCCACTCGTCATAGTTGAAAGCAACCTCGCCTTCCAGCAAATCAGCTTCCGTAGTTTGCGCGTCCATCCATGACTCAGCGCCCGTCAGATCATCGGGTTCGCCCTGGTCGTTGGGATTGTTCCAAACGTTGAAGAGTTCGCGGGCATCGCGACGTTCAGCGCGCTTATCAGTGCGCTCGGTTTGCAGCTTCTCGCTCGAGAGTTGGTTGTCATCTTCAATCTGCGCCGGTTCCTCGCGAGTCTCGACTTGCTGGGTTGATTCGTCGAGCGTGATCGACTGGAAGAGCGCGTAGACGCGGCTGGTAGCAATCAAAGTGTCTGCTACGCCGGCATCCACTGGCGTCAAATAATCGGCGACGATGGTTTCGAGATCAGAAACCGCCTGGCGGTAATACTCGCGAGCGTCGTCGAGCGCGCCACCTAAGAGAGTTATCTGAAAAAGAAGTTCAAAGGGAACGAGCGAGGTTGGAAGTTCAATGATGCGTGGCCGGTTCTTGCGCAGGTGCTCGCGGACGAGATCGAGATCGCGCGCGAGTCCTCGATACTGCTGGCGCAAACGGCGATCGATGCGCCCGTTTTCGAGAGTTCCGAAGATGCGTTTTGCCAGCGGAGCAAAGGGGAACAAACTCAGCACTCGATTGTAATCGAGCATCGCCGGCGCCGCCGTTTTGTCGGTCTTAGCGTTGTCGACTGACTGGGGTTGCGCGCTGACGTAATCATCCGCAAGCGAGAAAGCTGCCAGCGCATCCTGGTTTTCCGGGTCAAACGTTTCCGCTATTGAGGCATAAGCGGCGCGCAGAGCGGGAGTGTCTTGCTCGTGAGTCTGGAATTCGATCTGCCCCGCGGCATAAGCCGCCAACACTTTGTACAGCCGAAAATCGAGATCGTCGTCCCGAAACTGCTGGATGTTCGAGGGCAAACTAATCGTGCGCCCATCGTTGATGCGCGACTCGTCCGGCACGGAGGTCAACGGCACGATATCGACTTCCCGGCCAGTAAGTCCTTCGATGTAAAGCCTGAGGAGATGCTGCACAGATTCTAGTGCCAGTCCGTTCTCGCTGCTATGCAAGACCTCAAAACTCCCGCGCGTCTCGAGAGCGAAGTAACTTCTTCGCGATCGCGGGTCAGCGCGAATTTCAGCTAGACCGCGTTTGGCCCATTCTTCAAACTGCTCGATCGACACTGTGCGGAGGGCGCGAACGCTTGAACGAAAAGCGGCCAGGGCAGCCTCGCCGTCGACGTTCGCGATCTCAACCGTGAGCGCGATTACACGACGGCAAACGTCGAGTGATTGGGACGATGGCGCCTGGATCGACAACGCGCGCAGAAAGCGCGGACTCGCGCGCACAAAAGCAACGAGCGTGGCATTTCCGTGTTGGCCGACAGTTCGGAGTAGTTGAATCCAGTCAGTGAAAATTTCCGGTTGCAGGCGCAGCACTTCGCCGCCGGCGAGCATTGATTGCAGCGCCACGCCACCGCCGCGCTCAATCATCTCGTGCGTCCTCGAAAGTAACCGCAACGCATCGGCAGTCTTCAAACCGACTATCGCTCTTGGTACCGCGCTCCAGGCGTCCGCAGAAATTCCGCCGGCGCGTGCGGCAAAGGCGGCGGTCAACGACAGCGCCTGGTCTGTCAGCTCGCGTTCATTGAACGACGACAGCGCCGCTATCACCTCGGGCGCGTCTGCTAGAAAATCTGCACTGTGCTTTGCTGACCGTCGCGAAATTTCAGCCGCAATGTCGAGGATTAATTGGAAGACCGCGGGGTTGTTTATACGTCCTGCGATCTGAGGCAAGACTTCGAACGAATGAGTTGCGATAGAAGTGGACAAAGCCATTTGGCGCGAGCAAAGCTGAAAAACGGTAGGCACTGTCTCAGGTGGAAGCGTTTTCAGATGGCCTGCCCCGCGGAGGAAGAACGCGATAGCCGAATCCACGTCATTCATCGCAAGACGGCGGCCCAACTCGCCCCACGAGCGCAAGGTCGGAGCTTGGAGTACTTCGGCAGCTGCCGGCACTGCACGCAGAAATTCAATGGCGGTACGAAGTGAAACTCCCGCGATCGCGGCGCTGGATTCAACGGCTGACGCAGCCTGATCTAGAGGAAGACTGGCGAGCCCGCGAGTGAGTTCGAGCAGCGATTGTCGATCGGCAGCGGTTTGTTCGGAGGTCAGCGGATCTTGCTGGTGATCAGTATTGCTCATTGTTCGAACTGCGGAGCCTTCGGCCTAGTGCTGAGTGCTGAGTGCTGAGTACTGAGTACTGAGTGCTGAGTGCTGAGTACTGAGTTCCGGTTTTTTGGGAGTTCTGCGTTTCTGCGTGTGACTCTAGCCGGTTGATAACGAGCGTGCCTGGAACTCAGTACTCAGCACTCAGTACTTAACACTCAGTATTTAACACTCAGTAGCCGCTCCGCCAACTCACACTAGATCACTGTCGTCACTATTTCGCGGATGCTGTTCTGCAATTCTCGGTCGTCTGTTATCGGTGAACACATCGCGACTTCTGCCGCGGTCACCGGCGGAATTCCGAGCGCGATCAGTTGCGCCGCATAGATCAGCAGCCGCGTTGACACTCCTTCTTCCAAACCATGCCCGCGCAAGTTCCTTACTTTCTGACCAATCAGCACGAGATCCCTTGCCGTGCCTTCGTCCACTCCACCTTCTCGCGTCACAATCTCGGTTTCCAACTCCGCTGGCGGATAGTCGAAATCAATGGCGACAAAACGTTGCCGAGTCGACTGCTTCAAATCTTTCAGAATCGATTGATAGCCGGGATTGTAAGAGACGACGAGCATGAATTCCGGCGGCGCATCGAGAATCGTTCCGCGTTTCTCAATCGGCAGACGCCGGCGGTGATCCGTCAGCGGGTGGATGATCACGACCGTGTCTTTGCGCGCTTCGACGATTTCATCGAGATAGCAGATCGCGCCGTGACGCAAAGCCGAAGTGAGGGGACCGTCGTGCCAGATGGTTTCCTCCCCTTCCAGCAAGAAGCGCCCGACCAGATCGGTTGATGAAAGGTCTTCATGACAGGCGACGGTGATTAGGGGTCGTTCGAGCCGCCAGGCCATGTGCTCGACAAAACGCGTCTTGCCGCAGCCGGTCGGGCCTTTGAGAATGACGGGGAGCCGGGCGGAATGCGCGGCGTCGAACAGGTCAACCTCGCGACCGACGGGAAGGTAATAGGGCTCTTTAGCGACGCGGTATTCTTCGATTGCTCGTTCGGCCATGGGAAGGAAGTTTCTAGTTTCTAGTTTCGAGTTCCAAGTTAGCAAGAAAAAGTGCTGAGTACGGAGTTCTCAAAAAAAGTGCTGAGTACTTAGTGCTGAGTTCCTAAAGCCTCTTATTGAGTTCCTTTTCCGGGTCACCATTTCAGTTTTTGCCAGTTGAGCCTCTAGAATACCGTAGTTGGCTTAGCTCGTCAGGTTGCGAGCATAGCGTAAATGGTTGGTTAGCGCAGTTTGGAACTCAGTACTCAGCATTCAGTACTTAGGTTTTATGAGAATAGCAGTCGCAATGAGTGGCGGCGTTGATTCGTCAGCGGCCGCGGCAGTCTTGAAGGGGCAGGGGCACGACCTCGTCGGCTTCACGATGCAGTTGTGGAATCAACGGCGCGGCATCAGCGTGGACGAGAATGGAGATCCGCTTCCTTCGCGCTGCTGCTCGCTTGACGATGTATACGACGCACGTCGCGTCGCCGAAGAACTCGGCTTTCCTTTCTACGTGCTGAATCTCGAGCGTGAGTTCGAGCGGGATGTGGTGCAGCCATTTGTCTCCAGCTACCTGAACGGTGAGACGCCGATTCCCTGTGTCTCGTGCAACAGCCGTTTGAAGTTCGCGTCGCTCGATCGTCTGGCCGCTAGCCTGGGCTGCGAAAAAGTGGCGACCGGCCACTACGCACGAGTTGAGTTCGTGCAAGCGTCCGGACGATACCGATTGCTCCGCGGCAAAAATGCTCAAAAGGACCAATCGTATTTTCTGTGGGAGTTGACGCAAGACCAGTTGTCGCGTTCGCTGTTTCCTTTGGGCGAGATGTCAAAGCCGGAAGTGCGTGACGTGGCGCGCGGGCATCACCTCGCCGTCGCAGAGAAAGCCGAGTCGCAGGAGATCTGTTTTGTTCCCGATGGCGACTACTCCGGATTCATCGATCGTTACCTTGATGCGGAGAACGAGCAACAACGGCGGCCGCCCGCAGGTGAAATTGTTGATGCCAGCGGCTCGGTGTTGGGAGAGCATTCCGGTATTCATCGTTACACCATTGGCCAACGTCGCGGCATCGGCATCTCCAACGAGACGGCCCTGTACGTGCTGTCGATCGACGCGCCAAATAATCGTGTAGTCGTCGGCGCCCCGGAAGAGTTGCTGACAAGTGAGTTCACTGCCGCTGGGGTGAACTGGATTATTCCCGCGAGCGAGTCGGAGAATGTTCGCGCTGAAGTGCGCATTCGTTATCGGCATACGGAAGCGCCGGCGACTATCACGCGGCTCGCGAATGATCGCGCGCGCATAGTTTTTGATGAACCTCAGCGCGCGATCACCCCAGGTCAAGCGACCGTCTTTTACCGCGGTGATGAAGTGGTTGGCGGCGGTTGGATCGTGAAGAGCCTCTGACGCTGAGCTTCAGAAGTGAGCTGAGTAGTCTCAAAAGTCAGGAAGGTGGATCCTGTCCCCGCTTCTAGTTTCAGAACTACTGACTCCCAACCTCACCTCTCAACACTGATGGGTTGATTATTGTGAAGAGCCGGGCCAGGGTCCGCCTTCCTGACTGTGAGACTACTCGGCATACTTCCTAAAGATATCTTTCGCGCGACGCGCCCTCGCTTAACTTCCTAAACCTTTTCATCCATTTCCACGTAATCACACCGGAAAACTCGATTCGGTAATTAAGCAAAACCTAAGTATTTAAAGGTAGAAAACGAATATGGCGATGTCACGTACCCGCAAAACGGTTCTCATTATTACCGGCATTCTCGTCGCGCTGGTTTTGGTTGTGCTGATTGGATTGGCGGTGCTCATCGCCGCTGTCAGACAGAGCGCGCCAACTATTAAGGACAATAGCGTCCTCGCGCTGCGCGTCTCCGGCAGTTTGCCTGACTACGTTACCGACGACCCACTGCGCAAGTTTCTTGGCGGTCCGAGTCAGTCGCTTTCCGGCCTGGTGCTGCAGTTTAAGAAGGCGAAAGTTGATAACCGCATCAAGGCTATTCTGCTTGAGATAAACATGTCGGGCGCAGGCTGGGGCAAGTCTGAAGAGATACGCGACGCGATTGCCGATTTCCGTTCCTCGGGAAAACCCGTCTACGCCTACCTGGAATACGGGATGAACAAAGAGCTCTACATCGCGAGCGCGTGCGACAAGATCTATCTAGCGCCGCCGGGCGAGCTGTTCATCAACGGCCTCGCTGCGGACGTGATGTTTTTCCGCGGCTCGCTCGATAAGCTTGGTATCTATCCAGACATCTATCAAATCGGCGCTTACAAGAGCGCGGGGGACATGTTCACGCGTAAGGAGATGTCCGATGCTCACAAGGAGTACATCAATTCGCTGCTTGACGATCTCTTCAATCGTTATGTGGAGGGAGTCGCAAAAGGCCGCGGCAAGAGTGCCGAAGAAATTCGAGCCATCATCGATAACGCTCCATATGGCTCTGCCAAAGCGAAAGAACTGGGGCTGATCGATGGCGTTGCGTATCGTGACGAGCTCGAGAAAGAACTGAAGACCAAACTTGGCTACAAAGACGACGAAGCACTGCGGTTGGTAACTGCGGCAACTTATAGACAGGTTGATCAGGAATCGTTGGGGCTGAACAAAGGTGAAAAGATCGCGGTGATTTACGCCAGCGGCGAGATCGGATCGGGAAGCTCTGATAACAGCCCGACGGGCAGTACGGCGATCGGTTCTGACACAATGGTCAGGGCAATCAACGACGCCCGGGATGACAAGACCGTGAAGGCCATCGTCATTCGCGTTGACAGTCCGGGTGGTTCAGGTTTGGCGTCCGACGTGATCTGGCACGCGGTCGACACCGCCAATCAAAAGAAGCCGGTCGTGATCTCGATGAGTGATGTGGCCGCTTCCGGCGGTTATTACATCGCTGCCGGCGCGAGCAAGATTGTGGCCCAGCCGTCAACCATCACGGGTTCAATTGGCGTGGTTGCCGGTAAGCCTGTGCTGCGAGGTTTCTACGATTGGATCGGTATCTCGAACGAGTATGTGCTGCGCGGGAAGAATGCCGGCATGTTCCGAGAGACCGAGAAGTTTACGGACGACGAACGCGCGAAGTTTGAAGAGTGGATTAAGGCAACTTACTACAACGACTTCGTTCCCAAGGTCGCGAAGAACCGGAACAAGCCGGCGGAATACATTGACTCGGTGGGTCAGGGCCGTGTGTGGACTGGAGCGCAAGCAAAAGAGCGCGCGTTGGTCGACGAGTTTGGCGGTCTCGATCGCGCGGTTGAAATTGCGAAAGAGTTGGCAAAGATCCCCGCCGACAAAGGCGTTCGACGCGTGATCTTTCCATTTCCGCAAACGTTCCTGCAGCAGTTGATGGCCAGTGGCAGTGAGGACACTGAAGCTGTGGAAGCGAAGCAACGGCAAGAAGCTGTCTTAGCGGCGCTGCCTGAGGACGCACGTCGTGCGCTGCGTTATGCCGCGATGTTGGACCGAATGAAGAGCGGCGATGCGATGCTGGTGATGCCGTTTGATTTGAGAGTGAAATAGGGTCTGTGAGGCAGAAAAGGAATATTTATTATTGATCAATGATCAATGGTTTCCTTCCTCTCTTACGCTTCCTTACCAATCCTCTTAATCCCACCCATGTAAGGCCGGAGAACTTCCGGAATCGTGATCGACCCATCCTCTTGCTGATAGTTCTCGAGCACGGCGATCCAGGTTCGTCCCACCGCTAATCCTGATCCATTTAACGTATGAACATACTCCGGCTTGGCGCCGCCCGCTCGGCGAAAGCGAATCTGTCCGCGACGCGCCTGAAACGCTTCGTAGTTTGAACACGAGGAGATTTCGCGGAAGGCATTTTGCGAAGGCAGCCAAACTTCGAGGTCGTATGTCTTGGCAGCTCCGAATCCCACATCGCCGGTAGACAATGCTACGACGCGATAGTGCAGCCCAAGTTTCTGCAGGATCGACTCGGCATCACGCGTCAGTGACTCGAGTTCGTCGTATGAATTCTCCGGCAGCGTGTACTTAACCAGTTCAACCTTCTCAAACTGATGCTGGCGAATCACGCCGCGCGTGTCGCGTCCGTAGCTGCCGGCTTCCGAACGAAAGCACGGAGTGTAAGCCGCCCACCTTTTCGGCAAATCACTCGCGTCGAGTATCTCGTCGCGAAAATAGTTGGTCACAGGTACTTCCGCGGTGGGAATCAAGTAAAGTCCACGCTCGTCAGTTAACTTGAAAAGGTCCTGTTCAAACTTTGGCAACTGGGCCGTGCCGAAGAGCGACTGCGCGTTCACGATAAAAGGCGGCAACGTCTCGTAGTAACCGTTCTCGCGAGTTTGGACGTCGAGCATGAAAGATACGAGAGCGCGTTCAAGTCGTGCGCCGGCGCCGTTCAGAATGGCAAACCTCGCGGCGGCGATTTTTGCAGCGCGTTCGAGATCGAGTATCCCGAGTGCGGTCCCAAGGTCGACGTGATCTCGGGGATCGAAAGAAAATTCTGGTTTCGTTCCCCAGCGCCGAATCTCAACATTGTCCGATTCGTCCTTACCGATCGGCACACTTGCGTGGGGCAGGTTTGGCAGCGTGGAGAGCAGATCACGCATTTGCTGCTCGGCCTGATCGCGCGGTTGATCGAGTTCGGCGATTCTCTCCTTGAGGACGTTTACCTCTTTACGCTGTGAGTCGGCTTCATCTCGTTTGCCTTCCTTCATCAGCGTGCCGATCTCCCGGCTCGCGCGATTGCGATCGGCATTCAATTGGTCTGACTCGGCAATGATCCGCCGGCGCTCAGCATCGGCGCGTTCGAAATCGTCGAGCGCCTCTGGAGCGAGACCCCGAGTCTGCAGTTTCCTGCGTACCTCCTGGAGGTTTTCGCGCACGTAGTTCAGGTCAAGCATGTGTGGTCCTTCAGCAAAATCACCCTAGCTACTAGTGGGAAATCGTGCTTGGAGTGTACCTGAGCTTGGGAATAGTTTCGAGTTGCCTAATTCGCGTGCGCGGACGTGCTGGGGAATCGAGGTAATCCACAGATTGCCCAGATTACATAGATACAGAGAGGGAAATCTGGACTTCGATTGTTAAGGTTCATCTATGAAGCACTAGTCCGGAATCTTGTTTTTCCAGCAAGAAATTGTTTGGGTGGCGAACACTTGTTAGTTTGCGGCGAAGCAGCGCTATGTAATCGGCGTAATCTGTGGATTGCTGAAGCAGTTCAATATTGGCTGTCACTTCAAACGAAAAGCCCTCCGCCGCAGCGAACTGCGGGGCGACTGACTTTGGAGGAGAAATGTTTCGGGTTCTTTAGAGAAAACTTCGGCGGGTGAGAACGGGTATTTGTTGGATTCTGTTGGATATGTTAAGAATTCGCTGCCACTTTTACGAGTTCTGCCGGCCAGGTTAGATCAAAATCCTGCCTTCGAAAGGCACCAAGAGGTGATTCATTCTTGAGTGATTCCCAAAAACTCTTTGCGGGGCGCGCCGCAATCGTCACCGGCGCAACTCGCGGTATTGGCCGCGCCATCGCTTTGGAGCTGGCCCGACGTGGCGCCGACATCTCTTTCAACTACGCGCGGAGCGCTGAAGCTGCGGAGACGCTGACAAAGGAACTCGAAGCGCTTGGCGTGAGAGTGCTTGCCTCACAAGGCGACGTGGCGAATACGGAAGCTGCGGCCGAGATGGTGAAACAGACTAAGGAGGCTTTCGGACGTATCGACTTCCTCGTGAACAACGCCGGCGTCACGCGCGACAATTTGATCCTGCGGATGAAGGAGCAGGATTGGGACGATGTGATCGACACGAATCTAAAAGGCGCCTGGAACTTCGCAAAGGCGGCGCTCAGAACGATGCTGCGGCAGGACACCGGCGGCTCGATACTAAATATCAGTTCGATCAGCGGGAACGTGGGAATGCCGGGCCAGTCGAATTACTCAGCATCGAAAGCCGGAATGATCGGGCTGACGAAAGCGCTGGCAAAGGAAGTTGCAAGTCGGAAAGTAACTGTGAACGCGCTCGCACTTGGGATGGTTTCCACGGACATGGCCGGCGCGCTGGATGAAACTTATCGCACGAAGATCCTGGCACAGATTCCGTTGGGCCGTTTTGCGGAAGCTGATGAGGTAGCGCGCATCGCTTGCTTCTTGCTATCCGATGACGCTCGGTACATCACCGGCCAGGTGATTCAGGTCGACGGCGGCCTCGCAATGTAAATTTCGCAACGTAACACTGTAGGGGCGTCCCTCCGTGGGCGCCCCTCGTTTTGTTAGTGCGATTCATATTCAAGCGCGGTCAGCAACATGCACCCACTTTGATTTCGGCCTTCAAGGCGCACAACCTCTCGCCATTGTTTGGCCTTTACATTCCTATGATTGAGTCAGCATTCGTCAACATTCGGACCCCAAACATGGTCGGGGCTCTGGGTCTCTTTCAGTTTGTACCGCAAACCGGAAAGCATTATGGTCTAACTCCGCCGGAGCTCTTGAACGTGGAGAAATCTGCTGACGCCGCCGCACGCTACATCGCGGATAGCCTGGAGTTGTTCCAGAACGATCCGATGAAAGAGGCTTTGGCACTACTGGCGTACAATCGTGGAGGGGGCAATGTCACAGCGGATCTCGCATCGGTACTGAATGAGCAGAACCGTGGTTGCAGCATTTGCGCGTTAACAGCCGCGAGCGGCAAGCTCGATCCGACTTTTCAAGCAGAGAGCGTGTATTACGTGCCGCTATTCTTTGCAGCCGCGATCGTCGGCGAGAATCCGAGCGTATTTGGTTTGCAGTCGCAACCGCTTTCGTCCTACTCAGCTCCGTGAGGCGATTTTGATCTGTGCTGGGCCATCGCGTGATGGTTCCGTAAAACTTCTGTCGCTAGTCTGACAACAAGTGGGCCTACAAACAAGGCACCCGTCTCAACGAGGCGGGTGCTTAAATTTGTTTGGGGGAAACGAATGGTCTCACTCAAAACCGAGCACATTAAACGGTACAAAGACATCGCGTTGTTGTTGACGAAGTATGGGCGGTCGGATCTGATCAAACAGGCTGGTCTCTTTGAGCATCTTGATTTCGATGAAGCTGCGTTTCAGGATGCGGTGCCTGAAGCCGAAGAATTGGCGACAGATCTCGAAAAGTTGGGGCCGACGTTTATCAAGCTGGGCCAGCTTTTGTCGACCCGGGCTGACTTGTTACCGCCGCCTTACCTGGAAGCATTAGAGCGTCTGCAGGATCAGGTTGAGCCGATTGACTTCGAGGAAATAGAAAAGATAGTCACAGGAGAACTGGGCGTACGAATTTCCAAAGCCTTTGCTTCGTTCGATCGAGAACCGTTAGCGGCAGGATCGCTGGCTCAGGTTCATCGGGCCCAATTGCGCGACGGCACTGAGGTCGCGGTGAAAGTACAGCGTCCCGATATTCGAGAGTTGATCGTGAAAGACCTCGAAGCCATGAACGAGGTCGCGCAATTCCTCGATGCCCATACCGAGTTAGGCAAGCGTTATGACTTTGTAAACATGACGTTGGAACTGCGCCGAAGCCTCCTGCGTGAGATCGACTTCAAAGTAGAGTCGGGAAACCTCGATGCTCTCGCTGAGAACTTGATGGAGTTTGAGCATCTGATCGTGCCCGAGCCAATTCCGGACTTCACGACTTCTCGCGTGCTAACGATGACCTATATCTCCGGAAAGAAGATCACGTCACTTAGTCCCTTACGATTGATGGAGATCGATACTCGCGGGCTGGCCGATGAACTCTTTCGTGCGTACTTGAAGCAGATTTTGGTCGATGGCCTTTTTCATGCCGATCCGCATCCGGGAAATGTGCTGTTGACCGATGACGATGAGATCGCGCTGATAGACCTTGGCATGATTGCGCTGCTGCTTCCGGGGTTTCAGGACAAACTGCTGCGTTTGTTGCTTTCAATCAGTGAAGGACGTGGGGAAGAGGCCGCGGCAGTTGCCATGCAGATGGGTAAGGCCAAACCGAACTTTAATGAGGAGGAGTTCATTCGCCGTGTGGCCGAGTTAGTAATCGAGAATTACGCGGCGACGCTCGGCAAAATCAATACGGGGCAAATCGGTCTGGAGATCACTAAGATCTCCGCTGATTGCTGGTTCCGACTGCCAAGTGAGTTCACGATGATCGCAAAGGCGTTGCTGAACCTGGATCGGACGGTTCTGACCCTGGATCCGGAATTCGATCCGAGCGCGATCATTAGGGAGCGGGCTGCCGAGATCTTACAACGCAATCTCATCAAGACCGTCTCTCCTGCGAATCTTATGGGTGGGGTAATCGAAGCGAAGGAGTTTGTCGAAAAACTGCCGTCCCGAGTTAACAAGATCCTCGATATGGTTGGGAACAATGAATTTGAAGTAAAGGTTGATGCGATTGATGAGAAAGTTCTAATGGAGGGAATGCAGAAGGTCGCTAATCGAATTACGTTGGGATTAATTCTGGCGGCGCTTATTGTTGGCGCCTCGATGTTGATGCGCGTCGAGACTTCGTTTCGGATTCTTGGCTATCCCGGATTTGCGATGATCTTCTTCATGATTGCCGCGGTTGCCGGCATCGCGCTTGTGCTTAGCATTGTCATCTATGACGTGAAAGCCAGGCAGAAAGATTGAACGCCAAGGGTAAAAAGAACCAAAGGCCGGTGGACGAATCCACCGGCCTTTTTTGTTAGTCACCTGACGGAATGAACCGCACCTCAACCACGCCAAGGAGACAGTGTGTTAAGGAGCAGCCTGTTGGCGTTTCCGTCGTCTCGCTGCCGCAAGGCCAGCAAGACCACTCCCCAACAGCACCATGGTGGCGGGCTCGGGAATTGGATCCCCGCCGCCCCGTACTGTCACGGTGAAGTCCTGAGAGTGGGTAATAATGTTTTCACCATTCTCATCTGAGAGTAGCACCGTGAAGGAACCCGAATAGATTCCGGGCGCTACCGAGATATCGGCGAAGACATCAAAGAAGGCCACCAGTGGGCCGGCCCCGGGAATGGCGCCCGGATAGGCCGCGAACAGCGCCGTCGGATCCGCGCTTAAGCCCAGATCGCCGAAAGTGATGGACACATCAAAGAGGAAACGAGCGGGGGCTCCGGCATTTGTCAGTGACCCGTTAAAGGTCGTTGAGCCACCTGCCGCTACCCCTTGATTGGCGTCCAGCAAGAGCGTAACAGGGTCCGCCTTAGCGGCGGCCGGCAGCAGAAACAGCACTGCCAGCGCCGCTACGGTGATTAGAGTTTTGGTTGTTTTCATGGTTCTTATTCCTTTCTCATACCGTCAGGGAACGGTGACTGGTTTCGTACTGCTGAACGTCCCACCCGTGTAGTTTCCGCTTAACCGCAGAATGGTGTTAGCCCCAGGCGATGAGTTCGTGAAGAACACATCGGTGAAGGCTGAGAACGCACCGGGAGCAATGTTGCCAAGTGCCTGTGGCAACGGACTGCCCAAGGTCACGCCGAGCTTGGCGTCGGTCAACTGAACGCTATTGGCCGTTACCGTGCCGGTATTCTGGACGCGGTAAGTAGCCTTAACGGTGGTAGGGTTGACTCGAGTTAAGGTTGATGTAACCACCAATCGTACGATGCCGCACGGTGTGGTACAGACCGGGGTGCTGGTCGTGATGTTCAACTCCCAGCCGAGATTAACGTTACCGACGTCGCCACCAACGTCATCAACGATGTAGAGACTCCAAGTCCCGTTCGGGTTGACGCCGTTGAATACCGACAACAGTTGCGGATCGGTGTATGGACCCACTGGAGCCGGCGCTGGGAAAGTATCGCCAGTTCCGAAGTTGCTTGGCTTGTAGGTACCACTGGCATTAAGAGCTCCGTCTGCCAGGGCTGCTGCGGCAGTGTCGTCAAACGTGTACGTATTGTTGACGAGGTCAGCACTGCCACCTGCGTCGGACATCAGCAACAGCTTCTGTCCGCCAGGTCCCACTAACAGCACATCGATGTCATCCGGGAAGGTGTGGTTCATGTTTTTCAACGTGACCGTAACCTTCGAAACCGTTCCTACCACGCCAGCTACAGCAATGTTTGACGGGTAAGGAGCAGCCGGTCCGGAAGTGGTGCCAGGGGCGCCAGCCGGAATCAAGATCGACCCCGGATTCGAGAATGTCGTAGTGGCATTCGAGACCGTGCCAAGCGTGAACGTCTTGGTGACGGTACCCAGGTTAGTGGCACCATCCTGCAGGTTCCAGGTCGCGGTGATAGTGCCGCCGCAA
>JBGTLE010000382.1:0-10769 GCA_041744295.1 Pyrinomonadaceae bacterium | reverse complement strand
AGCTCAGGTCAGATATGTGAATCATACCACCAATGCCTGGCTCAAGTTCTACAAATACGCCGTATGGTGTAATGTTTTTAACCAGTCCTTCGTGCTTGCTAGCTTCAGGGAATTTATTTTCGATAGTGCTCCATGGGTCATCGCTCATTTGCTTAATAGATAAGCTCGAGCGACGGGGGGTCAAAGTTCAGGCGCGAAGTTCAAAGCTCGAAGCTCAAAGCACAAAGCTCAAAGTACAACGTACAAAGCTCACCAAGCTCAAAGCGAAAAGCCCAAAGCTCAAAGCACAACGCTCAAAGTACAAAAGCTCAATCCCCACACGAAAACGTAGTTTCGATTGCACCCCTCACACGGAATCGTTGACCCGTTAATCAGCGTTTGCAGGCAACTCTCTCTTGAGTTTTACTTCCGCTCAATAAAAATCGCCCACCCGAGTCGCGTTTGTCGCCCCGACTGGTCTTGGCATGCTCATTGCCAAAGTACATGTCGGAGGGCTCGACGATGAAACGAATACTTGCCACTATCACTTGTTTGGTTGCACTGACCGTCGCTGCGATTCCGGTAAGTGCTCAGACGCGGACACGCTATTCCAACCGCACGGATCAGGAGCGTCGTTCGACTCAGCGATACAACGAAACCTATCGCCAGCGTCAGAACCAGGTGCGCGTTTACAACGACAGCTATCGCACTGGAACCTACGACGATGACTACTACGGCTATGAAGACCGTTCGCGTTGGGAGAAGAGTCGAGACAAGATCACTACTGCGGGGGGCGCAGTTGGTGGTGCAATACTCGGCGGACTGATTGGTGGAAAGAAGGGCGCGATCATCGGCGCGATTACAGGTGGCGGTGCTGCGGCAGTCTACACCTACAAGATTCGCGACAAGAATGAGCGCTACTAACCAAAGAATAAATAAGCTTGGTCGCCGTTAATCGAAAGAAGCGCGGCGGCCCTGGTAGAAGCCCGGATGTGAAGGGGAGAGCACATCCGGGCTTCAACTTGTAGGAAGAGAAGTTTCGAGTTTCGAGTTTCAAGTTTCGAGTTGGGCCACAGAGAGGCCAGGTCTCAGGTCTCGGGTCGGTAGTCTCAAATCTCAATCTCAAGTCTCGGACTCTCTTCGAGCAGGTCTCAAGGCTAAGTTAAGATCTCAGAACGGTTCAAATTTCCACGCCTTGACCGCAACCCCGCTGAGTCGCGCGTCGCGCTACTGACCCGTTAGCCTTGAACCTCATTGAAGTGTTGGCGCTCGACAGCTTACTATCCCTACCGCAACCAAATGCCCTAATCGTTGAATGATCCCTGAACTATCTAATCGCAACCGAACCCAATCGCGACTGATGAAACGAAAGCTCTCCTTTCTTCTGATCCTCATTTTGCTCGGTATGGTTCTGTCAGTCTGGCTCGCAGGCAGCCGGCTCAGCGCGCCGGCACCCCAAACTATTGGCGAACTTCCAGCCGATCTACACGGCAGATCGATCGAGTTTCCTAGTGGCAGCGGGACTATCATTCATGGCTGGTTCGTTCCGGGCGAAAGAGGAAGTGGCGCGGTACTCTTGCTTCACGGTGTGCGCAGCAATCGACTGAGCATGCTCGAGCGCGCTCGCTTCCTGAATCGTGCGGGTTATTCAGTGATGCTGATCGACTTCCAGGCCCATGGCGAGAGTCCAGGCCAACAAATAACTTTCGGATATCTGGAGAGTAAGGATGCGAGAGCTGCGGTTGAATATTTAGGGCAGTTGGCGCTTGGAGAAGAGCTCGGCGTCTTGGGCGTGTCGATGGGTGGTGCGGCCGCGTTGCTTGGTAATGAGCCGTTAGCCGTTAACGCTCTGGTGTTAGAGATGGTCTACCCCGCGATTGAAGAGGCAGTCGGCAATCGGCTGGCAATGAGATTGGGAAACTGGTCGCGTGTGTTCTCTCCAGTGTTAACAGCGCAGCTTCGTTTTAGGATTGGGATCCCACCTGCCAAGTTACGGCCAGTCGATCGAATTTCAGAAGTTAAGACTCCTAAGCTCATAATCGCGGGAGCTGAGGATCGTCATACAACAATTGAGGAGACGCGTCAGCTATATGCCGCCGCACGTGATCCCAAAGAGATGTGGATTGTGCCGGGGGCAAGTCACCAGGATCTTCATAGCTTTGCACCACAGGAGTATGAGCAGCGCGTGTTGTCATTCTTTTTGACGACCCTGCGACAATAGTAGATGACACTCAAGCAAGCTGGTCGAGCCAGACGACTTCTCATTAAGCTCACTCTGATGGTGTTGGGTATTCTGGTGGGCGCGCTGATCGCCGAGGTTGCTCTTCGCCTGGTGGGCTATTCCTATCCGGAGTTTTATCAGCCCGATCAAAGTCGTGGATACGCGTTGCGCCCAGGAATGGTGGGGTGGTATCGCAAAGAAGGCAAAGCGTTCGTAAAGATCAACAGCGATGGCTTGCGCGACCGCGAACACTCCATAGCCAAGCCGGCAGATGCGGTGCGTTTAGCAATCATCGGCGACTCGTATCCGGAAGCTTTACAGGTTCCGGTTGAAAACGCCTTCTGGACGGTGATGGAAAGCAAGCTGCAGCAATGCGGTGTCTTCGGGCAGAAGAAAGTAGAAGTCATTAACTTTGGTGTCTCGGGCTATGGCACGGCGCAGGAACTCATCACACTGCGCGAACACGTTTGGAAATACTCACCAGATATCGTTCTGCTCACCGTCACCACCAACAACGATATTACCGATAACTCACGCGTCCTAAAGAAGACGGACCAGATTCCTTACTTCATCCATCGTGATGGCAAGTTGGTGTTGGACGATTCGTTCAAGCGCAATCGAAGTTTTCTTTTCAAGCAAAGCTTCATGGCCCGGGTTGGCAGATGGTTTAGCCACAACTCGCGACTGATTCAGGCAATCGGAGAAGGACAGCGTGCCTGGCGATTGCGCCGCGCGTCGCAGAAGACAGGATTGAATCTGGTGCCAAGTGCGCACGCCGGCGGGGAAGCGGAGCGTGACTTGCTCGCCAGATCCCAGGAGCTTGGAGCCGACAATCTCGTCTATCGCGAGCTCGACGATGCGGTCTGGCGAGCAGCGTGGTCAGTGACGGAAGATCTAATCCGCCTCACGAGTGAAGAGGTCGCAAGCAAAGGCGCAGGGTTCCTGGTTGTCACATTGAGTAATGGCCCACAAGTGTATCCCGACGTCAACGTGCGGAAAGATTTCATGCAACGGTTCCTGGTGCAGGATATTTTTTATCCCGATCGACGGCTCAAAGCGTTCAGTGATCGTCATGAAATCAAGCTACTGATGCTCGCCCCGGAGCTGCAGGCTTATGCAGATCAACATCAGGAGTTTCTTCACGGCTCCACCGAGAACCTCGGCACCGGTCATTGGAATGTCACCGGCCACCGGATCGCGGGTGAGTTGCTCGGCGATAAACTCTGCACTGGCACGGTTCTCAAATAGCACAACGCCGCTCCTTCTGATAAAACTAGCAGGTAACCAAATCCTATTCGGAGAGAACATGCAATATCACGAGAATGTACTGGGACTCATCGGCCACACCCCGTTGGTTAAGCTGACGCGAATTACTAAGGGCATTAAAGCGACGGTGCTCGCGAAGATGGAGAATCTGAATCCCGGCTTCTCAGTCAAAGACCGCATCGGCATTTCGATGATCGAAGCCGCGGAACGAGAAGGGAAGTTGAAGCCCGGCGGCACCATCGTTGAAGCAACTTCGGGAAACACCGGCATCGGTTTGGCGTTGGCGGCGGCGGTCAAGGGCTACAAATGCATCTTCGTGATGACCGACAAAGCATCGGTTGAGAAGTCGCGTTATCTGAAAGCGCTCGGCGCGGACGTGGTGATCACGCCGGTTTCAGCAAAGCCCGGAACTCCCGACCACTACGTTTCAACCGCGCAGCGCATAGCCTTGGAAACGCCAAATTCGTTCTATCCGGATCAATACTCACATCCGGCAAATCCTGAAGCGCACTATCGCACGACGGGGCCGGAACTTTGGGAACAGACCGAGGGCGCGATCACGCATTTCGTTGCCGGGATTGGAACCGGCGGAACGATTTCAGGCACGGGCCGCTATCTTAAAGAGAAGAACCCGGCGATCAAGATTATCGGCGCCGATCCCTACGGCTCAGTTTTCAAAACCTATAAAGAGACGGGCAAGCTGGTTGAGGCGACGCCTTATTTGGTGGAAGGAATCGGTCAGGAAGTTATTCCGCCTAACGTGCACATTAAGTATGTGGACGAAGTAATCAACGTTACCGATCGCGACTCGTTCGAGCTGGCCCGGTTGTTGGGCCGCCAAGAGGGAATTTTCTGTGGCGGTTCAACCGGCACGAACCTGGCCGCCGCGCTCAAAGTCGCGCGTGAAGCAGA
The DNA here is from genome assembly GCA_041744295.1 of Pyrinomonadaceae bacterium. GTDB lineage: Bacteria > Acidobacteriota > Blastocatellia > Pyrinomonadales > Pyrinomonadaceae > PSRF01. The sequence goes on along the minus strand of JBGTLE010000382.1, from coordinate 6,391 downwards.
CGAGAAGGCGGTCATCGTATTCATCGTTTGCGACACCGGGGAGCACTACCTCACCAAGTTTCATTCCGACGAGTGGATGAAGGAGAAGCGCTTACTCGAGCCGCAGAAGATAACCGCAGGCTTGATCAATCAGACCAAGGCCTCGCACGCGCCGCGGACACTAATCTGGGTTTCGCCTTCCGATAAACTGGCCGATGCGCTGAGCAAGATGGATGAATTGGGCTTGACGCAAATTCCGGTGTTGGAGGAAGGGAAGTCAGTGGGTTCGCTGCGCGAGAACCGCGTGTTGGCGAAGGTGGTGCGGAATCGGGATCTACTCGAAGCTGCGGTGAGCGAGGTGATGGAAGCGAGTTTCCCGATTGTAGATGTTGATGAAAGTTCCAGTGAAGTGACGCGACGTTTGCAAAGCAGTGCGGCAGTGTTGGTTGAGGAGTATGGTCGCATCACCGGGATCATCACGCGACACGACGTGTTGGATTTGAAGTTTGGTAGTTCTTAACTCAGCAGCGTAGCGTGGTAGCGTCGGGCCGACGGTAACAACTAATCATACGGCCTGACCACATCTGCGGAACTGACTCGACGCTACCGCGTAACGGTACTGACTGCTCGATCATAGGTGTTAACGATTAGATCGTCGCCGATTGCCTGCGAACCTGTTTGCTGGAACCCGTCCAGGTAGTCTTCCGGTACGAACGCATCTGCTGCTTCAACTACCAGCGGCACTTCCGTAACAATCCAACGATCAATGGAAGGCAGAAATGCGCGGTAGACCTGCTCGCCACCGATGACAAACAGGTCCGCGGCGAGAGTTTGCGCATGGGCCAGCACCGACTGGACATCTGTTAAGACAAGCACGGAATCCTGAACAGGGATCTCTGAAGTTCGCGTGAGGACTATGTTGAGTCGATCCTTCAAAGGTCTCTTAAGCGTTCGCCACGTCCTCGAACCCATCACGCAGGCGTGTCCTATAGTGGTTTCTTTGAAGTGCTTCATGTCCGCCGAGTAATGCCACGGCAGCTCCCCCCCCTTGCCGATAGCGCTGTTTCTATCTACTGCGACAATTCCAATGATCATAAAAGTAGGACAGACATTCCTGTCTGTCGGTTTATGAAGCGTGCTCTTGATGGTTCCTAAGACAATGTTGGCAGCAAGGACAGACAGGAATGTCTATTCTACACGGCCACGACTGCGGAAATCTTCCCGTGTGACTGATAGCCAACTAGTTTCAGATGCTCATAACGAAACGCCAGCAACCCTTGCAGTCCGCGCAGACGACTCTCTTGATCGACTATTTCAAGTTTAGGGAGCGGCAACGGTTCGCGTGCGAGCAACTCCTCGACCTGTTCGAGATGATTCTGATAAATGTGATAGTCGCCGAGCGTGTAGATGAACTCACCGACCTGCAGATCCGAAACATGCGCGACCATGTGCATTAACAACGCGTACGAACTGATATTGAAAGGCACACCAAGAAACGCATCGGCTGATCGCTGGTAAAGCTGGCAATGAAGAGTCGTTCCTGATTCGACTTTAAACTGAAAAAGCGTGTGACAATGCGGCAGATCTACATTCTCTACCTGCCGAGGATCCCAGCCGGAAACAATCAAGCGCCGTGAGTTCGGGTTCGTTTCGATCGTTTGCAGTAAAGAAGCAATCTGATCAATGCCGTTTCGTTGTGGATACTCACCGCCGAATGACCGCCACAGATAACCATAAACCGGACCGAGGTCTCCTGCTTCTCTGCCAAACCGCCGGGTGTGTTGTTCATCGGCCCATTCGGCCCAGATGTCCACTCCGCGGGTGCGCAGATTTCCTTCGTTGGTATCACCTGAGAGAAACCAAAACAGCTCTTCGGCCACCCACCGAAATGGAATCTTCTTTGTTGTGACCACCGGAAAACCGTCACGCAAGTCGAAACGAGTTTGAAAACCGAAATGAGAGATTGTGCCGACGCCCGTGCGATCGTGATGAGTCTTTCCGTTGGTCAGGATTGATCTAAGGAGGTCGTGGTATTGTTTCATCGAAGACAGGATTACAAGATTTTCAGGATTCACGAAAGCTGCAGACAGGCTTTTGCAGGATGAACAGGATTCACAAGAGCAGGCAGGATTTAAGACGCGCGCGTTAGGATGTTAACCGGTCTCAAGCCTTATATGCTCGGCTTTCTTTGTCCATATCGTGTAAATCTTTGAAAATCCAGCAAATCCTGTTGTTACAGTATTAGCCCCAAAGTTCCGTTGGTTTCGGCAGTATAACTTTACCAGCGGCGAGAGCGTAAGGATGAAAAACTACAACGTCTGTTTTCTGGGCTTCGGCAACGTGGGTAGGGCTTTGGCGCGGCTGTTGTTGGTGAAGTCTGCCGATCTCGGTTCGCAGTACGGGATCGAGTGTCGCGTCACCGGTGTGGCAAGCAGCCGGCTCGGTTGGCTGGTGAGCGAGGATGGTTTTGATCAAGGCGGTCTCACTGCGAGCGAGGTGGCCCAGGACAAAGTCAAAAAAGCCAACTCAGTTTCCGAGTGGCTACAACAAGCAAAGCCCGATGTTGTTTTTGAAACGACGTCACTCAATCACGAAACCGGGCAACCGGCGATTGAGTATCTGCGTGCGGCGCTCGAATCCGGCGCTCATGCCGTAACCGCTAACAAAGGCGCGGTCGTACACGGTTACGACGAACTTCACACGCTCGCAAACTCTGTCGGGAAGCACTTTTATTTTGAATCTACGGTTGCGGATAGCGCCCCGGTGTTTTCTCTCTTTCGCGAGACATTACCCGCGGTAAATCTGCGAGGTTTCAGCGCCATGCTTAGTTCAACTTGCAGTGTGATTATTGAGTCGATGGAAGCAGGTCGAACTTTTGAAGAAGGAGTGCGAACGGCGCAGGAACTAGGCGTAACTGAAACTGATCCGAGTCACGACGTCGATGGCTGGGATTCAACAGTAAAGGTTTGCGCGCTGGCGCGTGTGTTGATGCAGATCCCAATCAAGCCCGGCGACGTTCGCAGGGAAGGCATTCGAGGTTTGACGCCGCGCGCTTTGCAAGTCGCACGCGCTGAAGGGAAACCTTACAAGTTAGTGGCGCGCGCGCAACGAACAGCTGATGGATCTGTTACCGCTTCAGTTCGTCCGGAGCAGATTGGACTCAATGATCCCTTTGGTAACGTGCGGGGAACATCGTTGGCGGTCCACTTCGAATTGGACATGATGCCCGGACTGACAATCACTTCACACCGGCCGAATCTGCAGAGCACTGCGTATGGTTTGCTGGCGGATTTCATCAATGCCGTGAGGGAAAAGAATTAGCCGCGGATGCGACGGATCAGATCGAACAGTTGGACAATTAGTCACCTGGCATCTTTCTCAGCACTTAAAGATGTCCAAACCTCTACCTTCCAAACAGGTTTGACTAATGAATCGCGCAGACCTCCAGACATTAACTCGAATTAGATTGCGAGAGGCGAGAGTGTTGCTCAACAACCAACACTATGAAGGCGCGTACTACCTGCTGGGCTACGCAGTCGAATGCGCTTTCAAAGCGTGTATCGCTCGGCAAACAAGACGGTTTGATTTCCCAGACCGCAAGTTAGTCAATGATATCTATACTCATGACTTAGATAGACTGCTTAAGGTTTCCGGACTGGAGCCTGAACACCGCAGGGAGCGCAACCGTAATCCTACGTTCGAGTTGAACTGGACTATTGTGAAAGACTGGTCAGAACAATCGCGTTATACTTCAGGCGTGGATCGAGCGACCGCAACAGATTTTCGGACAGCAGTTTGTGAGTCGCAGAAACGGAATATTGCCATGGTTACAGAGGTGGTGGTAAAGCCCTCACTGTCGGATGAAATGGTTTCCGCCGGAGCCGAATTGACGCGGCGTCTTGACGACGTGGGATTTGTTGTTTCGGCTTCGCTTTGGTTCTTCATGCCCGAAACTGGTGGCTGGAGGTTCGTCATAGGGAGTCCAGCAGTAAAAACTCGAGGACCAAGATGGGCGTACAAGCAAGTCCAGTCTGTTTTGTCACGGATGCCGAAGAATCAAGCGAAAATCCCGCTTAAGGATATAACCGTCCAAGACGCGAATGATGATTTGATAAGACTCTTGAGAGGTGTCATCAAGACAGGGTCGAAAATTACTGGCTCGAGGTTCACGAAGAACGTTATTAATGGTACGCCGATCGAGGATGCCTATATCTACAGGATTACCTAGTGACTAATGCTAGTCGTTGGCAATTTCTGAAACGCCCTCGAGCAGTCGATCGATTTCGTCCTCGGTCGTGTAGCACGCGCAACCCGCTCGAACTAAACCCTCATCGCCCAGTCCTAATCGCTCCACCACAGTCGCAGCATAGAAATCACCGTGCGAAAGAAAGAGTCCTTTTTGCGCAAGCCCACGCGCAACGTCCGTTGATGCCACACCTGCAATGGTGAAAGATACGGTTGGCGTGCGAAGCTCTGCGGGAGTCGGTCCGTAAATCTGAACACCGGGAATTGAAGTCAAACCCTGCCACAGTTTCTTTACCAGTTCAGAAGTTCGGCTATGTTGACCCTCGTAGGAATTTTTCAGCCGCTCGCGGCGCGATTCACCACCTGCGAGATCAGCGAGAAAATCGACCGCGGCGTGCGCGCCGACCATTCCCTCCTGATTCTGCGTGCCTGTTTCAGCTCTTTCCGGAGAATAATCAGGCGCGGGGATTAATTTTGGGAAATCTATTGCCGTCAGCAGCTCATGCTTTCCAAACAGAATCCCGATGTGTGGGCCATAAAACTTGTAGGCAGACATGGCGACGAAATCACAGTCCCAACTTTTCACATCGACCAACGCATGAGGAACGTAGTGAACGGCGTCAACAAAGATCAAGGCGCCCACCGATCGCGCCAGACGCACTGCTCGCGGCACGTCATTAATAGTTCCTAAGGCGTTGGACGCAGCACCGACTGCAATCAATCGAGTGCGCTTTGTCACCACCTCTTCAAACTGGTTCCAATCAAGCTGTCCAGTCTCGCGAATGAAATTTACACTCTGAACCTTTACCCCTCGTTCCGTCACCAGTCGTCGCCAGGGATCGATGTTGGCGTGATGGTCGAGATCAGTAACTACGATCTCGTCGCCTTCTTTGAACTCCGCGCCTAAAGCTCTCGCGAGATGAAAGGTGAGCGTGGTCATGTTCGCGCCGAAAGCGATCTCACTTGCCGAGGCGTTAAGCAGATCCGCGCAGGCCGTGCGCGCGTGTTCAATTGCCAGGTCAGTTTCAGCACTCGTCGGGTAGGCCCAATGGGTGTTGGCGTTGTGATGGAACAGGTAATTCGCCATTGCGTCGACAACGCTGCGGGGCACTTGTGTGCCGCCGGGGCCGTCGAAGTATGCGACCGCTTGGCCCGCCTGAATTCTTTCGAGAGCGGGGAACTGCGCGCGGATTACTGAGGTGGATGCGGTTGCTTGCTTTTCATCAAGTGGAGTCATTGATGCGGATGATAAGGCGGATGTGATGATTTGCGAAGCTTATGTGGCGGATAGGAGAACAGAGGTCAGAGAACAGAGGTCAGAGATCGGGGATTCTGAAATCCCTGACTACAAGTTCCGAGAATGCCCGCGCTTTTCTGAGACCTGAGACGTGAGACCTGAGACCTGAGACACCGTGAAAAAACAAAGGGCGTTGCCGCTCAAAAGGCAACGCCCGTGGGTGCTCTGGGCTCGGTCACCGTCCTCAACTCCGGCAACCGCGCGAACTATATACTCGCCTGACAAACTTCTCCGCAATGCTCAACCGGAAACCCCTTTGATCTAAAACGATGCAAGATTTCTTTTATCGATAGAGGCCACGACAACTGTTGACTGAGGATGAGCGGATCCTGATGCGTGAACATCTCGCGCGCTGCGAGCAAATCATAAAAGGCATTGAGTTTCCTCTTCCATCAGTCGTCCACTTCGCAACTCGCGCCACACTAATTCTTAATACGTTTGGGCGTGCCCGATTCCACTTCGCATTCCGCCTCGAAACTACACAAGTTCACGATGACATTCCGCTGGCCTTCAGCTGCGGCGCGCGATCAGCATTCAAGCTGAAGGAAAGAGATTACTTGAGAAACATGCTATCGCGCCGTCAGCTGCAAGCGCTTGTTGAACTAAGCGCTGCGCGCAGTTAAAGCCTTCGTCTTAGTAACCCGATCATTCTCAGTCGCAAGTTCTTTCCGACTACACTTCTATGAAACGGTCCAGAGATTCTTAGCAGGAAACTGGGCCGCTCAACTTTCTTTGGAGGTGTAACCATGACCGAACTGCGAAAGAGAATGATCGAGTGTCTGCAGCTCCGCGGTCTGGCGGAGCGAACTCAGGAGGCGTACACCAGAGCGGTGCGCCAACTGGCCGCACATTATCATAAGTCTCCCGACC
>JBGTLE010000381.1:0-7006 GCA_041744295.1 Pyrinomonadaceae bacterium | reverse complement strand
TCAAAGCAAAGTTTGGACAACGCTTGCGGAGCAAAACCTTAACCGCACAAATCAACGAAGCATTGTGCAAGATCCTTTGTCACAACCTTTGTGTCTTGATTCAGTCGGCGCATGAGTTGGGAGTCGAAGCGGTCTTTACGGATGAGTTGTGGCAATACAACGACCGTTAGGCACAATCAAAAAAAAGCGGGCGAGGCCCTTCTGCAAGCCTCGCCCTCACTACGCGCAGTCCTCGCTCAACCGGCCACTTCGCCCAGCCGGGAAGCGGGAGCGATTCCATATCGACCTACGCCGCGTCCTTGTCTTCACCCTGATCCCAGAATGTAGGCTCAATACCAAGTTCGTAATAGGCTTGGATGGTGACGCAGATGTTATGACACAGCACTTTGCATAGCAGTTCGTTAAACTGCGCCACTTGTGTGCGACTACGGATACGCTCTCCGAACTTCATCTTGATCATCGCATTCGTGCTCTCGATGTTACTGCGCTGATGGTAAGTTTTTTTCATGCCTTCTCCTTTACATTTGAGGGCATGACTGAGTAACATGCGGCTTGTTACAGACTGCGCACGTGGCTCAGGTCACGCCGTGGTTGAAAACAGGGGGCCTCCGAGTCGTGAACGCGACCAGGGGCTCCTTCTTCTTTCGGACGAAACCTCTCGAAAATTACGCCGATTTCGCCCTCGCTTCAGATTCGACCAGTGTTAGGTTTGCCTTCTCAGTTGGCTCCTGCGATGTCAACTCGCGAGGCGATCTGTGGACCCACCGCAACAATGCCCAGCGATAGGTTTCATCCGCATCCTGAAACCACTTGAACTGGCCGGACCGTTGCATCGCCGAGCGGAGCGAGTTATCCAGGTTCTTTAGTTGGACATCCAGACCCCCGTCCCTGAGGCCGTCAAGTACCTGCCTGTGGGTTGCCGGCTGGCCAAATCGCAGAAGGAAGGCTTCGGCTGCTTCCACGAGCTTCATACCTCTGAAAGCATCGGCAGGAATCGACATCACGCGCGCTAAGTCAGTAGCCAAATATTTTTGCTCATCCTCCGTTAGCGGCAGCTTCGCCGCCTTCTTAGTCAGCGCATGAAGTTGCAGACACGTTACTCTTTCGTCAGCCAGTTGCAGGAGTTGCATCTGCATGTTGAGAATCTCGTCTTCAAGTTCTCCACGCTCTTTTTCAATCTGCGCGAGATTTTGTTCATGTTCGCGTAGGCTTGGGCCGTAATTCCTCGTGTCGGTATGCATATAAAACGCCTCCATGTCTTTGAGTTTTTACCAAGCTGTGGTAAATAAGTGCGTCGACGCACGAAGGGCTGTCCGCCGAGATAATCGACGCCGGCTTTTCTTGTATCGTTGGGGCGACGCCAGGGAACGAGGTCAGACTTTTTCCTAGCGTCGCCTTTGCTTTTTTATTAGCCTGCGGAGATTACTCGATCACCAAAAACAAAATCAACTTTTTGACGATCATAAAACACACGAAAGTTTCACAACCACACAACCGACCACCAAATCCTCCTAAACCAACCTCACGAGGCCCAAGAAGCCCCCCCGATAACCCGCGACCCACACCCAGACGATGAGACGCAGCTATGTGCCGAGCGGCGACAGGCGAACAGCACCCTATCGAGGGTGCCGTAGGCTGTCAGCCCCACGCGCTTTTCCTACACGAAAACGTTTACGGATCAAAAGTGAGGTTTATGGATCGAAAGAGGTATGTGGATCAAAGCCGTTGTAGTGTTGTAATGTTCTAATGGGCTTTGCCTTAATAACGTCGTTTGATCCAAAAATCAGATTGACCGAGTTTAATTAGGGTGTGAGCTTGCGGTAGAACGCGCCAACGGCGTAATGCGAATCGCGTCCTCTGGGATAAGGAACGTTGTTAAGGCTTGGGCTGTTTGTTGAGCGGCGGTAAGGAGTGCCGTCTGAGGTAGTTCGAGCAAAGACTTAACTCAGAACTTGGAGGAAGCTGATGATCATGGCCCTACGTATTCTCAGTGTGCTGAGTTGTTCAATCTTAATCTGCCTTGCACTTGGTATGAGATGTGTCGGTCAGGATGCTCAAACCTTGCTGCTGGAAAAGCCAGTCGATCTGGATCTGAAAAAATCCTCGCTCGCATTAGTTCTGGGACACCTCTCGGTGCATCAGGATATCCCCATCGGCTTTGTAGCTCGAAGTGAAGAAAAGTACGAACTGTTACTCAACGTGAAGGTTCATGGAGCACCGTTGAAGGAGGTACTGGATTTAATCGTTAAACAGGAACCACGGTACATATGGGAGATCCGGGACGGCGTGGTTAATATCACTCCTGTGGGTCGCACGGATGAGTTCTTCGAAAGGCTCCTGACTACTCGAATCAAGCGGTTCGCGCCCAGGCCTGGCAGCACTAAATATGAAGTCAAAGAGGCCGTTCTTGATCTGCCGGAGGTGAAGGCGTTACTGAACGAGAAGGGTATTACCGCCTCAAAACTAATGGCCTTTCATCGCCCCAGCATCTACGCTAATTCAGTTGACTTGAGCTGCTCAGATACGGATCTCCTCACAATATTGAACAAGATCGCCAGGGAGAGCGAGTTCAACTTCTGGTCACTGGACTGGGCCGACAACGAGCACAAGGAACTTGAATTCGGATTGTAGGTTCTAAAGAACTGCCCTTTGCCAGCCCGCGTATGATCAGGGCGGTCAGAAGATGCGACAAGCAAATCGGAACAACATCACTCGTTGACGGTTGCGTCGAAAGCGGTGGACGGTAATTCCGATGGCGCACAGTGGGGCGGCTCCGCTTCCGGCACTAACTATCATGCGAACTCCTGGTGGCAGGTCGATCTGCAGTCTGTACAGTCAATCAATTCAATAACAGTGTGGGGGAGCACCGACTGCTGTCCGGAGATGAGCCGCGACTTCTATGTCTTCGTCTCGGACTCTCCATTCACTTCCTACGATCTCAACACCACGATCAATCAATCGGGAGTGAACAGTTATCACTATCCGGGATACGCGAATCCGGGTGCGATTCCGAACACAAAGGGAATGTGCGGAGACCACGCTTGAGTCGTGAAGCGAGGGGTTGAATGTTGAATAGTTGCTGACGGTGTTAGTGTTCGTGTGTTCGTTCCGTGGTCGAGTCCGTAGTTACATTCTCAAGTAAGGGTGAACAACCATTCGACCGTCCCACAATCATCACCCGCAACGGGTTCAAAGCCACAGTTGCGCACAGTGGGGCGGCTACGCTTCCGGCACTAACAATCCTTGAATTTCCTAGGGGCAGGTCGATCTGCGGGTCTGTGCAGCAAGATCAACTCGGCCACTATCTGGGGCCGCACCGATTGTTGTCTGGAGATGAGCCGCGACTTCTACGTCCTGGTCTCGGATAATCCTTTTATCTCGTACGATCTCAATACCACCATCAACCAATCGGGAGTGATCAAGTTATCACTATCCGGATATGCGAATCCCAAAGTCTTTTGAGGCAGATGGCATTTCTGCCCCAAAAGTCATTCTCATGGCTTCGTAAAGGAGTAGCCATTCGTTAACCGCCATCCAATAAGTGCCATTTCAGTTAATTTCAGTTATGTCCTCGGTTCCATAAGAAGAGACCACTCAACCGATGCTGGCTACTCTCTTTCTGTGTTCATCTTTACTGATCTCCTGAATCAGTCCGTCCTCGATGAGCAGGATCCTATCGGCGGCCTGTGCCAGCCGGTCGTCGTGCGTGATCATCACAAAGGCCACGCCGCTTTCCGCGTTCATTTCGCGCATCAGCTTGAACACCTCTTCACCAGAACGGCTATCGAGATTGCCGGTGGGCTCGTCGGCGAGGATGATCTTCGGCGAATTCGCCAGCGCTCGCACAATTGCGTTGCGCTGGTTTTGACCGCCGCTCATCGCGTCGGGACGCTTGTTGATCTGATCTCCCAGGCCCACGCGCTGCAACAGTCTAATCACGCGTTCGGTTTGCTCGTCGCTCGCTTCGCCATGACGAATCACAAGTGGCATCAACGCGTTTTCCAGACAGGTAAACTCGTCGAGCAAATAATGCGCCTGGAAAATGAATCCGACCTCATCGCTTCGTAAGGCGGCCAGTTCGTCTTCCTCAAGCGTGGAAATGTCCACGCCATTGATCAGCACCGTGCCGCCCGTCGGCACATCAAGTGCGCCGAGGATATTAAGGAGGGTTGACTTGCCGCTGCCCGATTGCCCGATGATCGCCACGAACTCTTCGGCGCGAATCTCGATATCAACGCCGAACAGCACCGGCACATCGACATTGCCGAAGTAGGTTTTCTTCAAGCCGCGCGTTTCGACGACCACCGGCGGAAGCTTCGTGGTGACGGCAGTTTTCTCTTTAGTCAGAGCCCTTGTTTCGCTCATTCGTCTTCTCCTGCTACCGCATTACATCCACCGGGTTCATCTTTGCCGCGCTACGCGCCGGAAGAACTGCAGCGACCACCGTCGAGATGATCGCAGCGAGCATTGCCAGGCCGATGTAGATGGGCAGGATGCGAACTGGAAAGAGTTGTGCCGGAGTTTGGCCCACCCGTGTGACCGGCTGAGTGAAGAGACTCAAAAGGAACACAATCGCCGTGCCCAACAACGCACCGACCGTACTGCCGACGATTGCAACACCCAGACCCTCTAAGATGAACACGGTGAGTATCTGCCGCCGCCGCGCGCCCATGCTCTTGAGGATGCCGATCTGTGAAGACTTCTGAAGCACTGACACGATCAGAACGGCGGCAATGGCGAAACCCGAAGCGATCAAACTGAACCCAGAAATCAGATATGCGGAGGCCGTTTGCACCTGTAGCGACGAGAGGAACTGCGGAAACTCCCGCGTCCACGACTTCGCCTCATACGGCAGGAGCGCCATGATGCGATCAGCGACGCTGTCAGCGTTATAGATGTCGACCAACTTGACATAGATGACGTTGACCGAAGTGCCGTAACCGAAGAGGCTCTGTCCAGTGCGCAACGTGACGTAAGCGCTGCCGCGTCCCTGGCCACGACTGTAGATGCCCGCGATGGTGAAAGAATCGGATGCGCCCGTTCCCGAAGTGACGCGGATGCGTTCGCCGGTGGATACGTCGAGGTCCTTGGCGAGTTCGGCATCAATCACAATTTCATCGCTGGCCAAACCCAAATACTTTCCTGTAATTAAGTCCTTCGTTACCGGCGCGATCTGGTCTTGCAGTGCGGGGTCTGCGCCGACCACCGACACACCGATGGGGTTTGCCCCCTTCGAGACGAATGCCTGCCCGCTGACAACGGGCGCGACGGCCCGGACGTTAGGTAGTCCCCGCACTGTCTCGACCACCTGCGGCCAGTTTTCTATGAACTTGAGTTGCGGCGCTTGCTTTTCAACCCTACTGGAAATCACGCCTGGCGGTGCGCCGGCAACGTTTTCCAGCGGCTTTGGCTCAGGCTCTTCAACTGTGATAGTGACATGCGGGATGGCGTCCGTCAGAAGTTCGGTCAACTGACCCTGCAAGCCGAAGATGAGTGACGTGATGAAGATCACGATGATCACACCCGCGGCCACCGCGCTCACAGTCAAGAGCGTTTGCCCGCCTCCTGAGAAAAGGTGCCGCAACGCCAATTGGGTCTCAAAACGGACCTTGCGCGGGACAAATGTTTTCAGAAAAACGTTCACAGCTTACTCCTTCCCTTTGGCCCGCACGCGATCGCCTGCCTTAATCTTGCCCACCTCGGCGATGATCCGGTCGTCCGCGCTCAAGCCCGCGAGAACCGGCACACCTTCCTGCGTGGGCGCCCTTGTAACCACTGGCTTCTCCAGAGCGACGCCGTTCTCGATCACAAAGACGACCGTGCGATCGCCCGCGCGCGTCAAGGCGGTCGGAGGCACAACCAGACGCTCGATGTTTTTCGACGTCACAACGTTAACATTGACAGTCTGGCCGGGGCGCAGCCAGGCGGGCGGATCGTTGGGCTTGACCGTAACTTGTACGGTGCCGCGCGCTACATTCACGGCGGCCCCTATCTCCGTCACCGTTCCTTCAAAACTGCTATCGGCGAAGGTGCTCGAAGAAATGATCGCCGTCTGCCCGGTCTTTAGATCGGCGAGGTTGCTTTCATCCACATCGAGCCGGATTTCCGACTCGCCGCTGACGAGTTTTAAGAGACCTTGCGCACCGACCGTCTGGCCCAACTCCGCTGTGATCTCCGTGACTATTCCAGCGAACGGCGCGGTCACGACCGCGTTTCCGGCCTGCTGTCGGGCCACGCTGACCGCCTGCTCGGCTTCGCGCAGCCGCTGTTGCGCCACCCGCACATCTTCCGGACGCGCACCACTTTGCACCGTTCTTAGCCGAGCCTGCTGCGCCCGTAGGTTGGCCTCAGCCGACTTCAATCCCGCCAGCGCCTGTCGCACACCGGCTTGGGCTAACTCGATCGACTGCTGTTGTGCGGCGACACGCTCCTCAGCGACTCTCAGATTGGTCTGCTTCTGATCGTACTCGGCCCGGGGAACGATGCCTTGATCGGTGAGCGCGCGGCTGCGTGATAATTCCTTCGTTGCGAGGTCGCGCTCAGCTTTGAGCTGGTTAATCTGAGCGCGTGCCTGGGTGACGGACTTCTGTGCTTGCGCTACTGCCGCGCGTTGCTGCGTCACTTGCGCTTCAGCCTGCCGCACTTGTTCGGTAGCCGTGTCCACTTCAGAACTCAACGGCCCGCGCGCGGTTTGGGCCAATTGCGCCTGTGCCGTTTGCACGGACTGCTCAGTCTGAGCGACCTGGGCCTCAGCTACGTCATTCTTTAAGAGCGCGAGCTGCTGACCGGTGGCTACTCGATCACCCTCTTTCACGAAGAGTTGTTTCACAACTCCCTGCGCCTGCGCGCCAACGAGTGTTTCAGTTGCGCCTCCAACTCGACCGCTGCTGGCAATGGTTTCAGTGATGGTGGTTAGCTTCGGCTGTACAAGTGTGACAATAGCCGGACGCCGCCCGCGCCACACGAAGAAGGCAATAACCAGCGCTACTGCCAACAACACACCCAA
>JBGTLE010000380.1:0-15118 GCA_041744295.1 Pyrinomonadaceae bacterium | reverse complement strand
GGAGCAAAAACGGAGGGGGTGTCGTAGGTGACGCCGACGGTGACGCCGGAGTTGTGGGTAAAGCGCGTTAGACCTTTGATGCCGGCAAAATCAAAGCGCAGGCCGGAGGCCCTGATCTGCATACCGAGTCGAGCCTCGGCCTGTGATTCAGTTCCCAAAGGCCCATCGCCTGGCCGCGTGTTCGCTCGTCCATTTACTTCGCCGGCGAGGCTGAACTGCTTGTTGAATCGAAAGATGCCCGCAGCACCATAAGTGAGCACATCGTTCTGGGTGAAAAGGACCGTCGGCGCGGTCAGAATTGCTATGCCGAGATTACCAAACGTGTTGAGTCGGCCATCGGGTCCGAATTTTTTGCCGATCAGAACCGACCCGTACGCATTTGTTTGGTTCAGACCAATGCCGCGTGCCTGGTTTGAGTTCGGCAGTTGCACGCCAAATCTGAATCCAAGCGCGGGCCCTCGCGCGGTTTCATTCCGCAGCTTGATCTTGGCTGACAACATGAAATCGCCCGTGTCGTTCGTGGTATTGGCGCCAGCCGCGACGTTCAGGGGAATTGCACCGGGATCTCTGGTATTGATGCTCAGAAAGTTTTGCGCCACGCCTTCGATCTGAAACTCGAAGTTAGGAGAGAACCCAATATTAATGCCGATGACACCCACGCGCGTGAGATCGCCTGTCAATCCCGAGACGGGAAACCTCGCGCCCTGCAGAAAGTCTATTCCTGCTTCGATTCGAATCGAGCCTGGCGGAATGATGTCCACGTCTTCGGTAAGCAATGGACGTTGTTGCCCAGTAACGCTGGAGCCGATACAGATTGAGATCAGCAGGACGACCGACGCGTAAAAGTTTCTTAGTGTTAAGTGGGGCATTGTTGGTGGTCTCGATTGTAGTTACCACTCTTAGTCGCGTCAATACTCTGGTTGGAATTGCGATCCGCAGGTTACGCAAATCTCACCGACCTTGTACGCTGAAGGCGTTGCGGCCTCCAGCCCAGGGTTTGCGCGCTTTGGCGCTACCCTGGGGATCGATGCCGAGTAGAGCCACGACCCCGTCGGGGTTGCGTCGGATTGTCTGCGCTGAGTCCAGGGTAGCGTCAAAGCGCGCAACCCTGGGCTGGAGGTCGTAACGCCTTCGGCGTAGAAATCCTGAAAGGTCGTGTCGGGAGAACGACCTCGCTTCCTGTGCTACCATGCCGCCGCAATTTCCAACCTGATTCAGGAACCTTCTAAATGAGACTCGAATCCCTCCGTATCAATGCCTTTTTTTGCCTCCTCGTAACGCTTGGACTGCTGGGAAACTCTTTAACAACCAAGGGTGCCCACGGAGGGACACCCCTACAAACTCCCGCGCCGGTTTCGATCACGTTGCAGGGTCCGCTTGAAAAGATCACGGTGCGCCGCGATGAACGTGGCATTCCTTACGTTAGTGCCAATAGCGATAAGGATCTCTACTTTGCGCAGGGATACGTTACCGCGGCGGATCGTCTTTGGCAGATGGATCTGTTTAGAAGAACGGCCCGAGGGGAACTTGCGGAGATCCTTGGGGAACGCGCGCTGGCAGAGGACAAGCGGCACCGTACTTTCGGATTCGCGCAGGTGGCAGATGCGGAAGCAGCGCAACTGCCGACGGCTTCGCGCGCGCTGCTTGAAGCCTACGCACGCGGCGTCAATGCTTTCATCGAATCTCTCGATCCGAAGAATCTGCCGCCGGAGTTTCAAATACTCGGATACAAGCCACGGCCGTGGACGCCTTCCGACTCGCTGATCATCGTCAAGCTTT
Organism: Pyrinomonadaceae bacterium; assembly: GCA_041744295.1. Lineage (GTDB taxonomy): Bacteria > Acidobacteriota > Blastocatellia > Pyrinomonadales > Pyrinomonadaceae > PSRF01. The sequence goes on along the minus strand of JBGTLE010000380.1, from coordinate 13,339 downwards.
TCTTCGAGTCACTCTCCAATACCTGGCGTCTGGACGTGATGCGCGCCGCTCTCGCGGATCTACCCGCCGAGAAACTGGCGGCATTGCTTCCTCACACATCGCCCCTGGACGTATTAGTTGTTGGCAAAGACAAGCGCATGAAGGTTGCTTCCGCTCCCATAGTGAAACACGCAGTCGCCGCGAACATTTCGACCGAGATGCTCCGCGCCGTCAGTGACGACGAAAGCATTCAAGCGCAGTCACTCGAACGTATCGGCCTCCACGCAGAAGCAATGGCGGCTAGTAATAATTGGGTGGTCAGTGGCAAGCACACTGCTTCGGGAAAGCCGCTGTTGGCGAACGATCCGCATCTGGCTCCCTCGGCGCCGCCCATCTGGCACCTCGTGCATCTCTCGGCGCCCGGAGTTCGCGTGGCCGGCGTGACCGCACCCGGACTACCGGGAATCGTAATTGGTCACAACGATCACATCGCCTGGGGCTTCACGAACGTCGGCCCCGATGTTCAGGACCTGTATGTTGAGACCTTTGATTCCCAGAATCCCACGCGCTATCAAACGCCAACTGGTTGGCAGGACGCCCAGGTTCGACATGAAGCCATTAAAGTTCGCAAGGGATTCGCCGACACCACGACGGACACGATAAATTTCGACGTGACGGTTACCAGAAATGGTCCCATCGTGTTGGAACGTTCCGGTAAACGATATGCGTTGCGCTGGACTGCGCTTGATCCGAAACTCAACAAGCCGGACATCTCGTATTCCTTAAACCGCTCGCGCAGCTGGAAAGAGTTTGTTACCGCTTTGCGCAGTTACACGGGGCCGATGCAGAACATGGTCTATGCCGATAAGGAAGGAAACATCGGCTACTACGCCGCGGGAATCGTGCCCATTCGCAAGAGCGGCGATGGCAGCACGCCTTACGATGGCAGCACGGACGCCGGCCAGTGGACCAGCTTCATTCCTTTCGAGGAACTGCCCCAACTCTTCAATCCGTCCTCAGGAATAATCGTCACCGCCAATCAACGAATTGTGGGAAACGATTACAAGCATTTTCTCACTCACTCGTGGGCACAGCCCTACCGCGCTCGAAGGATTCTTGAACTACTACAGCAGAAGAAAAAAATGACTGCCGCAGACTTTCGCGCGGTTTTAGGTGACGTGTACACAATCGCAGGCGTAACTTTCGCGCGCGAGGCGGTAAAGATTCTGCCGCCATCGCAACTCAGCGCAGAAGCGGATGGCAAGCTGCAAGAGACCATTGCTTCGTTCGAGAAATGGGACGGGCAGCTAAATGTTGATTCGCGGGTCGCGCCAATGCTCGCGCAGATGCGCATTGCCTTTCGGACTCGGATTATCAATGCCGCGATCGGCGAAGACAGAGCGAAGGCTTACGGCTGGACTAACTTTGATACCACTCTTGATCGCATCCTTACTGAGCAAGCGAAGGATTGGCTTCCCAAAGAGTTTGCCAGTTATGCCGAGCTCTTGCGCGCTTGTCATAACGATGCCCGCGCTGCGTTGACCAGGAACATTGGCGCCGATGAAGCACAGTGGACCTGGGGCAACCTGGTGAAAGCAAGATTCCCGCATCCACTCGCTGCTGCGCCGCTCATTGGGCTTCAATTCACGATTGCGCCTTTTCCGCAGAACGGAACTTCGTTCATGGTAGGAGCGACAGTGAATGTTGGGGCGGCAGTTTCAATGCGACTGATTGCAGACCCGAGTGATTGGGACAAGACACAACACGGAATAACAACCGGCGAATCCGGCTTGCCCGCGAGCGCGCATTGGAGCGATCAGCTTGCGGACTGGCGCAACGTAACGCCACGCGTCTTTCCTTTCACGGACGCGGCGATCTTGAATGCGGCAAAACAGACGATCACTATTGAACCGGTGAAGCCCTAGCTCAAGGACCAGGTCTTTGGATTTAGACTTTGGTCTTCGGTTGCTTACCCAGCAGGCCAGATACGATGAATAAGTCGCTGTTGGAAGAATCAAAGACCAAAGAGCAAAGTCCAAAGCCCAGCATCTCTCAACTTTCTTTTCTCACTCCTTCTTCGCTGCTCCGTTTGTTCTGCGCGATTGAGTTTCCGGCCGCAGGGCGCGCGCGAGTTATGCAACACATTGATCGCTTACGCGAGTTGGTGCCGAACGCGCAGGCAAGTTGGGGCCGCGAGAGTAACCTTCATCTCACCATCAAGTTTCTTGGCAACGTCCCAGCCGAGCGCCTGGCGAATTTGGCGCAAGCGGCATCACGCGCGGTCGCTGGACTCAACCCATTCTCTATTTCCCTTTCACAAACGGGAGCATTTCCAAAATTCGGCGCGCCCCGCGTGCTCTGGATAGGAATCGATGACCCATCGAGCAAGCTCGCAGAGCTGCAGCTTCGACTGGAGGAAGAATGTGCGGTCGAAGGCTTTCGGAAAGAGCCACGGCCCTTTCATCCCCACCTCACCATAACTCGATTGCGAAAACCATCAGGCGCACGCGAGCTGGCGCGAGTTCATATGCAGATGGGATTCGACCCGATTGAGGTTCTGGTTTCGGAATTGGTTGTGATGAGGAGTGAATTGAGCAGCAAGGGATCGAAACATACGAGGATGTCTCAGCATCATTTTAGGTAGTTGTTAGATGTTGGATGCCAGATGTTAGTTCGTAGCCCACCAACATCTAACATCCAGCATCCAGCATCTGCTTTACGAGTTCGGCAACTGCCTCGGTCGCGTCGGCGGAGTGTCTTCCCCACTCTTCTCACCAGTCTGCGAAAGTACTTCCTTGATCACGCCAATGCTCGACAGCATTGCTGAAGTCTCAACCGGCATGAATATCACTTTGGAATTATTCGTCCGCGTCATATCGCGCAGACTTTCGATGTAACGAGTCGTAATCAGATAGTGCGCCGGATCGCCTGCGCCAATGGCTTGTGCAATTCGAGTGATCGCTTCCGACTCAGCCTCTGCATTGCGCAAACGCGCCTGGGCTGCGCCTTCAGCCTGCAAAATCGCCGACTCCTTTTCGCCCTCCGCCCGCGTGACCGCAGCCTGCTTCTCACCCTCTGCACGAGTAATCGCCGCCTGTCGATCGCCTTCGGCCTGCAGCACCAACGCGCGGCGGTTTCGTTCCGCAGTCATCTGCTTCTCCATCGTGATGCGCACGTCTTCGGGCGGGTTAATATTTTTTACGTCGGTGCGCGTGACTTTGACTCCCCACTTGTCAGTTGCTTCGTCCAGAATCAACCGCAGCTTAGAATTGATTTGATCGCGCGATGACAGCGTGTGGTCCAAATCCATTTCACCCATCACAGACCGCATGCCCGTAATAGTCAACTGCACGATGCCGCCTACGAGATCGTTCATCTCGTAAACCGCCTTTACCGGATCTGTGATCTGCCAATAGACAACTGAGTCGACATGAATCGTAACGTTATCGCGCGTAATCACTGGCTGCGGAGGTAAATCAATGTACTGCTCTCGCAGATCGATGGACGTCATACCGGGCCGGCTGTTGGTCCAGAAGACAGCTCGCGGTCGATCCAGAAACGGCATCAACAAGTTCAGGCCGCTGCTCGCGACCTTATCGAACCGGCCCAACCTTTCAATCAGCATCACCGATGCCTGGGGAACAATCCTTATGGTTTTCGCAGCGATCACCAAAAGCACGATCGCCAGGAAGCCGAAGAAAATAAATGCGGCCATTGTTGCAAAGACATCCATTGTTTTTGACTCCTAAAGTCAGACCCGCCTCGGGTAAATTCAGTCGACAGCCACTGTCTCAGACTATATCGGATCGAAAGGTCTAAGAGGAAGAGCGGAGTACTGCTACTCCTGCGCTGTATGGAATCTTCTAAGACAAGTTCAGCGAAGGTAACGAAACGTTTGTTTGCAAGCGACATTTCATGTGCAGCCCGGCTGATAAGGTGCTAGACTTCGCGGACCTCGAACCTCTTTCCCTCGCTGCAAAGGATGTCCTCAATGTCCTCTCAAGTTAACGAAAACCCGGGACCGAGTTTTGGCGGCGAACTCACCGTTGAACAGTTTGCTGGATACCTTGCTCCCAGAGTGTGGGCTGAAGACCACTTTCTGACTTGGCCTCCGGACGTTTTCGCGTTAGTGGCGGCAATATTGGTGAAGTCAGGCGCCTATACTCACGCCGTCGAGCGATGGAATCGATCATCATCAGGTCTCAAGCCATGGGTCGACAAGATAAGGGGTCTGGGGCTCCAATGGAGAGATGATCCGGCGCAGCCACCCGCTGAGGTTGTCGAATTGCACCGCAAACTCATCCAAAAGAGAGATAAGCCGGTCTTCAACATTTGTGATGATGAAGAGTTGTGCGGCACACTTTTGGAACTCTCGGCCGTAGCCGACGAAGCCTGCGCCGGCGTAGGTTGCACCCTGTTGAGTTCTGCTACTGGTACGGCAAAGGAGGAAATGCCGGCCTTTCTGGAGGACGCCTCTAAGAGACTTTTCGAGACGTGGGTCCGCTTTAATGTGTCAACTTTGTGCAAGCAGGTAAGCCACTCGACGGTCAGAGTACTGCCCAAACTTCACACACCTCAAAGCGGCCTTACGATGCGCTCTTTGACTCACCATGTGGCACTTTGCCCCGCTGGAGATGTAAGAGCTAAGTGGGCTGAGTGTATTCCCAAAGAGAAACGTCATTGCTTGAATTTACTGCTCGCGCCCTGGCCTCTAAACGTAGCTCCGGCTCATTTTACAAGTGTTCCAACGAGTCGCGCGCAGTTAAGGGATATGCCTAAAGGGTTCGGGTTCTTCGAATACAATCCGCCAGGCGCCAACCATCAGTCAGCGGAACTCATCGCCAAGTTAATGCAAATGCTGACCAACGCCAGAAGCACCGTCACAAAGATCGATGGTGTGGTATTCCCGGAGTTGGCGCTTACACACGCCGAGTATCAGCAAATCAGCGATTACCTGATGCCTGAGGGCGTCTTTCTGATCTGTGGAGTTCGTGGCCCAGTAAACGAGAAGTCCCGGGCGGCGAGGAACTATCTACATTTTGATGTTCCCTTTCCAGGAAAACCCTTGATCTGCCCCCAAGACAAGCACCATCGCTGGCGCTTGGATAAGCGACAAATCGTGCAGTACGGTTTGGGGAGTTGTTTGGACGTGGCTTCTAATTGGTGGGAACACATTTCAATCGGCTCCCGAGAGCTTCACTTTGTTGTCCTGGATGACTGGCTGACGGTTTGCCCACTAATATGTGAGGATCTGGCGCGTCAGGATCCAATTAGCGAACTTGTGAGAGCAGTGGGACCCAATCTGGTGATAGCACTACTGATGGACGGTCCTCAATTATCCTCACGCTGGCCTGCTCGTTATGCCACGGTACTCGCCGACGATCCCGGCTCGTCAGTGCTCACCCTGACTAGTGTCGGTATGGCGGAACTAAGTCGCCCACCGAACGTACATACTGGTTCGAGGGCCGTGGCTCTCTGGAAGGACGCTAGCGGTGAGGCTGTCAGTATTGAATTGCCACCCAACATGGAGGGAGTTATCCTAAGCCTCTCGCGCAAGCTGGTATGGGAATATTCGGCAGACGGCCGTGACGATGGTGGGATGACCGGATACCCTACACTTTCAGGAATTCATTACGTAAGGAGCTAATATGAGCGCCGCCCCAGGCAAGGCTATTGACACTGACGAAGACGCTGTGCAAAATGCTCAAGGTTTTGTTGGTTTCAAAGGAGATTCAACAGTGAGTGAACCTTTTACTTTCGCTGAAGGCTACGGTCTAGGCCTGATCGCCCGAAATCCAAAAGGTGAGTGGGGCGTCATCCTGGAGCATCTTAGCGCGCCAGCGCGACAGATCGCTGACGCGATCATCGATTACCCCCAGTCAGCTTCCACTGATGCGAAAGCCGCAGCTGAGGAACTAATGTATAGAGCCGGTAGTTCGCCAAGCAATAAGCGGCCCTAGTCAGAAAACTCTTCCGTCTCGTCTTGCGATATCTATCGTCCGTCCTCCCGTCTCAAAATTCATCTCGCCAGTCACTAATCGCCTCTTCCACAATTTTCGCCGCCGCCAGTCCCATTCGCTCTTGAAATGGCAGCCCTGCGATCTGCACCCCAATCGGCAAGCCATCAGATGAGCGGCCAACTGGAATGCAAACCACTGGGAGATCGAAAACGTTGAAGGTCTGCGAGTAACTGAAAGCTTTGAACATACTCACTGCTGCTCCATTGACAGAAGCCTTTAACGCTCCGTGTTTAGGCGCGTTAACCGAACCGACTGGCGCAACGAGCAGTGGCACGGCAGACATCCATTGCAACAACTTCTCTCGCAAGCGATCTCGCTCCATCCAGGACTCAATATATTGATCGAGAGTTTGAGCCGGCGTGTCGTCGGCCGTCGCAAGTCGCCACCTGACAAAGTCTCCACCTTGATCTTCATGTCCCTGGTATACATTGCGCAACTGGACCACCGAAGCACGAGCAAAGAGTTGCAGCCATAAGTCATGACCACGCTCGATACCAGGCGGAAGAGTCTCTTCAATTACCAGTCCCGCATCAGACAACGCGTGCGCCGCGGCCTTCACTGCGGCGCGTGTTTCGTCAGTCACCGGCGCAACTGAATCATCCGCATACCAGGCCACGCGTTGGCCGCGTAGCGACTCACGGCTAAGCGAACTCGATTCAACTCCCGCGAGCACGCAGAAAAGCAGTTCGAGATCTTCGACGCAGCGCGCCATCGGCCCAATCACCGCGCCCAGCGAATATGGTCCGGTGCTGGGAGGAAACTGTCCCTCACCGGGGATTCTGCCCGTTGTTGGTTTCAAACCCGCGACACCGCAAAAATGTGCGGGAATACGAATTGAGCCTGCGAGATCGCTGCCCAAACCGGCTGCTGACATGTAAGTGGCGATTGCTGCTGCTTCGCCTCCACTTGATCCGCCGGGCGACAGTGTTTGGTCATGAGGATTGTTGGTGCGACCAAAGACCGGGTTGTCGGCGTTGTAGTCCATCGCCATCTCGGCCGCGTTTGTTTTTCCGAGAATGATTGCGCCAGCCGCTTTTAATCTGGCGACGGCGGGTGCATCCGCTTCGGGAACGAAATTGGCTCGCATGGCAGAGCCGCTGGTGCTTCGCAGGCCTCGTGTTTCTATCGTGTCTTTAATGGTAATCGGTAAGCCGTGAAGTGGGCCAAGTTCAGCGCCGCGCATCACGGCGGCTTCGGCCCGACTTGCCTGCTCCCTTAGATCCGGCGCCAACGTTACGATCGCGTTCAGCTTCGGATTGAGATTCGCGATGTGTTTAAGGTGCTGATCGATGACCTCGACCGGAGAGATGACTTTCTCGCGGATCTGCTGGATTAGTTGAGCTGCAGAAAGATTGGTTAGGCTGTTCATGATCAGGATCTTGACCGCCGTAATGAAGTCCGTACCGTAACGAGGTAGCGTCGGTCACCCGCACAGAATATCCCGACGACTCGTCCTTGCAACTTTAACCCGACGCTACGGCGTGACGGTACTAACTGACACCACGAGGTTGAGTGAGTTGTGCTTGGACCCGATGCTTGCCGCGTGACGGTACTGACTGCATCACTCCAGCAAACAGTCAGTTTGGCTTTTTGATTACTTCTCAATATAATTTAGTCGTTCCGTGAAACTCATATTCAACCTGCCTGATCAACCTGCAATGGCTTTCAACCTAAAGCTCGGCAAAGGAGTGTCCACTTGGCGATCCATTTGAGCAGGACGTTCGTCTTGCGCAAGCTGCATCAGCTTTCGGGCATCATGCCCCTCGGTATCTTTCTGCTGGAACACTTTTACACCAACTCAAAGGCAATCGGTGGAGCGGCGAAGTTCAACGAGGCTGTCGCCGACCTACAAGCGATCCCTTACATTCTCCTGGTTGAAATCGGTGGCATCTTTATACCGCTCATCTATCACGCCGTCTACGGCCTGGTGATCACCTGGGAAGCGCGTCCAAACAATCTTAACTATCCGTATCCGCGCAACTGGTTCTATTTAATCCAGCGCATTACCGGTGTGATTCTCTTCTTCTTTATTCTGTTCCACGTACTCAACTTCCGGTTTGGCATGGTTCCCGGGTTGAACACAACGTCGGTGGCCCACCGTCCCGACCTGGCGTTTGATATTGTTTCGCGTGAGTTCCAGATGTGGCCGATCTTCCTCATCTACATGGTTGGAATCACGGCGACGGTTTGGCATCTCGCAAACGGCATCTGGCTGTTCCTTGTAGATTGGGGCATCACAATTGGTGAAAGAGCGCAGCGACTTACGGGATATGCGTGTATCGGCTTTGGTGTTGTCCTGCTGCTCGTTGGCATCAACGCGGCGGTGGCCTTCATCCGACCGGGCGGTCTTCTGGGAGGGATACTTTAACCATGGCAAGTAACGGTACCAGGATCGCAATTGTCGGCGGTGGCCTTGCCGGACTTGCTGCCGCAATGAAGATTGCCGAGGCGGGCCAGTCAGTTGATCTGTTCTCCGTCGTTCCCGTTAAGCGTTCGCATTCAGTTTGTGCCCAGGGTGGAATTAACGGGGCGGTAAACACCAAAGGCGAAGGCGATTCGACCTGGGAACACTTTGACGACTCGGTCTACGGCGGTGACTTTCTCGCGAATCAGCCGCCGGTAAAAGCCATGTGCGAAATGGCGCCTTCGATCATCTATCTTTTCGATCGCATGGGCGTTCCCTTCTCTCGCACGAAAGAAGGGCTGCTCGACTTTCGCCGCTTTGGTGGCACTAAACATCACCGCACCGCGTTCGCCGGCGCCTCCACCGGACAACAACTTCTCTATGCCTTAGACGAACAAGTTCGTCGCTTCGAAGTAACCGGTAAAGTCAGGAAGTTCGAGCACTGGGAGATGACGTCACTCGTGCTGGATGACCATCAGGTTTGTCGCGGTCTGATCGCGATGAACTTGCAGACGCTCGAGCTGAAAGCCTTTCCCGCCGACGCCGTAATCATGGCGACGGGCGGGCCGGGTTTGATCTACGGCAAGTCGACAAACTCAATGGTCTGTACCGGCAGTGCTGTATCGGCTTGTTATCAGCAGGGCGCGAAGTATGCAAACGGCGAGTTCATTCAAGTCCATCCGACGTCAATTCCCGGCGAAGACAAACTTCGACTGATGTCCGAATCCGCGCGCGGTGAAGGTGGGCGAGTCTGGGTGCCGAAGAAGAAAGGCGACTTGCGGCCGCCGGCATCGATTCCCGAAGGTGAGCGCTGGTACTTCCTCGAAGAAAACTATCCCGCGTATGGAAACCTGGTTCCGCGTGACATTGCGACCCGCGAAATCTTCCAGGTTTGTCTCGATGGTTATGGCGTGGGCGGTGAGAACCAGGTGTATCTAGACTTGACCCATATCCCGGCCGAGACGCTGGATCGAAAGCTCGGCGCGATTCTGGAAATCTACGAGATGTTTGTAGGCGACGATCCACGTCATGTTCCGATGCGCATCTTTCCCGGCGTTCATTACTCGATGGGTGGACTTTGGGTTGACTACAATCAGCGAACGAATATTCCGGGTTTGTTAGCTGCCGGAGAATGTGACTATTCGATTCACGGCGCTAATCGCCTGGGCGCAAATTCGCTGGTCAGTTGTGTCTACGGGGGTTTTGTCGCGGCGCCAGCGGCGCTCGAGTTTGCGCAGAACGTCGAGCGCAATGGGACGGAGAGCTCAAGAGCTCATGACCAGGAGCTAAAGCTCCAACAGGAAATAAACGAGGGTTTGATCAAGCAATCCGGGAGTGAGAACCAGTACGTGTTACACCAGGAAATGGGCAAGTGGATGACCGACAACGTGACGGTGGTTCGCTACAACGACAAACTCAAGGCGACCGACAACCAGCTGCTCGAGCTGATGGATCGCTACAAGCGAATCTCGATTAACGATTCCAACCTTTGGGCCACGATGGCATTGCCACATGCGCGGCATCTGGCAAACATGTTAGAGCTGGCACGCGTGATCACGTTGGGCGCACTCAACCGCAATGAATCTCGTGGTGCGCATTACAAACCGGAATTTCCTGATCGCGACGACGAACACTTTCTCAAGACCACGATCGCCGAGTATTCCGGTGAAGGCCCCGTGTTCTCGTACGAACCGGTCGACACTTCGCTGATAGAACCGCGTAAACGTGATTACAGCAAAGGCAAGCAACAGGGCGCGACGGCATCTGCGGGATCTGCGAAGCAAGGCGCGCCGCAAGTTCCTCAGCCGGGGACGGAACAGAAACCGGCGAGTCTTAGTGGGCCAACGATTTGGGGTCAGGACAAAGAGCAGCAAAGCGACAATCCGGCGCGTGAGCCAGAGACCCGAAAAGAACAGGGCAAGTCAATCGACGAGGCGGGAGGAAAATTACAATGAGCGCGACCCATACTTCCGCCCACAAACACGCAACGCCGAAAAGCGTCGAGATTCACATTCGTCGCCGGCCCGATCCAGACTCGCCTCAACATTGGGAGATATTCGAAATTCCCTATCGTCCGAATCTCAATATCATTTCGTGCTTGATGGAGATTCAAAAGAATCCCATCACGAAGGAAGGCATGCGCACCACGCCACCCGTCTGGCAGATGAACTGTCTCGAGCAGGTGTGCGGCATCTGCACGATGGTCATCAACGGGCGCGCGCGCCAGTCGTGTTCGGCCTTAATCGATCAGCTCGAGCAACCGATCAAGCTCGAGCCGATGTCGAAGTTCCCCAACGTTCGCGATCTCGTCGTTGATCGCTCGCAGATGTTCGATCACCTGAAACGAGTGAACGCGTGGATTGAACTCGATGGCACTCACGATCTCGGACCCGGTGCTCGCATGGATCAGGAAGACGTGCAGGAGCGATATGCCTACTCGCGCTGCATGACGTGTGGCTGCTGTCTCGAAGCCTGTCCGCAATACGACGAAGATCAGTACATCGGGCCGCAGGCAATCGCACAGGTACGCCTTTTCAACATGCATCCAACCGGGAAAATGAATCGGGACGAACGGTTGGAAGCAATTGTGCAGGATGATGGCATCTCAAACTGCGGTAACGCGCAGAACTGCGTCAAAGCTTGTCCGATGGGTATCCCGCTCACAAAGGCCATCTACGAAGAGAACCGCGAAACCGTTCTTTACGGTTTGCTCGGCTGGTTGCGGCAATAGGACTTCGAGTTGTTGGGAAGCATCGTTCGCCACTTCCAGGGGCGGCACTCCAGACGCAGCCTTCGTATATCAGCGACAAAGTCAGTACCGAAACGCTTGTAGCGTCGGCTCTTGCCGGCGAGGTTTAAAGCAGGAACACGCATGACAGTTGATATCCGCAGCAGTGACCCGACGCTACCACGTTTCGGTACTGACTTCATTGCCACTGTACAGTCCAACCACACTAACGGAGCACTACCCTCCAATCCAGCGCTCCCCCTGAAATTTGAGTATTTAGCGACGCCTTAGCGTCGAGTTTCCAAAAGCACCCAAACTAAAATGAAATCCTTTCGCTTGTTCACTGTTCTTCTGCTTATTGTCACCGGCTCAGCGGCGAATCCTCAGACACCGGATCGGTGCGGCCAGAGTTTTCTCGTCGAACGCACAATCGCTGTCGGTAAGAATCCTGTTGCTGTCGTGGCCGCGGATTTTAACGGCGATGACCTGTCGGATCTGGCCGTCGCCAACAGCGGTTCCGACGACGTTTCGATCATGCTGCGAGATACCAAGGGTGTCCTGGTCCCGTCGAGTCGTGTGCCCGTCGGCAAGACACCGCGGCATTTAACGGTTGGTGAGTTTAATGGGGACCAGCAGCTCGACCTCGCGGTCGCCAACGGCGGTTCAAACAACATCTCGATCCTGATTGGCGACGGCCTGGGTGGTTTCCGCTCGTCTGAACGATATCTGGTAGGGACTGAACCCGTGGCAGTTATCTCCGCTGATTTCAATAACGACGGTAAGGCTGATCTCGCTATTGCCAATGCGAAGTCGAGCAACGTTTCGGTACTACTAGCTAAAGGCAATTCCGGTTTTGAGACTGCAATGAATCTACCAGTACCGATAGGGCCTTTCTCTTTGCAGGCCGGCGACGTTGACGGTGACGGCAAGATCGATCTGGTGACTGCAAATTCCACGGCTAACAATATTTCGGTCTTAACCGGTGATGGAAAAGGTAATTTTTCAGCCGCGACAAACTACGTCGCCGGCGCGGGTCCTTCGGCAATAGCGATTATCGATCTCAACAAGGACCAGAAGAATGATCTGCTGGTGGCGAACTTCGGCTCTAACGATCTTTCGCTCATCATGGGCAGTGAGAGCGGATTCGCTGCCGCTCGGAGCTATGGTGTTGGAGAACGTCCTGAGCAAGTAGCGATTGCGGATCTTAATGCGGACGGACACGCAGACCTGGCAGTGGCAAATCAGGATTCGGCTTACGTAAGCATTCTACTGGGTGACGGGCGCGGACACTTTCTGCCGAGTGCGAACCTGCCCGTTGGACAGGGACCTCGTTCGGTGACTGCTTCAGATCTGAATAAGGATGGCCAGCCTGATCTGGTGGTTGCGAACTACACTTCAAACAGTATTTCGATCCTGCTGGCAAAAGGAAAAGGCGAGTTTTCCCCCGCCACTAGTTACCCAGTCGGTTCTGGACCGCGCACTGTCGTAGTCGCGGATATCAACAAAGACGGCCGTCCGGATCTCATCGTTCCAAACCTTACATCGCGTAATGTTTCTGCCTTGCCAGGGAATGGCGACGGCAGCTTCGGCAAGACCATCGAGTCTGAGGCAGGTCTAGATCCCGCGGAAGCTGTCGTGAGTGATCTTGACGGAGATGGCAACCCCGATCTGGCCCTTACAGATCCTCGTAAGGGTTCGCTCGCAATCCTTAAAGGCGACGGCAATGGTCGCTTCAGTAAACACGCTGATTTCGTAAGCGGCCCCGGTTCGCGCTCAATCGCGAGTGGTGACTTCAACAACGATCGCAAGATCGATCTCGCTATCGCGAACGACGGCCCCAACAATGTGTCGCTTTTCCTCGGTGACGGGAAAGGTGGATTCGTTAAGCAGGAAGTTTTTGCAGTTGGGTCGCGGCCAATCTGGATTGTGGCCGCAGACCTCAATGCAGACGGGAAACTCGATTTAGCAACAGCCAATGCGAGGTCAAATAGCGTTTCGATCCTGGCTGGAGATGGTAAGGGCAAGTTCGCGCCAGCCCGAGGATTTTCGGTCGGTGTCTCTCCTTCGTCCTTTGCGTCTGGTGACCTCAATGGCGACGGTGTCGCGGATCTTGCGGTGACTAGCTATGCCTCAGGGACGGTCTCAATCGTGTTGGGAAACAGAGGTGGCGATTACCAAACCGGAATGGTTGTCGCAAGCGGTCGCAAT
>JBGTLE010000379.1:0-6751 GCA_041744295.1 Pyrinomonadaceae bacterium | reverse complement strand
AATGCATTACGACGAAACGCCGGAAACATTTACCGCGCAGGTCGTCCACTTCGCGAAAGATTTTGGTGTGAATATCGTCGGCGGTTGCTGTGGGACCAGACCCGAACATTTGAAACTGGTCGTTGAAGCGATGCAGCGCATTACTCCAAAGGCTCGCGATGCCAAACTAGTCTCGGCAGCTTCGTCGATCTACTTTCAACAGCCGTACGTGCAGGACACTTCCTTTCTGATTGTCGGTGAGCGGGTGAACGCCAGCGGCTCAAAGAAGATGCGCGACCTGTTGAACGCGGAAGACTGGGACGGATTGGTTGCACTTGCAAAAGATCAGGAGCGCGAAGGCGCACACGTGCTGGACGTGAATGTCGACTTTGTGGGCCGTGATGGCGAGCAGGACATGCACGAACTCGCCTCGCGTCTGGTTACCAACATCAAGCTGCCACTGATGTTTGACTCAACCGAGTGGCAGAAGATGGAAGCCGGACTGCAACACGCGGGCGGCAAGTCGATTCTCAATTCAACGAACTACGAAGACGGCGTTCCGCGCTTCAGCAAAGTTATCGAACTCGCGAAAGAATATGGCGCCAGCGTGGTAATCGGGACGATCGATGAAGAAGGAATGGCCCGCTCGGCGGACGGCAAGTTTGCGATCGCCAAGAGAGCCTACGAACAGGCCACTGGTGAACTCGGTTTGCCCGCTGGTGATATTTTCTTTGACCCGCTGGCGCTGCCAATTTCAACCGGAATCGAAGAGGACCGTCGCAACGCGCTCGAAACGATTGAATCGATTCGTCGAATCAAGGCTGAACTTCCTGGTTGCTTTACGATTCTTGGGGTTTCGAACATCTCATTCGGTCTGAATCCCGCTTCGCGCGTGGTGCTCAACTCGGTGTTTCTGCACGACGCTGTGGAGGCCGGACTGGACGCGGCGATCGTTAACGCGAGTAAGATCGAGCCACTGAATCGCATTGGTGAACAGGAACTCAAAGTGGCTCGAGAGTTGATTTACGACCAACGAATATTCGAAGGCGAAGTTTGCACTTACGATCCGCTGACGAAGTTCACGACGCTTTTCGAAGGTGTTAAAGCAAAGTCTGCCAAGAAGGCGAGTAAGGGCGAGACCGTAGAAGAGCGTCTCAAGAATCACATTATTGATGGCGAGAAGATCGGTCTCGAAAACGAACTCAAGACCGCGTTGGAGAAACATCCGGCACTCGACATCATCAATAACATTCTGCTCGAAGGCATGAAGGTGGTGGGCGAACTTTTCGGGAGTGGTCAGATGCAGCTTCCTTTCGTTCTACAGTCGGCGGAAGCGATGAAAGCTGCCGTACGTTTTCTCGAGCCGTTCATGGAAAAGAAAGGCGGCGCGACTGCCAAGGGCACCATGGTGCTGGCCACGGTCAAGGGTGACGTTCACGACATCGGGAAGAACCTCGTGGACATTATCCTCACTAACAATGGTTATAAGGTGATTAACCTTGGCATCAAGCAGACCATCGACAATATTCTGCAGGCGCATGAGGAGCATCGTGCGGATGCAATTGGCATGAGTGGGCTGCTCGTTAAATCGACGCTCATCATGAAAGAGAATCTCGAACTCATGAACGAGCGCGGGATCATAGTTCCGGTAGTGCTCGGTGGCGCGGCCCTGACGCGCAAGTATGTCGACGACGATCTGAAATCGATCTATCAGGGCACGCTTTACTACGCTCGTGACGCCTTTGCTGGTCTGCATACGATGGACAAGCTCGTGGCCGGCAACGGGGACGCTGAGCCGGGGAGACACGGAGACGCGGAGATGGAGGTGAATCTGGTACGGGGCAGTAGCCCGACCGTGAGGGAGGGCGCCGCAGCAGGCAACCCGCCCGAAGCTGACGTTGAAGATGTGGAAGATCTCATTGGCGAGGAAGCAAAGCTCGGCATTCGCAGACCATTAAAGCCGCGTGGCGTCACTAAGATCAAAGGCGACACAACTCATACCAAGCGTTCCGGTGTGCGGACAGACGTCGCCATTCCTGCCGCGCCGTTTTACGGTTCGCGCGTCGTGGACGATATTTCGCTCGACGAGGTATTCGCGTTCGTCAACGAAACTGCTTTGTTCAAGGGACAGTGGCAGTTCAAGCAGGGCCGAACACCACCCGAACAGTATCAGGAACTGGTGCGGAAAACAGTGCGACCGATCTATGAAGAGTTGAAGGAGCGTAGCAAGAACCAACAACTGCTGACACCGCGAGTAGTCTATGGCTACTTCCCGGCCCAATCGTCAGGCAACGACTTAATCATCTATCAGGACGATCAGCAGACTGAGCGCCAGCGATTTACCTTCCCGCGTCAGCCGGCAGGAAAGAATCTATGTCTGGCAGACTTCTTCGCCTCAGTTGAGTCGGGCCGGATGGACACAGTCGCATTTCATCTCGTCACGATGGGCGGGCGTGCGACGCAATATGCGCAGGAATTGTTCAAGTCTGACGACTACACCAACTACCTCTATTTTCACGGGCTCAGTGTTGAGTCGGCGGAAGCCCTCGCCGAACTCTGGCATAAGCGCATTCGCGAGGAACTTGGAATCGCGGGGCAGGATGCGGCTGAGGTGACTAAGTTATTTCATCAAGCTTATCAAGGCTCTCGTTTCAGCTTTGGTTATCCCGCGTGTCCGAACCTCGAAGATCAGGCGAAGCTCTTTGAGTTGATCGACCCCGCTCGTATCGAAGTCGAGCTGACCGAAGAGTTTCAACTCAACCCTGAGCAATCAACTTCTGCAATCATCGTTCACCACCCGGACGCAAAATACTTTTCGATAGACTAGAAGTAAGTCCAAAGTCCTGTAAGGAAGTTCAAAGTCCAAAGTCCAAAGTCCAAAGTCCAAAGTCCACAGTCCAAAGTCCCTGAAGCTAAATCCAGAGTCCCATGTCTAATGTCGAACGTCCCGAACCAGGAGTCGTAAAGCCAACCGGGGCCGCTGGCGAGACAGACTTTGGAGTCTGGACCTTGGACTTTGGACAACTAACCAAGCCTTCAGACGAAGAGTTTGCTGTCCTCACAGCTTTTGAACGATTCGCCTTTCGCCTCGTCTTTCGAATGAACCACGGCCATTGGAAACGGTTCTGGACCTGGTGCCAAAGCACGATGGGCGCCGGCTGGATCCATCTCGCCACTTACAACATCATGAGCATCTACGGCCTGGAGCATGTCGAGGCCGTTTCGCACGAGCGACCAATTCTCCTGGTCGCTAATCACCGTTCGTTCTTCGATATGTACACGGTTTCCACCGCGTTGTTCCGTCACACAAAGTGGCGGAAACAACTCTTCTTTCCGGTGCGGGGTCGTTTCTTCTATCAATCACCGCTGGGTCTTTTTGTGAACTTGGTGATGGGCTGGTGGTCTATGTTCCCGCCGTTCTTTGCATCTGGTGAAAAACCAATTCTCGAGAAGCGCGAGTTTGATAAGTATTCGTTCCGCGTGCTCACGGAAATCTGCCGCACCGGCGCGGGAAATCTGATCGGCTTTCATCCGGAAGGCACGCGGAACAAGAGCAACGATCCCTATTCGTTTCTGCGCGCGCAACCCGGTGTGGGCAAATTGATAAAAGACGCGTCGCCGCAGGTAATTCCGATCTTCATCGCGGGTCTGGGAAATGACTTGCCGAAACAGGTGCTGGGAAACTGGACCGGAGGAGAACAGATTCGAGTTCACTTTGGCGAGCAATTGGATTTTGCGGAGTTCATGAACAAGCGAGATTCATTGAGGACCTACAAAGAGATAGCGGATTTTGTGATGAGCAAGATCGCGGAACTCGGGGAACAAGATCGGGAGATGTACGCAAGGAAGTACTGAGTGCTGAGTACTGAGTACCGCTTTCACGTTCTCGTTTAGAAACGACAAGATCCAGAGTTCGAGATAATGCGGAACTTAGTACTCAGCACTCAGTACTAATTGAGCCCCCTGGGAATAAACGAGTTTGCTACCCCTAATCATCATCAACCCCGAATCCGCGTCCGGTGCGACCCGAAAATCGTGGCCGCAGATCGCGAGTGACCTTGGCTCACACTTCGGCGCCTTCAAACCTGTTTTCACCGAGCGACCCGGACAGGGAACTGACATCGCGGCTGAAGCTGCACGAAAAGGCACACGACTGATCATCGCCTGCGGCGGTGACGGCACTGTTTCCGAAGTCGCCAATGGAATCCTGCTCTCCGGCAAGAACGCCGAACTCGGAATCCTGCCCAGCGGTACCGGCGGCGACTTTCGCCGGACGCTCGGGATTCCCACCCGCGCGCGCGATGCTGCGCAAATCCTGCGCGCTGGTGTCACGCGAAAGATTGATGTCGGCCGCGTAACTTATGTGGGGAACCACGGCGAACAAGAGACGCGTTTTTTTCTTGGCGTCGCGTCGTTTGGAATGAGTGCCGACGTGATTGCGAAGGTCAAGGAAGGCGGTGATTGGCTTTCACCCAACGCCCCTCGATGGTTGAGCGGGCGAGTCGCTTTCGGAATGTCGATGTTAAAGACTGCGCTGCAATCGACCGCTACTCGAGTGATTGTGCAGCTCGACCTAGCGCGCGAAACTCACTTGACGGTGACCAATCTTTGCGTTGCCAACGCGCGTTACTTTGGTGGCGGCATGAAGATCGCTCCTGATGCCAAACTTGCCGACGGAAAGTTTGACGTGGTTACTATCGGTGATCTTGGGGCGCTTAAGATATTTACGAACGCACCGCGTCTCTATCTCGGCGCTCATCTCTCTATGCCTGAGGTGGGCCACGCGTTGGCTCAGACCATCACAGCCCGTCCGGCGGTTAAGAACGAGGAAGTAGCAATCGAGTTAGACGGTGAACTTCCCGGCCGTCTGCCCGCCACCTTTCAAATCATTCCCGAAGCCTTACGCATCCGCTGTCCGCATAAGGCTTGAGACTTTGCGCCATGCACTGGTTCACTCCGAAATGTCCGGTTGAGGCAGATGACAAAGAATGGATTGAAGATTCCATGCTTTGGCTCATCGAAGAGTTTGGCGCCGGCACTCTTCGCGATCTGACCGTTGTCGTACCCACCGATGAATTCTTTCCTGAGCCATTTTCGGATGACGAAGATGACATTCAATCTCTCGTCGATCGCGTCTGCGGTTACATGGGTGTTAATCCAGAACGAACAGAGCTCGAGTTCTTCACCGATGAGAATGTCGAGTTACAACGCAGCCTTCCCGCGGCTGAAGGTCCTTACGGCGGCGTTGTGGGTCATTACCAGAAGCGCCGCGGCAAGTTCGTCGTCACCCTGGAGTCCTCTCAAACGAGCGAGCCCATGAACCTGATTGCAACGGTGGCCCATGAGCTGGGACATGTGCGATTGATCGGCGAAGGGCGGCTGCACGCGGGCTTTGAAGATCACGAACCGTTGACCGATCTACTAACCGTCTTTTTGGGCCTGGGAGTGTTCACCGGCAACAGTGCGTTTAGCTGTAATGCGAATTCCCAGGGGTGGCGGACCGAGCGTCGCGGCTACCTGACCGAGGGGATGTTCGGTTACGCCCTGGCGTTGTTCGCCTGGGTGCGCGGTGAGAGCAATCCGTCCTGGTCAAAGTACCTGGAAGGGAATGTCAGCGCCTATTTCAAAAGTGGACTCAAGTATCTCGAGAAGACCGGAGAAACAAAGTTGCGCAGATTCTGAGATCGGTCCAGCATCAACTTTCGCTGCTTAAATGCGACCGCGACGGGTCTGGGTTACCAAAAATTAGAACAGTAAAGAAAAGGTCTGGTTCGGGCGCTGCGGCTCGTGATATAAAGCGACCCCTCGCAGATAAAGAGTGAACACCACTGCGCCGCCCGCGCAGTCCCTTTTGAAAAGGAGAAAAGTTATGTCAACCCCGAGCCCAGCAAATAACATCACGCTTCCCGACACCAAGAGCTATCTCGTAAAGATCGATAGCGATGCCTACAAGAATAGCGGTCCGACGATCCTGTCATTCCTGGCCGGGTTAGACGACAAGTGGACGGCTTTCTACAACGTTCATAACCAAGATGACAAGCTCATTCTTGAAAAATCCATTGAGGTAACTGCGCCGACCGTCATGGAGTATACCTTTGAGTTTGAGCTGCATGATCCGAACGAGCAGCAGCAAGAGGCCGGCTACATCGAAGGAAAGTATGTATTCACGTTCTCTCCTCCTGGCAGCGATCCCGCGGAATTCGGTGGGATGCTTAACGATCCGCGAAACGGTGATGCTGTTGACAACTGGAATGCAACGGGCGTCGATCCGGACAAAAAGGGAGAGGATGACGAAACGGGAGAGTACTAGCAGCCTAAGCAGCAATGTCAGTTACTGAAGTGTCAGGTGACACTCGTCAAGAATCGAGTGTCACCTGTACGCTTTTCTTGTGCGCTTGCACGTGGGCGGCGTGGTTTTCGAAAGAGCAAGGTGACCAAAATTAAAGATTCCATGTTCTGTCGTCCTTACACAATGCATGCAAGTCTAGTTTTTCTCTTTGCGGCGGTCTTCCTTGTACCTGCTCCTCGTGGGTTCTCTCAAGAAGTTCAAACGCAGTCTACAGAAGTTCGTCCGGGTGAATCCCACGAGCGTGAGTTAAAGGGCGGCGAAGCTCACACGTTCGCCATTCGCTTAGCATCGGGTGATCTTCTCCACGCTGTCATTGAGCAGAACGGAATCGATGTCGCGGTAACTCTGCTCGGCCCGGGTGACGAAAAGCTGATCTCAGTAGATGTCCCGAATGACCAATACGGACCGGAGCTGATCGTTTGG
>JBGTLE010000378.1:0-5165 GCA_041744295.1 Pyrinomonadaceae bacterium | reverse complement strand
GGCATGGCGTTGCCGGCGATGCTGTATGTCACTTTCATTCCCTCAGGAAGTGACATTCGCGGTCTGGGCATCGCGGCTGCGTTGGCGCAGGCAGTTGCGACGCGACAGGGAGCGATCTTTGGCGGAGCGATTGCGGTCCTCGGCGTTTGGATTCTGTTCAAATCACAACTTGATCTGCTCGAGGGAATGACCCGCGCGGTGACGGACATTCTCTGGACGGGCAGCAAACGAATACGAGCCTGGAAAGGAGGCGACGTTCGATTTGTTTACTACGGCGTGCTCGTGCTCGTTTCGCTGTGGGGGATTGTTGCTCTGCAGTTAACGCAACCGATAGTGTTACTCGCTCTGAGCGCAAATATGGCCGGAATCGTTTTCATCATCAGCGCCTTCCACGTACTCTATGTTAACACTCACCTGCTTCCAGTTGAGCTCCGCCCGCCCCTGTGGCGCCGAGCCGCACTGATCACGCTCGCGCTTTTCTACGGGTTGTTCCTGGTTCTGTGGATGTGGAGTCTGCTCAAAGGAACCTAGCAGAGCAAGAGTTTCCAAAAAAAACAGATTCGGCAGGCGTACTCTCACATTCTCAGCGCACACGACAGTTAAGCGAGCATGTGGAATTGTGAACGTCGATTGAAGGCAAGCGTGACTATTTTAGAAAGGAGGGCCGTCGCACAACGACAATGACAAGCGAGAGCGTAAGAAGGAGGAGGTTAAAGGGCAGGCGGCTAGTCTCGTTATTTGTGTAATGTGTGAATATCGCCCCCAGCATTATTAAGGCAAACAAGCTAGCGCCGTAGCTAGCGAAGCGTGGAACCAGGAGCAGCGCCATCGAAATAAGTTCTGCAATTCCGACCATGTAGCGAAACCAGTCTGGATAGCCCCAGCGATGGAAGTCACGCACCCAAAAAATATTGCCAGTCACCTTCAGCCAACCTGATCGCAGGCAGACGAGCGCCAGAAGAAGCGTGATTATCCAAAGGACTACTTCTCTAACAATTCGTGCTTTCGTCACGACTATTCCTTTCGAAGTTTCGCGGTACAGATCCACAAATCTTTTTCGCCACGCCCATTTCACTTCCGAATTCAAAGTAGATAAGGTGAGAGATCTGTCCGTGTTCGTTTCTTACGAATTCGCCCCGGCCGTCAAATTCTGTGGTTAGCAGCTCGTTTTTTGCGGCGTAACGTGCAAACAGTTCGTGTCGTTGTCCTGCTGCTTCGCTGATCAAGTGTTCGCCCTCTCGTCTTATCGTGACAACCAACTCGGGGCGCCGCTCAAAACTGTATTGCCCGATGTATTCATCGAACAGGCCCGCGTTCACTTTCTTCGCGAAGCTCCCGTCACGCGAAGGACGACGCGCACCGAGATCCTCCCTTACTGCCTCCCTCATCATCACCTTTAGCCGCATTCTCGCTGAATAAAGACGCTTGGCTACCGTGGTCAACGGGACGTTTAAGAACGCGCTTATGTCCTTTTGCGAATGCTCGTTGACATAGAAAAGCACGACAACCATTCGCTCGTTGAAGGTCAGCTTTTTGATTGCCGCGAAGGCTGCCTTTTTCATTTCTTCTTTTTCCAGTGTCAACTGCTGATCAGGATGTGAAGCGCGGACCTCCATGCCTTCGTCAAGCGATATCGTTCGTAATCTTTGTTTGCGGACGATGCGATTACATTCGGTCAGCACTATGCTTCTGAACCAACCTGGAAAAGCCTCCGGGTGGTGAACTTGACTGAGCTTTTGCCAAGCCGAAATAAAAGCCTCCTGTGCGGCGTCTTCGGCCAAGCAAAAGTCTCCCAACGCGGCGTAGCCGCAAGCGTAAGCCATGTCCTGAAACATGCTGACAAGTTCGCAGAAAGCTTCCTGCTGCTCAGCGAGCGTGGCATTGGAATTTCTAGCGTTGAGAACTAAAGCACGAACTTTATTCACAGTGTCGCCCTACTTTTGGATCTCCATACAAATAAGAGCCAAATTTTATGGATCACCATACCTATCAGATTTCGGAAGGCAAATTTAGATGGGCTAGGATAAGGTCCGGAGTGGTGAGCAGGGGCTACGACTTGTGGCCCGGCAGGTCCTGACCGGAAACAATCTTGTAGGGAATTGCTTTGCACAAAGACTCAGACAACACTTCAGCGCTGCTTTGACTAAGCTCGAGAGATTGCCGAAAGCAATCAGAACCGCAAGCGATAGCGACCGGGCCGGCCACGATAGATGCAACTGGTTTTGAAAGGACTTTAGACATCCGGGCGGTCGCGTGCTTCTTTTGATATCGGCCCGGTCGCTACCGCTTTGCGGTTCTGATTGCTCCACCGGTTCCTTGATTCACTTTTTTGGGTGGAGCTTTGGCGGATCGTGGTTTCGATTCGCCGGTGGGACACAATTCAATTTATCTTTGCCGTGACGCATGAGATTATGGCAATGGAAAAGCTAACGCCCAACAACCAAAGATGAAAGCTGCAATCACCTTTTGTTTAATCCTGCTCTCGACCGTAGTTGTGTCCGCGCAGCAGAGTCAGGCCAGGCCGCGGGTTACAGAGCGACATTCACTCAACAGCGCGCAGACGCAGGAGGCTGAACGACACCTCGACGGCATGGGTTATTGGACCGGCGCAGTCGATGGAGTCTTCGATTCGGCCACCGAAGCTGCGGTAACTGCTTTTCAGAAATGGCAAAGTCGGCCTGTGACGGGCAAGCTGACGCTCGAGGAGCTGGAGGGAATTCGCATCAGCGCAGCTCGTAACAATCGCCCGGCAGGTAACTCTGCAGAGGCTCTCAACGCCAACTCATTTGCCGGGACCAGAGGCCTACACAATTCAAGCGGCCCTCCAAGAGCCCGCGAAACTGGCTATGCGCACGTGGAGATAGATGTAGACCGCCAGGTGATGCTAATAATCAATGCCGACGAAAGTGTCCGAGTTCTACCCGTATCAACCGGCAACGACAAACCATTCATGGAAGACGGGCAGCAGAGCATTGCCTACACGCCGCGCGGCCGGTTCCTGGTTTATGACAAGAGCGATGGTTGGGAAAAGGGCTATCTAGGATCGATGTACTACTCAAATTACATCAGCGGTGGCGTGGCAATTCATGGTCACCCCAACGTCCCGAGCGTGCCCGCGAGTCATGGCTGCATCCGGATTCCAATGTTTGCCGCTCGTGAAGTGAGCCGGCTACTAAAGTTGGGCACTATCGTGCTGGTCTATGACAAGGTGTCGTTCGTGTCGGCGAAGGACTGGGTTGAGAATCCCGAACTCAAAGAAGCCGCGATGGCGCTGAGCGGCCACTGGGATTACGTCTACTATCGACCGAAGAACGAGCCCAAGCCTGCTGTGATTAAGAAAGCCCGGCCGAAGATTACCCGAGCCGACTGATTGCTCTCCATAGTCTTTCACGCCAAACCCGCAACACGTAGAAACGCCGGCCTAAATACAGGACGGCGTTTGCGATTACCTGGCGGCCTATTGAATCTACGGCGTCTTAGGGCTCAGAACAATCTCCCGGGCTAACCTATCACCCATTACCTCGCGAATTTCCAGGCGTTCCTTGTAACCCTGTCTCTGCTTCTCATCATCGCCTACGACCTTCTGAGCAAGGTCATCTGCCTTATCCTCATTAGCCTCCATGGTAGCGAGGTTCTTGTACTCCGTCATCAGCATGACGTTCCAACTACCATCTATTTTGACGAAACCCCAGACGGAGATTTCCCGCTGATTCGCTGCCTGCGTAGGATACTCCCCAATTTCGCTGGTCTGGGAATAAGGGCGGCAACCTCCTTTGAGCTCGCATTGTGGGATTGCCCGCGCCCGGTGGGAACAAAAGCCCGGCGACGAAAACTCGACACGCTTCGGCCTGGTGAGGATAATTCTACGATGCAAATTCGACGGGCCGCGCCCTACCTCGTCCTCCTGTTGTGGACCACTGTCCTCTATTTCTCGGCTCTATCGAATCCGTTCGTGTACGACGACCAGTCGCAAATCGCTAAGAATCCGAACATTAATAGTTTGCGGGCCGTAGCGGTTTATTTTCGTCAGCCCACCGCCTTCGATCAGGCATTCGCCCCGCAACCGGGGTCGTTTTACCGGCCACTTTTCTGGTTGAGCCTCATGATCGACAACAAAATCTCCGGACGGAGTCCTGAATTTTTTCATGCCACTAATCTGCTGATACACGCGCTTAACGGCATACTGATTTTCATGATATTCCGGCGTTGGTTCATCGGTCTTTTGCCGCTAATGGCCGGGCTAGCGTGGTTGAGCTTGCCAATTCATACAGAGGTCGTGGCCTGGATATCCGGGCGCGCAATATCGCTGGCGACTTTTTTTGTGCTGCTGGCCGTACTCTGTGCATTGAAATATGCCGAACGTCGTAGCTGGAAATACTTGTTGCTGATGACGCTCGCCTCGAGCGCCGCACTACTGAGTCATGAAGCCGGAATCGTGGGTCCACTCATGGCAATTCTTACGATTGTTGCGTGCAGCCCGCCAGCCGTACGGCGGCGATCCACCATCAATGTCATTGTTGCTGTCTCCATCCCGTTGGCAGCGTACACAGTGCTCCGCACGGCGGTATTCCATCAACCACCGATGTCTTTTCAGACTTTCGCGGAAATTCTTTTACGGGGGCCAGTAAGTGTTGCCAAGTACGTTTGGTGGACCATCTATGCCCCTGCGATGAGTATGGAGCGTTCGACGGAATTGATCGATTTGAGGTTCCGCTCGTGGACCTATTTCGCGGCATTGCTGACGATCGCCGGCCTCACAGCGGCAGGCATTTGGCTGCGTCGTTACGTGCCCTTGTTCGCGGCGGGAATGCTCTGTACCGCGATCGCGCTCCTGCCCTTCGCGCAAGTTCTGACGCTTTATCAGTCAGTGGCCGAGCGCTATACATATACCGCCTCGATCGGAATTGTTCTGGCGATTGTCGCGATTCTGGTAGCTGTTGTATCAAAGTTGCGATGGCCGGCATGGAGCGCCGTTGCCGTGCTCGCGGTTTGGATCGCACTGTCTTTCATGCCGTTACGTGAGCGCATACACGCCTGGTCATCCGAATATGAGCTTTACGACACCTCGTTAATCGCATCGCCAAAAAGCGCAGTGCTTCATCTGAACCTCGGGGTCTTGAACGATGAAGCGGGAAATGTCGCATCCGCAGCCGACTATTACCAGA
>JBGTLE010000377.1:0-3121 GCA_041744295.1 Pyrinomonadaceae bacterium | reverse complement strand
AGACGATAAACATTGCGCCTTCCAGGCTGTGAGCAATGAGCGCGTCTGATCCCCCATTGGCCCTAATCTGCTCCTCAGCCACCAGCGCAGCGCGACCAAACTCGCGACATTGCACACCCCGGGGAGCACGAAGGAGTTCGGCTGACATTTTCAAGAGCATCGGCTTCAGCAAAGGCGTGACGGTCTTACCGGGGCGAGCGTCCGGAAAGTCCGGTAAGAGAACCCTGGTGACGATCCCCAACTGCGTCAACTGGTCAGCCAGGCGTCGAATTGCATACGCTGTGCCGCCCTGTGTGTAAAACGGATCTAACTCCCAGGAGATCATGGTCAACGATTTCACAATCCGCTCCTCAATGATGCCCGATCGTCGAAGATACCCGAAGAACCGACCGAGTAGCGTGAAGTAGAATCAATGCCCGGCGGCGGGAGACGGAAGTATCTTCGCGAATTTTCCGAGTCGAGTTGCTCCAAGTCTAGCATGATCCACGAACTTGGAGTGATACACTGTCTTGCCAGAGAATGCCTTATAGAGCAAGGGTGTAATCGGCGGTGGCGCCGTCATTCAATTTCGCCCGCCAGGCGTTTCGC
This sequence comes from Pyrinomonadaceae bacterium, assembly GCA_041744295.1. Classification (GTDB taxonomy): domain Bacteria; phylum Acidobacteriota; class Blastocatellia; order Pyrinomonadales; family Pyrinomonadaceae; genus PSRF01. Next base: position 2,533 of record JBGTLE010000377.1, on the reverse strand, counting down.
TTTCGAATCGCAGACCTGAAATCGTTCGCCGGCGCAGTTGTTGGGCTGCGGCGAAACCGTCTGGATTACACCGCGAATCAAGACGATGAATGTCTCAATAGCCCTGTGCACTTATAACGGCGCGGTTTATATAAAAGAGCAGCTCGAGAGTATTGCTGCCCAGACACGGCCACCGGACGAGCTGGTTATTTCGGACGATCAGTCGTCTGACGATACGCTCAGGTTGATCGAAGAGTTTGCGGCCACCGCCGGTTTTCCGGTGCGCCTTTCAGTCAACGAATCAAACCTGGGCACCGCTAAGAACTTTGAAAAAGCCATACGTCTTTGCCGCGGCGATGTGATCGCGCTCAGCGATCAGGATGACGTCTGGCACAGCGACAAGCTCGAATCAGTCGAGCGCATTTTTGAGGCAAAGCCTGAGCTCTCGCTGGTCTTCTCGAACGCCGAGCTCGTCGATGAAACGCTCAGGCTTTTTGACGAGACATTGTTTGACTGGGTTCATTTCAACGGTCGAAAGCAAAGATTGATAAAAAGCGGCCGGGCGCTTGATCTTCAGTTGCAGGAGAACCTGGTTTGCGGTTGTACGGTGGCATTCCGCGCAAACCTTAAGGAACTGGTATTGCCGATTTCCGGCGATGGTCCGTTGGTTCACGATGGATGGATTGTGTTACTCATTGCGGCCGTCGGCGAAATCGATTTCATCAACCGGCCGCTGCTGAAATACCGGCAACATTCGGCCCAAACGTGTCGCGCGAGCAAGACCGGTACCTGGCACGAGATCATGACTTCTTCCGAAATCGATCGCGCTTGTTGCGTTAGGCAGGCCAATCAGCTCAACGAAGCATTCGAACGCCTTGCGGCGTACGGCCTCAGCCAGGATAAAGACACGCTATTGCGCGAAAACGTTGTGTTTTTGCATAAAAGAGCACGCCTGCCTGTCCCGAAATTTCAGCGTTGGCGTGCAGTAGCAAGGAAGTCGTGAACCGTCGCTACCACCGCTTTTCTCGGTCTCGCCATGTCCAGGGCATCTGATGTATTGACCAATTACAGCGACGACGATCTCACGTTCTTCGCGTTGGTTTACCAAGACTACGACGCGACGGTCGAGTGCCTGAGGGACTTGCGCACACATTATCCGGCGAGCCGCGTTATATTACGCTCAGATGGGGATCCCGATCCTCGCTTTACGATCCTCGCCCGGCGTAACGACGTCGACTTTCGCGCAGAGTCCCGATTATTCACCATCGAGAATGGTGGAGCCGTCATCGAGCGCATGCTCGTACTATTCCTTGAAAAACCAACTCGCTACTTGTTCAAGATCGATCCCGACACCGTAATTCATCGGCGATTCCAATATCTGCCGGTGCACAACGGGTTGTTTGGAACGCTGCAACTAGAGCACGAGACTCCTTCCATTCAGGGCGGATGCATGGGCTTTACTCGAGATGCCATAGAGCAGATCCTGCAGTCGCAGAGGTTGAGAGATCGTCGCTTGAAAGAGCCGGCCAAGTTTATCGATGACTCCGCTTATTTCTTTCGTATGGCGCACCGCGCCCAGCGCTGTGGGTTAGCCAGTTTTGACTGGATCGTGCCGTGGATCGCCAGTGAATTGGGAATTCCGCTATATCCCTTTGACGAGGTAAACAGCGGCTGGCAACAAGCCCCTCCGAATCCTAACCAGCGTTTCGCAGTTAGCCATCCTCGCGCCAGCTAAGGTTACGTGATCGCCACCAGATCGCCACCAGATCGCCGCTTGTGGTGATCGACGGAATTGCAGAGAATGCATCCCCTGATTCAGCTTTTTGATCCTCGAAAACTGATCTCACTAAAAGGAGTTCTACTCATGGCAAAGCCAGCTCTAGCACCAGTCCCCACTTACCAGTGGAATCTATTGCAGGATTCTCCGGCAGCAAGCTCGAGAACTGACGACATCTGGTTTTTTGATGAAAACGTCGGCTGGCTGGTCAACAGCAGCGGTTACGTTGCCATGACGGATGATGGCGGGCAATTCTGGCATCAAAAGTACTTTGTCTATCCGGGCTTGCCCAGCAGGCCCTATCTGCGTTGTATGAGTTGGGGAAACCGGAAGGTCGGCTGGTTTGGTTCAGTCACTGGCTTGGATGTGGATCCAAAGCCTAAGCCGGAGCAGTATCTAAAGACCTTGTTGTATCAGACCAACGATGGCGGCGAGACCTGGAACCCGGTGGCAAATCTTCCGAAGGGATCGCCAGCCGGGATTTGCGGTTTCCACGCAGTTAATGAACGTGTGGCTTATGGTTCGGGCACCAATGATCCAGGTTTGCCAGGTCCCGGGATCATCAAGACAACAGATGGCGGCGCCACGTGGGAACTCATCCCGATGGAGAAGCACGCCGATAACTTGATCGACATCTATTTCTTTAATGAGAACGACGGATTCGTAGTCGGTGGTAAGAATGTGGCCAAATGCCCAACAGACAATCCGGCGTATCCAGAGCCAAGGTTTTCCAGATATGGCCAACTCGTTCCGGTTGTTCTCAGAACGCGCGACGGT
>JBGTLE010000376.1:0-12231 GCA_041744295.1 Pyrinomonadaceae bacterium | reverse complement strand
TGCCATCAAAGTCGCAGAATTCGTCCTGATCGAGGTGAATGAACTGACATTTTGGACAGCGTTTCATGGTTTTGGAGATGCGAGCCAGAGACTTCGAGAGTGGCAGAAACAGAATTACAGAAAAGCCTGCGGATGACAATGGGGTAATTTTGGGGGCTCATGCACCACGCCCGACGGGCGGGCAACAAGTCGATTTGCGGCTCTGCCGCCTTTGTTGTGGTAAGCCTCTGGCGTACCGGCGGGGTTTTATTTCCAAGAGGTTCGGCCTCGGAATGAGTCTTAAGGCGTAGCCTCTTCACGAGAAAGAGTTATCGGCAAGCCAGAGGCTCACCGCAAGGAATGCGGCAAAGCCGCCCGGATCCAGAACTAGAACACTCGAAACTCAAATGCTGATGCCTCGTTTTACCTTACCTCACGCACTCAGCATTGGTTCGCGTAACAGGCTGACCTGTTCTTCAATTACGTTGGCTGGATAATACCTTAGAAAGTGAAGGACGCGGAAAAAAGCGTAGTCAGTACCGTAACGCTGTTAGCGTCGGGTCGGCCGTTCGCACGTTGATTGCAGTTCTTACGATCCGGGACCCGCGCTACTGCGTTACGGTACTGACTACACTGTTTCCTCTTTCGTTGAATCCCGTGGTATTTTTGCTTTCAATTCCGTGACAAACTCTGCGATCCAAAAGTTCCAATCATGAAGAAGTCTGATTCTGTAGCTTCGCCAAAACCAAAGAAACGTTTGCGCGAATTGACTGCGGACCTTGAAACTCTCGAGGCGCGGCTGCGTCAGGGTGGCGGGGCGGAAAAGGTTGAACGTCAGCATCAGCAAGGCAAACTGACGGCGCGCGAACGCATTGAACGTTTGCTGGATAAGGATTCGTATGCGCAGGAGATTGGATTGCTGGTCGCCTACGATCAATACCAGGAAGTCGCAAGCGCGAACGGCGACAGTGAAGTAGGAGCGGCCCCGGGCGCCGGAGTGGTCACAACTTTAGGACGAGTCAATGGCCGCGAGGTTGTGGTTGTTGCCAATGATGCAACCGTCAAAGCAGGTTCCTGGTGGCCGGAAACAATCAAGAAGATCCTGCGTGCGCAGGAGATTGCAATGCGTTCGCATGTGCCGATCATCTACCTCGTTGATTCTGCCGGCGTGAATCTTCCATATCAGGGTGGCGTGTTTCCCGGTCAGTACGGCGCCTCGCGGATCTTCTATTACAACTCAATCATGCGGCGGTATCTGAAGATTCCACAGATCTCCGCGGTGATGGGCCCATGCATCGCCGGCGGCGCTTATCTCCCGGCGCTTTCCGACATCATCATCATGGTTGAAGGCACTTCGTTCATGGGCCTCGGTGGAGCTAATCTCGTGAAAGGCGCCACGGGCCAGACAATCGACAACGAGACTTTGGGCGGTGCGCGCGCGCATAACGAGCTTTCCGGTGTGGCCCATTACCGCGTCGAAGATGACGCCGCCTGCATCGCCAAGATTCGGGAGGTCGTTTCGGAACTGCCTGCCAACCCGCCGACCGCAGTACCGATGATCGAGAGCAGGGAAGCGGCGCGACCGGCATCAGAGTTGTACGACATCATTCCGGAAGATCATCGACAGCCCTACAACATCCGACATCTGCTCGAGTGCCTGCTTGATGAAGGACATCTCGATGAGTTTCAGGCGGACTACGCGAAAGAGATGATCACGGGCCATGCTCGGATTCGAGGAATCCAGGTTGGCGTGATCGCAAACAATCGCGGGATGATTCGTCCTGCGGGTGGTGGTAAACCACGGTTTGGCGGCATCGTCTATACCGAGTCTGCCGAAAAGGTCGCCTACTTTATCGAAACCTGTAACCGACATCAAACCCCCTTGTTATTTATCCAGGACGTTTCGGGATTCATGATCGGATCTGAAGCCGAGCATTCGGGAATTATCCGTGCCGGCGCGCGCTTTGTTGAAGCAATGGCCACGGCGGCAGTTCCGAAAATTGTGCTGACGATCAATCACGCATCCGGCGCGGGCTACTACGCGATGGCCGGGCAGGGATTTGATCCGGATTTTATTTTCAGTTGGCCGACGGGCCGCATGGGTGTGATGGAAGGCGATTCCGCGGTGCAAGCTGTGTTTGGCAGCCAACTGGAGAAGCTAAAGAAAAGCGGAGTGGCGCCTGACGAAAAACTGAACGCCGAAATGGAGAAGGTCCGGGCGAGTTACGAGATGGAGCTCGATGCAAAGTATGCGGCGGCGCGCGGTTTTGTTGATGCGGTGATTACGCCGGAAACTACGCGCGATGCGCTGGAACTCTCGCTTCGTACAAGTTTGAATTACAACGGCCCACACCTTGGACCGTTTGTCTTGCCGCCGGCTCTGGCTTGATAAGGTACTCAGGCGGTTCCGATTGCAGTTAGGAAGGTGGTTTACCCCCGCCTCTTTGGACTAATAGAACTTGAAAGAGATCGATTTCAAGCGGGGGTAAACCACCCTTCCTAACCTGCACATTTTGCCAGGCAGAATGACTTTTTATGAAAACAGCGATTCGCGTAGCAGCGGGCCAGGGGTTTTGGGGTGATCTTCTCGACGCGCCCGTGCGTCAGGTTGAAGGCGGGCAGATCGACTACCTGATGCTGGATTACCTTGCCGAAGTAACCATGTCGATCATGCAGAAGCAGCGCTCAAGAGATCCGAATGCGGGTTACGCAAAAGACTTCGTGCCGCTGATGAAGCAGATCATGCCGGCACTCGTCGAGCGCAACATCAAGGTGACGGCGAATGCGGGCGGCGTGAATGTCGCCGGCTGTGCAAACGCTGTCCGCGAGGTAGCGCAGGAATTGGGCTTGAGCGGAAAGTTGCGGATCGGCATCGTGACCGGCGACGACATCATGTCGCGGATTGATGAGTTTCTTGCGAGAGGGATTGAACTGCGTAACATGGATACGGACGAGCCACTCTCCCAGGTTCGCGATCTCATTCAGAGTGCAAATGTTTACCTCGGCGCCTGGACGATGGTTGAAGCTTTAAATCGCGGCGCGCAGATTGTAATCACCGGACGAGCGACCGACACCGGCTTGTCGCTCGCGCCGATGATTCACGAGTTTGGTTGGGCCGCTGACGATTGGGACCGTTTGGCGGCCGGAACGATCGCCGGTCACATCATAGAATGTGGCGCGCAATGCTCCGGCGGAAATTGCCAATACGACTGGCGCAATATTCCGGATCTGGCCGATGTCGGGTTCCCCATCGCAGAAGCTGCACCCGATGGCACTTTTGTGATCACAAAGCATGAAGGCACTGGTGGTTGCGTCAGCGTGCAGTCGGTGAAAGAACAGTTGGTTTACGAGATGGGCGATCCGAAGGCGTACATCACTCCCGATGTAGTTGCCGACTTCACAAGTATTCAGCTCGCTGAAGCCGGAAAGAACCGGGTGCGGGTGTTTGGCATTAAGGGAAAACCCGCGACTGAGTTTCTGAAGGTTTCGATCAGTTACTCTGCCGGATACAAAGCCGTGGGGACGCTGGTTTATTCGTGGCCGGATGCGTTTGATAAAGCGCAGGCGGCCGACAAGATTTTGCGCGCGCGGTTGGATCGTTTGGGCCTGAAGTTTGACGAGGTACTGACTGAGTTTGTGGGGGTAAATGCCACCCATGGGTCGCTGGCTGGTGAGCCGAGCGCTGACATTCCCGAAGTGCAGTTGCGCGTTGGGGTGCGCGGCGAAGATCGCAAGGCCGTCGAAAGGTTCACCAAGGAGATCGCACCTTTGATTCTAACCGGGCCTCCGGGTGTCACCGGCTTTGCGGGTGGGCGTCCAAAGGTTGAAGAGATCGTTGCGTACTGGCCCGCGCTGATCCCAGTGGCGGAGATTAAGCCGGCCGTGGAGATCATTGAGGTCTAAAAGATTTGTACTTAGAACTTGGTACTTAGAACTTTGTGCTTAGAACTTTGTGCTTAGAACTTTGTGCTGTTGTTTCACGGTTGGTTCTTGAGACTCGACCGAACTAAGACTGCTCAAGTTCACAAATCAAAGTACAAAGTTCTAATTACCAAGTTCTAAGTACAAAGTACAAAGTTCTAAGATCTAAGACCAAAGACCGATTCTTACCGATGCAACTCCAACTACTCAAACTCGCTCATGCCCGCTCCGGCGACAAAGGCGATACAGCTAACGTCGGTTTGATCGCCTTACGTGAAGAGTTCTATCCACTGCTCGTGCGCGAAGTGACGGCGGCGCGCGTGAAGGATCACTTCAAAGGCATCTGCAAAGGCGAAGTCGAGCGGTTCGAACTCCCAAACCTTGGCGCTCTCAACTTTCTGCTGCACAAAAGTCTCGGCGGCGGCGGGACACTCTCACTCATGACAGACGCGCAAGGGAAGACTTTTTCTACCGCTTTGTTGCGGATGAAAATCGAAGTTAATGATGATGAGGCGAAGCAGCTGGGGTTGGGGTGAGTTGCCAGGAGGAGGAGCGAACGATTTACCATACATCATTTGCCATTTCTCAGTTGAAATTTCAGAAGTCCAAATCCCAGTCCAAATCCAAATCAAAGTCCAAAGTCCAAAAACTTCAACCTTCCGAAAATGACAACTGAGAAATGTCAAATGATATATGGCAAGTGATCCTGCTCATGGTCCAGCCAGAATGTCTTCCGATCCATCCGTGACCCACGGCTTCGCGTCGGTTAACGGCATTCGCCTTCACTACGCCGAAACCGGTCAACAAAACCCCGATCTCGTGCTACTCCTGCACGGCTTTCCCGAGTTCTGGTATTCATGGCGGCATCAGCTAAAGGCCTTGGGCCAACACTTCCACGTTGTCGCACCTGACATGCGCGGCTACAACCTCAGCGACAAGCCATCCCGCGTCGAAGACTATGCAATGGATCTGCTGGTAGACGACGTCGTTGGAATCGTCGATCATTTTGGAGCAACGAAGGCTGCGGTCGTCGGACACGATTGGGGCGCGGGCGTCGCCTGGGCCGTGGCGCAGATGAATCCCGAACGTGTTTCTAAACTCGCCGTGATGCAGGTGCCTCCCGCCGCCGTCTGGCGCGCAAATATGTCGCTGAGGCAATTGATGCGTAGTTGGTATATGTTCCTTTTCCAACTGCCTCGCGTGCCAGAGTTTTTGATCAGCATGAGAAACTTTGACGCCATCGACCGCACCTTTCGCGACCAGGTGATCACTAAGGGCGCGTTCAGTGACGAAGCCATCGAACTGTACAAGGAAGCAATGAGGAAGCCCGGCGCGCTGACCGCCGCTGTGAACTACTACCGCGCTAACGTGGGCCGAGTGTTTCGGAAACCGGATGCGAATGAAGGACGCGCTAGTCGAGCTCAGGTGCCGACGCTCTTCATTTTTGCTGAGCAGGACTTTGCCATCATTCCGGAAACGGTTCGGGGAGTTAGTAACTTCGTGAATGCGCCGTACACGGAAGTGCGTGTTCCTGAAAGTGGACATTGGGTGCAGAATGAAGCACCAGAGAAAGTGAACGCCGCGCTAATAACGTTTTTGAGCACACCATGACTGAAGAAAATAACGCCGTCCTTTATTCAATCGAGGAGACGGTCGCGCGCATTACGCTCAACCGACCCGAGAAAAGAAACGCACTCAACGATGTGCTGATTACCGGTCTCAAGGATCGTTTGCAGGAGGCTGATCGCGATGCGAGTGTGCGGGCAATCGTCATCGCTGGAGCCGGCCAGGACTTTTGTTCAGGAGCAGATCTTTCGGCGCTGCAAAAAATCGCCGACGCCTCAATGGCGGAGAACGTCGAGGATGCTCGTTCGCTCATGGATCTGTTCACGCTGATCCGGCAAGTTCGCGTGCCAGTGGTGGCCGCTGTTCAGGGCCGCGCCCTGGCAGGTGGCTGCGGTCTGGCGAGCGCGTGTGACATCGTACTGGCCACAACTTCGGCGCGGTTTGGTTATCCTGAAGTTAAGGTCGGATTTGTGCCGGCAATGGTTACGGCAATCCTGCGCCGTAACGTTTCGGAGAAGCGCGCGTTTGAATTGCTAACCCTTGGAGTGGAGATCAGCGCCTGCGAAGCCGAAAAGTTTGGGTTGGTCAATCGTGTGTTTCCTGACGAAAGTTTTTTGAGCGACGTCCAGCGATATGTTGGGGAGTTTCAAAAGATGAGTCGCTCGGCGGTCTCGCTCACCAAGTCGTTGCTTTATCAAGTCGATGGCATGTCATTCGAAGCAGCTCTTGAAACCGGCGTTGACTTAAATGTCATCGCGCGGATGACAAAGGACTGCCAGCAGGGAATCGCCCGCTTCCTCAAGAAGAAAGGGTAAACAAAGCTATCCACAGATTCCACAGATTTCAAGACGCAAAAAAAAATGGGGTGTAGTTTTGGCAGCCTTAGGTTTTTCTAATCTGTGAAATCTGTGGATAGCTGACGGGCCTTAGAGGTCTGCTGAGCTATCGCGATCGCGTGATCCAGGACCGGGTCGTGAATGCTGGTTATGAGTCCCATCTCGAGGGCCTCATGGGCGTCAAACCTTCGCGCCGTTAAGAACAACTCCAACCCTCTCGTCTTACTGATAACCCGCGGCAACCGCTGCGTGCCTCCCCAGCCGGTAATGATTCCCAATCGTGCACCCGGATGCGCGAACACAGCCGTCGTTGACGCCACTCGAATGTCACAAGCGAGCGCGAGATCGAGTGCGCCACCCATGCAATAGCCGTTAACGGCAGCGATCGTTACCTGCGGTGCAGACGCAACCGATTGGAAAAGGTGCTGTCCAAACTCTGAAAACTCTTTGGCGGAATCTGGTGCGAGGTGGGTTAACTCTCGAATGTTCGCTCCCGAGGCAAACACATCATCAGTTCCAGTGAAGATGATAGAACTAAGATCCGAGCGCGAAGTTACAGCAGCGAGTTCGGTTTGTAACTCTCGCAGCGTGTCGCTTGAAAGGGGATTTCGCTCAGTGGGGCGGTTGAAACGGATGATGGCAATTGAGTCGATTACTTCGCTTAGAATCCTGGGGCGTTCGCGATCATCGATCATTGTTGGGTGAAAGTCTGGTTAATGGAAGTGAACCGGCGGAGTGTCATATTGCGCTCTGTCTTTTCAGCCGGTGAATCAGCGTAATCAGTGTAATCGGTGGTCCTACTTCCGGGGTTTCACGTTCTCGCGGAGAAATTTAACGATGTCTTCGGTGGATGTGCCCGGGAGGAATATCTCAGCGACGCCTTGAGCTTTCAATTTTGGAACATCTTCTTGAGGAACAATGCCGCCCAACAGTACCAGACAATCATCCATACCTTGTTCACGCAGCAACTGAACAATCCGCGGACAGAGAGTGTTGTGCGCCCCGCTCAGGATCGAAACGCCTACTGCGTCGACGTCTTCCTGTAGCGCAGCGGCTGCAATCATCTCGGGTGTCTGACGCAGACCGGTATAGATGACTTCCATTCCGGCATCGCGTAACGCACGCGCGATCACTTTTGCGCCACGGTCGTGTCCGTCGAGCCCGGGCTTGGCGACCAGCACCCGGATTTTTCTGGTGTTCATGCTGTTCATTCTATCCTCAGCGTACGAATTGCCCCAGCGGTCCGTCGGGTTTGATGAATGCTTTCAACTCAGAGTACGGAAGAAATACTCGCCGCCGGGCGGAAGTGCCTGAATCACGTGAGGGAAGCCGGCATCGCACAGAAAAGTAATACCCTTCACTCCTACTGAATGATCGTCGAGCTGGTCGATCTTGAACTTCTGCTGTTCGAGCGCATCGATGATGTTCTGCTTTCCGTCTTGATCTTGAAACGTGATGTCTAGAATGTTCTCTGAAATTAGGAGTGAGGTTTCCGTCTGAAGTTAGAAAGCCGGTTCTTCGTAGACACCGTAGACATCACGAAGTGCTGAGCAAATCTCACCGAGAGTGGCGTAGGCTCGCACCGCTTCAATCGTGGCTGGCATCGTGTTCTCTCGGTCCTGAGCGGCGAGTTTGAGTTTTTCGAGGGCATTGGCTACTGCGCCGGCGTCTCTGCGATCGCGAGTTTGTTGCAGGCGCTCGACCTGATGTGTACGGACTGAATCATCAATCACCAGAATTGGGATCGGCGGCTCGTTCTCCATCTGGTACTTGTTTACCCCGACGATAACCTGTTCGCCTCGTTCCACCGCTTTCTGATACTGGTACGCGGAGTCCTGAATCTCGCGCTGCGGAAAGCCCTGTTCGATAGCGCCTACCATGCCACCCATGGAATCGATCTTCCGGAAGTATTCCTGGGTCCGCTCTTCCATCTGCTGGGTTAGCGACTCGACAAAGTAAGAACCGCCCAGGGGATCGATGGTGTGGGCAACACCAGTTTCCTCGGCGATGATCTGTTGTGTGCGCAAAGCGATCAACGCGGCGCGATCAGTGGGCAGTGCGAGTGCTTCGTCGTAAGCGTCCGTGTGCAGACTCTGTGTTCCGCCCAGCACGCCGGCAAGCGCCTGAATCGCAACGCGCACAATGTTGTTTAGTGGCTGCTGAACCGTCAGCGACACTCCAGCCGTTTGCGTATGGAAGCGCAGCTTCAAGGTCCGCTCATGCGTGGAGCCAAACCGCTCGCGCATCTCACGCGCCCAGATTCGACGAGCTGCCCGGTACTTTGCCACCTCTTCAAAGAAATCGTTGTGCGCATTAAAGAAGAATGAAATGCGGGGCACGAATTCGTCGACGTCCAACCCGGCTTTCATTCCCCATTCAACGTACTCGAGACCATCGCGCAGTGTGAACGCGAGTTCCTGAGCAGCGGTAGAGCCGGCTTCGCGAATGTGGTAGCCGCTGACTGAGACAGGGTTGTACCGGGGAACGTGTTGAGTGCAAAACTCGAAAGTGTCGATGACCAGCTTCATCGCGGGGCGAATCGGATAGATCCATTCCTTCTGCGCGATGTACTCCTTCAAGATGTCGTTCTGAAGCGTTCCTGAAATCTTCTTCCAGTCGGCACGTTGCTTTTCAGCAACAACTAAATACATTGCCAGGAGAACGGAGGCCGGAGCATTTATTGTCTGCGACACAGTTACTTGTTCCAGCGGAATCCCGTCAAACAACACTTCCATGTCGGCGAGCGACGACACCGCGACACCGCACTTTCCCACTTCGCCTTCAGACAGAGGAGAATCGGCGTCATAGCCCATCAGCGTCGGCAGATCGTAAGCTACTGAGAGACCTGTCTGGCCCTGTTTCAGTAGGTACTTGAACCGCTCGTTGGTTAATTCAGGGGTGCTGAAACCAGCGAACTGACGCATGGTCCAGAGCTTGCCCCGATAACCTGTGGGATGGATGCCGCGCGTGTAAGGAAGCTCGCCTGGAAAACCGATGTCGTTCGCGAAGTCAACGTCGGAAACATCGGCTGGAGTGTATAGACGGTTGACCTCCTCCAGCGAGACATTTTGAAAAGACTTCTTTGATTCCGGGTGCTTGCTTAGAACTGGAACGAGCGTGTCTTTTTCCCACCGGTCAACATCTGCTTCCAGCGGCGAAATGATTTCCTTTGTTTCAGGCATAAACCTCTCAATTTCTGTGGTTTGTCAGGAGGTTTGGATATTAATATAGCAAACAGCAGACAGCAAACAGCAGACAGCAGACAGCAAACATCGAAAGGTAGACCTAGAGAGAACGTCTCTGGCTGTTTGCTGTTCGCTGTTTGCTTCTTATTGAGAAGGGGGCGCGACTGCGATGGCAGTCACAGTCGCGCTGGCTCGGAAGGAGACCGGGATGCGTGGATTTCAAGCAGGGGGAAAACGGCAGGCGTTTGGCAGGTCGGAAAACTTTCACCAGCGCCGTCAGATACGAATGAGTCCCACATGTTCATTCGGCTGGTACCAAGATCTCGTTGGCCCGCACCATGTTCAGACGGCTGCGCGCAGCCGTCTCAATCGTGCGCGGGTTGTTACGCAGTTGCTCCACTTCGGAGCGCAACACCTGGTTGCTACTGCGCAGCGTTTCCACATCGGTATTCATCTTGAAGTATTGCTGAGAGGCAAGATTCATCCTCGTGCGTGTTCGCATCGTGATTGTCACGCAAACAGCAAACGTGGCGAGAATTAGAATGCCAAACATTACCCATGAAGGAATTATTCCGCCACGACGGCGGACCTCGGCCCGCGTTCCGATAATGTCCAGCGAAACTGCGCGTATTGGCGCCAATGCAGAAGCCTCGCGCGGCGCTACCCGCTGCGACTGAATCCGCTCGTCAACCCAGTAAGTATTTGCGACCCTGCTCAAGAAGCACCTCCACATCCTTTGCTGTTTCTGATTCTGCGTAAATTCTTACTAAAGGCTCTGTTCCCGAGGGACGCAACAGCAACCACCACCCATCGGCAAAAATGAACTTCGCCCCATCAATTCGATTTGTTTTGCGCTATGCGCCTTCCGCCGATTTCACTCGGATTTTCTTTCAATCGATCCTGAAGTGACTGCATTTCTTGCGCGGTCAGCCGCCCTGTGCGTTCGTAGAGGGCATCCAACTGCTCGGTCAGGCTCGCGCCGCGCGCCGCAACCGCCTCCGCTGCAAGGAGACACGCAAGGATGCCATCTTTCTCCGGATAGTGACCTTTGATCGATAGCCCGGCTGACTCTTCACCGCCGAGGATAATCTTGTCTTCATTGATTAACTCTCCGATGTATTTGAACCCGACGGGGGTCTCGTAAACCGGGAGGTCGCGAAGTTTTGCCACACGGTCTACGAGATCTGAGAACTGTTCGCCTACAAACCGTGAATCGTGCTCAATGATCATGGTATTGTTCGAAACATCAGGGGTAACGAAGTGCGCACAAATCGCTTTGGTTACCTGCCGGACGCCGTTGAACGCAAACTCGTCCGCGATAACGGCGCGCCAACCTGAAGTTCCGAAGCGGATTGTCATTAGTTTTTAAGAAGCTGCTTAACCGGGTTGTGGTTTTCACCACAAGATAATAGATACGGGCTACTCGACGACCACAAAATAGAGTGCTTTGGTATCTCTCAATCCGTTGCCAGTCAATACTTTAGAGGCAAGGTTGGCGGAATGTAGCATCGGTGCTTAAGCGAGTAAAGACATTTCTCTGCAATGCTTTAGCTCTCTAACTTCAATGTTTACTTCAACTAAAGCTGCTTAATGGGCCACAATGGCGTACGTGAGGCGTACACAATTCCAAGTTTCAGGTCGGCTTCAGCCGTTGAAATTTAATCTGTTGACAGCCTTCTTGTCAGAACCGTAGACTCACTTCTGTTCAATGCTGGTCGCCTCATCGATCAGTGAAATCGCTCGACAACTTGCCCGACCTCAAGACTCCGCCGCATTTCTGTGGCCGCTTCAATTGTTGTCCTGTGATGCCAGGAAGGGCAGATGTCCAGCTTGCCTAACTCAATCCCAAAACTCCCAGACTTAGAAGTGCAAGAATTCCCAGATTCAGAGAGCGATCACGAGAGTTTTCCAGTTACTGCGATGGTGCGTGCCGTATGTCAGGCAGCCCAGGCGGGACCGGATTTGCTTTACGAAGTGATGCTCAAACTGAGTTTGATGGTTGAGGGCACGGTTCCAACCTACGGGCTTTCAATTTGGACCCTGGAGCTTGGACAAAGACCGGCGCTTAAATGGGCAGAGGGTCTTCACGAAGACGAACTCGAGGCGGCTGAATCGGTGGTTACGAGTGCGATCAGCGCGGGTTCCGGGCTCCCTGACTTCAAGGCCGGCGATTTCGCAATCTGTTTTGTGCTGGCGACTCCCCGGCTCGGACGGCCCGGGGCGGCTCTTTATGGCCTATGCGCTAAGGCTCTTACGGGAAGACAAGCTAAAGATCTGCAAGCCATTCTTGACGTTGCTCGCCTCGCTCATTCACATGTGTCTACCGAAAAAGCCGGGTCGCTATTGACAACGCAGTTTCAGGCCGTAGCTACTTCGACGTTACCCGGAATGGTATTCACCAGCAGGGCCATGGCGGACGTTGCTCGTGCGGTCGAGCGGATTAAGGACTCTGAATCTGCGGTCTTAATTACGGGTGAGTCAGGCACTGGAAAGGAACTGATCGCACGCGCTATTCACCGACTGAGCAAAAGAAACGATAAAGAGTTTGTGCCATTCAATTGTTCAGCCGCTCCGACCGAGCTAATTGAAAGCATGTTGTTCGGCCATCGCCGAGGTACTTTCACTGGGGCGCTGAATGACAACACGGGTCTGATACGTGCTGCGGAGAACGGGACTTTATTCCTGGATGAGATTGGTGATCTGCCATTAATGCTACAGCCCAAGTTGCTGCGCTTTTTGCAGGA
>JBGTLE010000375.1:0-10152 GCA_041744295.1 Pyrinomonadaceae bacterium | reverse complement strand
GGATGTGCTCCAGGAATACTTCCTGTTCTTCAGTCATGATCCCCGCCATTGTTCAAGGTCTTGTTTGGTCAGACTGGAATCTTACCATTCTCGTGATCACTATTATAGGGGTGTCCTTCCCTGGGGATCCCAGGCATCACCACGGGCGGCCTGGAGTATCTGCACACGCCCCTAATCGGTACTGGTTCATGTTGAGGCCGGAAGTTCAGAGTTCAACCTTTAGGTTGCAGCTTCGCGGTGCTGACAAGTTAAAGATGAACTCTATAATAGCAGCACGCACCCGGTCGCACCGATTGTGACGCGTATATTCGCCATGTTATCTTGGCGCCCATGCCGGGGTGGCGGAATGGCAGACGCTACGGACTTAAAATCCGTTGTCCGTAAGGACGTGCGGGTTCGACTCCCGCCCTCGGCACCAATCAATTCAATAACTTACAACCGGTCATGAGTTGAAACTAAAACCTCACCACGGAGTTAACTCCGTTGTGTACCTAAATTTTGATTGGATCATTAAGGAAAAATCGTGTTGGAGACACCGAACGCTAGCCCCATCTTCGATCATGCTCAGATTGATTGCCTGTCCATCGTGCTCCGGACCTGACCGTTGAACGAAGCTTTGAGATTCCAGATTGGAATGCCAAAACTGAAGTTGCCCGTGGCGTCATAATTGAAAAGCCATTCATTGAAAACCCATCGAAATCGTTAGCCTCCTAAGGGTCAAAGTTGGGCTTTCACCATATATAATGCAAGCCATGCACGGGCATGGATCTACCTACATACCAGCCTTATCTCACGATTGGTTGACGCCTTTCTATGATACGTTGATCCGGTGGACGATGCCCGAGTCCACCTTCAAGCGGGAGCTTGTCAGGCAAGCAGGAATACAGAGCGACGATAAAGTTCTGGATCTTGGGTGCGGCACAGCAACGCTAACGTTGCTTATCAAAAGCAGTCACCCCGGCGCCACGGTAATTGGAATTGACGGAGATTCGAAGATTCTGGAAATCGGCAGGCGGAAAGCGGGGAAGGCTGGACTGGAGATCAGACTCATCCAAGAGATGGCCTTTAATCTGCCCTTTGCAAAGGCTTGCTTTGATCGCGTTCTGTCGAGTCTTATGTTTCATCACCTTATGCGGGAAGACAAAGTTCGTGCGATGAAAGAAGCGAGTCGCGTTCTTCGTGGCAACGGCGAGATCCACATAGCAGATTTCGGCAAACCTCACAACCTGCTTATGCGGGCCGCTTCCCTTCCTTGGCGACTTTTTGACGGCTCGACTACAACGGCCGACAATCTTGGCGGATTGCTGCCGGAGCTGATGCGCGGCGCCGGGTTTGTAGAAGTGCGCGAGTCGGCGAGATATATGACTGTGTTCGGCACACTCTCCTTGTATGCGGGTCGCAAGGGTTAAGTTCAATCCTGGTAGAAGAGAAAGGTGAGCTAAATTGTCTTGAATCTGTCGCCAGTTATCCCACACGGTTGTGGCAACAACCCCAAAAGGAACGCCAATACCAGAGCTCCCACTTTGAGAACTAAGGGCTTCATCGTTTAGGTCAAATACGCAACTGAATTATTTCGCTGGAGTATATCGCAGCAAGAAAAGGCCGATAAGGGAAAGCGCGATTCCTGATAGTCGTATTAAAGTGACGGGTTCTTTGAAGAAAACAATGCCGGCGATTGCCATTAATGCTGCGCCTCCGGCCAGCACCATCGGTACGGCCGATAGCGGTCCGCCTTTCTGAAACAGCAGAAAGAAGGTCACGGTCCCGGCTCCCACACTCAAACCAGTCAACACCGAGAAGAACACGCCTCGTGTGGTGACCGGTTGTTTCCATTCGGTGAAGAACTTCAGGTATACCAGATAGAGGGCAATGATGAGAGCCGCGGATATTTCAACGATGAAGCCGCCAATGCCGTCCCCGATGCGTTCGGATGCAAGCTTCGTGAACACCTGATGCAGTCCATACAGCAGCGCCGCGGCGATCGCATACCAAAACCATTCGGACATGTCAGTTTTCCCTCTCAAAACTTTCTCTTTCCGCTGATTCCTAGCTCGCTCCGGCGCTGCCTTCGGTTAACGCCGGCAATTTTGGGCAGCTTACGAATGGATTGCCTCCGCGCGTGTGCTGCAAGACGACCAAACCACACAAGTATGGCAACCACAATTAGGATGACGATGCCTAAGTCATAAAGAAAACTCGAGGTGACTTGCAGGAGAAACAAGATTTCTTTGGATCGGTGCAGCTAATCGCCGGATGGCGCGAGCTCCCGGCTGTGCGGATAATCACGCGCCGCCGAAGGTGCTTCTGCCCGGCCATACTTCAGATACAGTGCCGGAATCACAATCATGTTAAGAAACGTTGACGTAAAAATTCCACCAAGTATAACGACGGCCATAGGTTGCTGAATCTCTTTACCCGGCTCGCCGGCGCCCAAAGCAAGCGGGATCAGTCCGACGCCGGTAACGAGGGCCGTCATCAGAATTGGACTTAGACGTTCCATCGAACCCTGCACAATCGCATCACGAAAACCGACACCTTCCTCCTGCATCAAGTGCGTGTAATGCGAGATCAACATGATGCCGTTTCTGGTGGCGATACCGAACAGCGTGATAAATCCCACCAGTGATGCTATGGAAAGCGTGCCGCCGGAGAGGAAAACCATCACGACGCCTCCGATAAGAGCGAGCGGCAAATTCGCCATCACGAGCACAGCGGAGCGCGCCGACTTCACCGCGATATATAGCAGTAGGAAGATGCCGCCAATGGCGACGATAGAAAGAAGCGTTATGAGGCGCGACGCCTTCTCTTGCGCTTCAAACTGCCCTCCGTACTGCACGAAATAGCCTTGCGGCAACTGGACGTTATTGCCTATAGCAGCTCGGACATCGTTGATCACGCTGCCTAAGTCTCGATCCGCAACATTAGCTTGAATAATGATACGGCGTTGGACATTTTCACGGTTGATCGTGTTCGGGCCTTGATCGACCCGCACCTCAGCAACCTGGCCGATGGGCACGCGCGCGCCCGTCGGAGTGTCAATCAGGGTGCGACCGATGGCCTCAACAGATTCACGCGCCGTGTCGTCGAAGCGCACGAGCACGTCGTGAGTCTTTTGCTCTTCCAACACTTGTGAGGCGACGTGACCGTTGAAAGCCGTGTCGACGGTTTCGGCCAAATCTTCGGCTCTTAATCCGACAGCCGCCGCCGCTTTACGATCCATGTTGACTTGCACCTGGGGCACGCCGACTTGTGGCTCAACAATTAGATCAACTATGCCCGAGACTTTTGCCATCTGCTCGCGTACCTCGGCGGCTTTGGTTCGCAGCGTCGCCAGGTCTGGGCCAAAGAGTTTGATGGCTATTTGCGCCCTGGTTCCCGAAAGCAAGTGGTCAATGCGGTGCGAAATGGGCTGCCCGACTTCCGCCTCGACGCCGGGGATGCGCGCGAGACGCTGTCGCACATCTTCCATGAACTCGGCGTGCGGACGGTCGCCCTCCGTCGTGACGACCTCGATCTCGCTGGTGTTGACGCCTGCCGCGTGCTCGTCTAATTCGGCGCGCCCCGTGCGGCGAGTGGTCGAGACGACTTCCGGGACCTCGTGAAGCACAGTCTCGATGACGTTGCCGATGCGATTAGACTCCTTCAGGGACGTACCAGGCGGCATGTTGGCGTTGATGTTCAGCGTGCCCTCATTGAAGGGTGGAAGAAATTCACGCCCCATGAAAGCGAACATCGCGCCAGCCACAAGCAGCATCGCCGCGGATGTGGCGATGATTTTGTATGGATGACGGAGCGTCCAGTTCAGGATATGTGCGTAATGCTTCTTCATCCATGCGACAAGTCGTGAATCTTTCTCGTCGTCAAGCAGCTTTGAGCGACCCAGCAGGAAATAGCAAAGGACGGGCGTCACGGTCAGCGCCACCACGAGTGAAGCTGTGATTGAGATGATGTAGGCGATGGCGAGCGGAGCAAACATGCGCCCCTCGAAGCCCCCCAGGGACAAGAGCGGGAGGAACACAACGATGATGATGAGCGTCGCAAAAAGAATGGAATTTCTGATTTCGCTCGAGGCACGGAAAATCACATCCATGAAGGGGGCAGGCGTGGGCGAATGCGCGTTCTGCTTAAGCCTCCGGAAGACGTTTTCGACGTCAATAATCGCATCGTCCACCAACGCGCCGATGGCGATGGCGAGACCGCCCAAAGTCATCGTGTTGATCGAGATATCGAAGTAGTTCATCACCAGAATCGCCGTGATGAGCGAAAGCGGAATCGCAGTCAAAGAGATAAACGTCGTGCGGAAGTTCCAAAGGAAGAGGAACAGCACGACTGTCACCATGATGCCGCCTTCGATGATCGACTCGCGCACGTTGCCGACCGCGCGGTTGATGAAGTCAGACTGTTGGAACGCCTTAGTGTCGATTGTTACATCTGATGGCAACGTCAACTTCAAACCGGCCAGCGTTGTCTCGATGTGTTCCGTGACTTCGAGCGTGTTGGCGTTTGGTTGCTTCTGAATCGTGGCAACGACTGCCGGTTGCATATTGACACTGCCGTCGCCGCGTTTCAACGCAGCAGCGGCCGTCACCGTCGCCACATTGCCTATTAGAACCGGCACGCTGTTGCGGACTGTGATGACAGAGTTGGCAAGGTCTTCAGGCGTGTAAACTCGCGCCCGACCGCGAATCAAGAACTCTTCGTTGGTACGCTCAAGAAAGCCACCCGCGGCGTTGGCATTCGACGCTGTGACGCCTTCGACAACTTGTTCGAGCGTTAAGCCATAGTCAGCGAGTTTCGACGGATCAACCAGCACCTGGAATTGCTTAGTGTCGCCGCCGATAATCATCACCTGAGAGACTCCCGTCACGCCTAACAGTCGTGGGCGCACTGTCCAATCAGCAATCGAGCGCAACTCCATCGGGGAAGTCGTCTTACTGGTCATTGAGATCAGCATGATTTCGCCCATCGTCGAGGAGATCGGACCCAACACGGGTGCCGGCACTCCGGCCGGGAGGCGGACCTGCTGCAACTTCTCGTTTACAAGCTGACGTGCGCGGTAAATGTCGGTGTCGAGGTTGAACTCGACGAAGACTATGGAGATGCCGATTGCCGAGTTTGAGCGCACACGATAGACGCCCGCCGTGCCATTCATCGCGGCTTCGATTGGAAGGGTCACGAGCGACTCGACTTCTTCCGGTGCGAGCCCGTGCGACTCAGTAAGTATCGTCACCGTCGGCGCGGTCAGATCTGGGAAGACATCGACGGGTGCGCGTAAGGCGACGTAGCCGCCGTAGATGAGTAGCGCGACGGCAGCTATGACGACCATGAGCCGGTTGCGAAGCGACCATAAAATAATTCTATTTAGCATGCTCTATGTTTCGTATTACGACAAAGATGTTTCCAACTAGGTTTCGTGCGAGTGGACGCCCGCGTCTGCTGGTCGAAGCTCCTGCAGTCTGATCTGGTAGGCGCCCTGGGTCGCGACGCGCTCACCCTTTTCGAGACCGGTGAGCACGGCCACCTTGTCGCCGTACTCGTCGCCCAGCGTGACCTCCCGCCGCTGGAACTCTTCGCCCGAAAGCAGCACATAGACGATTTTCTTGCCTTCGTTATCAAGCACCGCTGAGCGGGGTATCATCATCGCGGTCACCGACTCGCCCGCATCTAATCGCACGTCCGCTTGCATCCCGATACGCAGGGCACGTCCGCTATTCGCCACCTGGAAGACGACCGTGGCGGCACGAGTCTGCTCGTCAATTACAGCACCAATGTCCACGACCGAACCGCGAAATTCCTGACCGGGATATGCGGCGGTGGTGAATGTCGCGCCGGCGCCACCGCCGAGACGGTTTAAGTCACGCTCAAAGACGGGGGCCTCGACCCACACTGTATCGAGATTACTGATCTCAAGAATGGCCTCGCCGGCTGCGACCTGTTCGCCGATCGACTTGTTGACTTTCGTGACATAGCCGCTCAGCGGAGCGCTAACTATATGGCTGGCATTAGCACTGCCAACGCCCCTTCTGGAGGCGACAACCGAAGGTGAAGAGGTTAGCGCTTCCAAACGTTTGACAGCGGCGTCAAAACCGACTTTCGCCGCCTTTCGTTCGGATTCCGCCGCATGAAGTTGTCGTTCGGAAAATGCCTTGCGCTCGTAAAGACGCTGGGCGCGTGCTGCCTCCTCTGTAGCGTGATCGAGACGAATGCGACTGGCTTCAACTTCACCCGCCGCGGTGCGCCGATCCGCTTCGAGACGCGCGGTCTCTAAGTTTAGCGAGGCTGCTGCGCCTCTTACCTGCGCCTGCTCGGCGGAAGTCGCGATTTGTTGCAGGACGGCGATGGTCTGCCCTTGAGCGACGCGCTGTCCGATGCGAGGAATCTGTCCGCCGGCAAGGATGCCGCCCACGGGCGGGGCAACTACGGCCTGCTTATTCGCCGCCGGAACGACACGACCGGTCGCTGTGATCTGCCGGGCCACTGTCTGCTCTTCTACCTGCGCCAATTTCATCCGGATGAGCCACTGTTGCTCCATTAGAAACTTCACTGTTCCCGTGTTACCTGGGGCCGCAGGCGCTTCAGTCTTAACTTCTTTAGCCGGGCGCAACCAATAGAAAGCAATCACAATGACAACTATTGCGAACACAGCTACTCCTCCAACAATCACCACCAGATTGCGGCGTGAGGCACTGCCAATTCGCTTGAAGGTGTTGGAACTCTCTTCGCGAGTAACTCGCACCTGCTTCGTTTCTTCGCTGCGTTCTTCGTTGATGTCGTCCGGTGTACTCATAATTTGATATCGCTGCCTGTGGCCAGCTCCAATTGAAAGATGCTTGTGTAGTAGTCAAAAATTGCGCGGTAATAATTGGCCCTTATCTCGGTTCTGGTTTTCTGCGCTTCGATTAACGTAATCAGCTCCGCGGCGCCTTCCTGATAAGCGCCGAATTGAATCTCCCGCGATTCATCGGCCTGCCTTAAGAGCCCTGCTTCATACGCTCTTACTTGCTCGCGCGCCGTCTCATAAGCTCGAAATGCAACTTCGACTTCGGCCAGTGCGCGATTGCGCGCGAAGCGTAGACTTGTTTCCTTGAGTTTTTGTTCAGCTTCGGCGCGAGCGATACCGGATTGATTGCGGTTGCCGAACGGTAGTGGCACGGTAACCCCGGCCAGGACCGTGTTGTCCACACCCACGCGCTTATAGCCGACGTAGGGAGTCACCTCGCCGCTCGCACGCGAACGTTCCAGTTTGATCGCTGACTCGGCCAATGCGACTTCGGATTCAGCTACCTTGACTTCCGGACGATTGGTCAAGGCAGCCTCTCTTAGTTGCACGAGATTAAGGTCAACGGCCGGCATCTGTAGCCGGCTCGTGACATCGACATTTCCCGCGCGCTCGAAGTCCGGTACTCCAATTAGCTCAAGCAGACGGATCTTTGTTTTGCGGTAGGCAAGCTCAGCATTGGCCACCGCGAAGTCAAATTTGATTCGCTCCAAGCGAACTTTCAGCAGTTCTCCTTCGGCGATATATCCTTCCTCGAAGCGTGCCTTATTGAATTGCACCAGGCCCTCAAAGTTGTCGCGGTTCTCCTCCTCGATGCCAAGTAGCGCTCGAGATAGAACGGATTCGTAATAGGTTCGTTTGAGATCAAAGAGCTGGCGTCTCAGTACTTGGGTAAGGCGCGCTTCGGAAACTGAAACTGTACGCTCGGCTACCTCCATTCGTAGTGCTTTCCGGTTACCTAACTCAATCGGCTGTGCAACCGATACGCCAAACTCCTGTAACCTGCTGGCAGGCGTTTCGCCGGAAAGGCGCAGATTCTCGGCGCTCGCCGTTAACCCCGGCCGTGGACGCAGCCGAGCGCCGATTCGATCGGCCTCCGCCACACCAACATCGAGACGTGCTGCCTCGACCGACAGGTTCTTTCGCAGAAACTGTTCTGTAGCTGACTCCAGAGAAACGAAGTCAGGTTGTAGTGAAACAGCGACAGGCGGCCCGACCGTCGTCGGTGTTTGCGCGCACAAGGGTAGCGGCAATGAGATTGCCAACATCAAACTTGTAATTGCTCTGAGATTCTTCACAGTGAGTTCCTACTCCACCTTAAAATCAGTTAGCGACATGCGTTCATCAACTTTCGCGTTCTTCACGTGGAACTCGATGTCGTAATCGCCCTTAGTGGGAATGGCCACATCGGCTACATAAATACCGGTGACCTTGCCGACACGTGCTTTGGTTTGCATCACTTCCGCGCCGGCTTTCGCACGAGTGATTAAGGTCACCTCGGCTTTCTCTATCGGAGTGCCATCGGTGAGGTCAGTAAGGTGAATTAGAAACTGGCTCGGCTGGCCGGCTTTCAAGGCGTCATACTCAAAGAAGTTCTCAATGCGGTCGGTAAATTCCGTACGCGCAATCGCTTCTTCTTCGTGCTCTACTTCAGGCTTTGGCGCGGAGCCACATGCTGCCGTCATCACCAGCGCGGCCAAGAAACAAAGGACCAGCACGCTCCGACCACCGGCGGTAGTTTTTAAAAAGAGCAAAGTTTTGTGCATATTTTGCGACAGTCCTACCTATTTGAAGATTTCGATAAGTGCTTCCGTAGCATGATGTACGGAGAGTGGAGCGAAAAGCAGCATGGCAGAAAGGGTAAAAACCCCGAACGCCAAAAGAAGTATTCCGGTGCGCGTTGCATAGGATTGAGGTGCAATGTGAGGCGCCCAAACGGGACCGTCTACCAATGTGAGCAAACGCCGCACGCGACGCTCGAACGTCAGAGCGCTATTTGAAACAAAGCTTGATGCCACGGCTTGCGTTGGGGCGAGTTCGGAAGTGGCGCCAGCAGTCATGGTTTGCCGTCGCAATTTCACCAGCGCTTCTGCAATCTCCAATGGCTCGGAGGTCCGTGCGGCAGCCACTTCATCGCATAGGACTTCAACTTCCGTTCCGCGCCACCCAATGATTAGGCGGGAGAGCGGAAATGCCAGCGAGCAATAGCTGGCCACCGATAAAAGCAATTTGACTAAATTGTCACGGCGGGCATGATGTGCAGCTTCGTGTTCCAACACGCCGCGCAATTCAGCCGCAGTCAGCGTTCGCAACAGACCGGAAGAAAGAATCAACTTCGAGCCACGAAATCCCCATATAAAAGCAAGCGGATAATCGCTCATCACTAACCCGACCGAGAGCCCTGCTTTTCGCGCGACATCGTTTACGAGCGCAATATGCTCCGCTGGTGGCTCCGCGGCTTGAACGTCTAACTGTCTGATCACCTTGCTCACGTGCCAGGTTCCACGCAGATTCGTCAGAGCGACGACGCCGGCAATCAGCACTACAAAAAGGCCCATCGTATAGGCCAGTGCGGGCTCCAAGGCGACCGTCAGTTCGCCCAGCAGATGTAGTTGATGAAGCGGTGCGGAATGTTCAGCAGCAAAAGCTTCCGGCGTTAACCACATCCGGGGAAGCAATGCGGCGGCGACCAGCCAGAGCGAAGCAACTGGAGGTATCACCAGAACGGCAGTGTAGAAACGCGACAGCGTTTCAGCTTGAGGCTGGAACACTTCCTTTCGTGTTAGTTGGCGCACGGTCAGAGCGAGCGCAAACATAAATAGCGCAAAAACTGTGCTGAAGAGCACGAAGTTTTCGATGGCTGCGATAAATATGTTAGTGCCGAGCAAGATGATTCCGATCTTCGTTATTTACCGGCGCGTTGCAACCGCTTCTCTCGAATCTTCTGTTCGAGTTGTTCCAGTCCGCCCGGATCGTTGCTGATCAAATCCACAAAGGTAGAGAGCGCCGTTTCCGCGGAATGTCCGATGAGCGCCCCCAATACTTCCTGGGCCATAATGCGTTCGAATTCCTGACGAGTGTAACGTGGCGAATACACAAAGGCCTTAGCTTCCTTCTGCCGGGTCAAATAGCCCTTCTGATACAGCCGGTCGAGCGTAGTCAACACGGTCGTGTGAGCGATATCCCGCTTATTCCGTAATCGCTCCTCCACTTCATTTACAGTTTGCTCAGGTTCGGTCCAAAGAACCTCCATCACCGCTGACTCAAGCTCGCCAAGCACCTGGCCTGCGCCACGCGCACCCGGGTTAAAACCTCGAACTGTAATCTTTGGATCCTTATTTCCCATTAGCAACACTCCTCCCGGCCAGACCTAA
>JBGTLE010000374.1:0-4073 GCA_041744295.1 Pyrinomonadaceae bacterium | reverse complement strand
TGGTCAGCAGCTCAATTTCGGAGTTGATTTGGTTTTCGGAGACTTCCCCGTCGGTCATCGCGCTGGGCTGCGTCGCGTTCGCGGCTGTGATGGCGACGTCCAGGCGCTGGTTCTTCACCAGAATCTTCATGCGCGACTCGTATTTGTCGGGAAGGACGAGGGTGACGATGACCGTACCGATGATTACGGTCAGAAATGTAAGCAAAACGAGGCCTTTGCGCCGAAATAGCGCAGCCGCCCCGTCCCGAAGAGAGATGTTCTGTCTGCCGACAGATGCCGTCAGTTCGCGCGTCATAACTCAACTTCCATTGAGTTAAAACGCTGAACTAGCTGGGATTTCCAAGGAATTCAGGGGAATCAGGAAAGGTCGCCACGGTGCGCAAGCTACAAACCGCGACACGTCTGCTGCTTTTTTGCGTTCGAGGCAGTCATGGCGGTCAGCTTTACGTCGTCGTAGTTCCAGTCTTTGCGCTGCCAATTCGAGCCGTCCTCGAACTCGACGCGATTGATGATGACCGCCTCGTCAAAGGTGGGGTCTGATTTCTTACTTAACGTCTTCACGCTGACAACGGAACTGGGCGCCGCGAGAGTGAAAATCTCGAAGTCTCGCGCCTTGGCAGGCTTCAGCTTGGCCTGGCAAACAAATTGCCGGCGCGAAAGGATCGCGGGATTGCCTTTCTCGCGGAACTGATACTCCCAGAAAACAACCGCGACGGGCTTCGCGCTGTTGTTCTGGACTTTTGTCTGATAAGTGAAGCCTTCAGTTTGCGGTTTGGCTTGGCGCGCCTCGGCGGTGATTCGATCCAGCTCAGCACTGCGGCCATCGAGCGTGTCCGCATTCGGATCGCGCACGCCGGCGGGATCGTTAATCCGTGCGTTCCGCTGAAAGTTCTTGTTCTGCGGAATCATCGCCGGTTGCGGACTGTTTCGATTCGAAGTGTCAATCAACTCCATCGCTCGCCGGTCCTTCGACCATCTGTAACTGAGGACCGCGATCGGAGTTTCGTCGGCCGAAACGTCCTGTGCTAACGCCGGCGACGCAAACAACAAAAGAAGAAAAAGGGACAGCGGCCTGAGCATGAGTCTGGTGTTGCGGGCAGCATTGGAGCGGGTGCCGGGGCTTGAACCCGCAACTTTCAGCTTGGGAAGCAAAATAACCGCTCCTTTATTTGCACAACTTACAAAACCGCCCAGCAAAAATCAACGTGCATGCAGTGCCCAATTTGCGTATCGCTGGGGGACGTTTTGGGGGACGATTTCTACCATGCGTTGCTGTTCGCGATCGTAGCTTTGAGACTTACTTTCTTCTGCCCGAAGTACGATCTTCGATTTAACGTCCGGTTAGAAGAATAGCCTTGTAGAGACACGCAAGGCCCGGACTTCAATATGCGCAGCATATTAGTAATTAGCAAAACACACATCGGGCGGAGACTACCTTAAAAAGCGATCACCGCAAACTTAAGTATTCTGTGAGCATCAAAAGGAGGCATTTCAATAAAACAATTAACCTCCATAGCCCTGCGGATGAGCGCACAGCCAGTCCCAGGCGCTTTGAATGATGACTTGCAGATCCTGGAACTTCGGTTGCCAACCAAGCTCGCGTTTGATTTTTTCCGCACTGCCTACCAGCCGGGCGGGATCTCCCGGACGGCGTGGTGCAAGCCGCGTTTTGATCTCACGGCCGGTGACGGCGCGAGCAGTTTCAATCACTTCGCGCACGGTGTAGCCCTCGCCACCACAACCCAGATTGTAAACAGCGCTGCGCTCGTCGAGGATGTCAACCGCCAGGAGGTGCGCGCGTGCAAGATCGACGATGTGAATGTAGTCCCGCGCGCAAGTGCCGTCACGCGTTGGGTAATCATCGCCGAAGATTGAAACCTCCGGGCGGATCCCGGCCGCAACCTGCAGGACGAGCGGTATCAAGTGTGTCTCAGGATTGTGCCATTCTCCACACCGCTGACTAGCTCCTGCAGCGTTGAAATACCGCAGGCTGACATAGTGGAGACCATACGCGCGTTCGTACCATGGCAGCGCGCGCTCAAAAGCAAGTTTCGATTCGCCGTAAGGATTTGTGGGATGGTTCCCGGCATTTTCAGTGATCGGAAGCTCGTCTGGCTCGCCGTAGGTAGCACAGGTTGACGAGAATACCAATCGCTTAACCTCGCAAGCTCGCATCGCATCGAGCAGAGATAAACCTGCCACCAGATTATTTTGGTAATACTTCGCCGGATGCGTGACCGATTCACCGACCAGGGCATAAGCAGCCATGTGCATAACTGCCTCGATCGAGTTCTCATTTAGCGTGCGGATCAGAGTTTCACTATCAAGCAGATCCCCCTCAACAAACTTTGCCTCCGGACTAACCGCAGCGCGATGTCCATAGACTAAATTGTCATAGACCACGGCCTCGTGACCGGTGTTTATCAATTCTTCAGTAACCACGCTCCCGATGTAGCCTGCTCCGCCGGTGACCAGAATATTCATAACTAATCAGCGTTGTTCACTGTACGAACCCCAGGATTGAAGACTTCAGACGATGAATACTGGAAATCTATCAGAAATTGACATTTGCGGTTATTGATAGTTTAGTGCCGACAGGGATCTATCAGCTCGCGATGATGCAAAGGATTTAGCAATTAAGTGAGAATACTCGTTACCGGCGGCGCCGGATTCATTGGTTCGCATTTGTGCGAGAGATTGTTGGCAGATGAGCACGAGGTAATCTGCCTGGACAATCTCTTTACCGGACGTCGCGAAAACATCGCTCATTTGCTCGATAACCATCGCTTTGAATTGCTGCGCCATGATGTAATTCAGCCCATCCTCCTCGAAGTCGACCAGATCTATAATCTGGCTTGCCCGGCTTCGCCCATCCATTACCAGTACAACCCGGTAAAGACTGTCAAAACCAACGTAATCGGAACCATCAACTTGCTCGGCCTGGCCAAGCGCGTTCGCGCGCGAATTCTTCAGGCGTCGACTTCGGAAGTCTATGGCGACCCGCACGAGCATCCGCAGACTGAGAGTTATTGGGGGAATGTGAATCCGATTGGGCTGCGCAGTTGTTACGACGAAGGCAAGCGCGTGGCAGAAACACTGATGATGGATTATCACCGCCAAAACAAAGTGGATATCCGGATCGCGCGCATTTTTAACACCTACGGTCCGCGCATGCTCGAAAACGACGGCCGCGTGGTCTCGAATTTCATTGTACAGGCGCTGAAGGGTGAAGAACTGACCATTTATGGCTCTGGCGATCAAACACGTTCGTTTTGTTATGTCGACGATCTAGTGGAGGGCCTCATCCTATTAATGAACGCCGACGATTTGCGCGATCCCGTGAATCTCGGCAATCCGCACGAGTTTACAATCAGGGAGCTTGCGGAAGAGGTTGCGCGTATTTGCCGTGCACCGCTCAATATCAAATACTGCCCGCTGCCACATGATGATCCGCGTCAACGCCAGCCTGACATAACTCGAGCCGTAACGCTTTTGGGCTGGAAACCAACCATCGCATTACCGCAGGGATTGGGCCGGACTGTTGACTATTTTGAGAAAAAGCTTGTCCGTGGGGATACTCACAACCTAAGGATCACACTGGTCAAGTAAACCCCGAGCTGCAGTCGCCAGTCACGAATTACCGACGAACCTTTTCAAATCAACCGTTGTGCTCGTTGCGGTTCAGAAATTGAGATGAATCTGTATCTCGACGCGTCGATTGCCCGCCGGATTACTTCCAAAGCCGAACGGACCCGCTGATGAAGTCGACTGACCAAAGAGGGGCGAACTGAGATTGCCGACAGGCGAGCCTGGATTAGTGTGGTTCAGAAGATTCTCAACCTGAAACGTAAACGTCAGAGTGTACCTCCGCGAAAAGAACCCGGAGAATCTGCTGTGAAGGCTCGGTGCGATTTCAACGTTACGCCTTCCTTTCGATTCAGATCCAAAACTGAAGGCTCTGCTTACACCAAGATTGACTGAAAAATAGCCGGGTCCCCTTCCGTAGTTTCGAGGAATAGTCGTTTGTCCCGGAAGGGGATCGAGATCAAAAGCGCCAAAGCGCGTGAGGACCA
>JBGTLE010000373.1:0-4659 GCA_041744295.1 Pyrinomonadaceae bacterium | reverse complement strand
GTGATCTATGTGTAACTTGAAGGAATTCCTTGCCGCGAGTGGAAGCAATTACTTGCCGCAAGTTCAACAATAATCAGGCAATTTCTGAACTCAAATTTCCGCTAGTGGCCCAATTTTGGAAGCTTCCATTGCCTAAAGTGGAAATTGGAAGCTAAGCCTTGCCGAAAGTACAGAAGCGGAAAACAATCCGACCCCGCTGTGAGGGATTTCTTCCGTTGTCGTTCATAGTTTTAGCTGCACGTCATAAACACCGCAAGCGATCACTTTTGGACGTTTAGCGCCCTAAGTATTTCCCTCCGAGCCCCAGTTGGTGCTCATTGCGAACCAAATTTACTTCCAATCACCCTGGAGCGTGAAGCCGGCCCAAGTCAGGCGCTTGAACTGTCACGCTGGAATGAGACCGAAATAGAAAACGATTGATTGACATTATCATTGAGGGGGCGTAGAAGAGGGGCACCAGCCTCATCATTCTATAGCCAGGTAGCGCGCCCGAGTTGCTGACCGCCCAATAATTAACTCGTGCTTATCGAGCGCTTCCCACGCTGTTGTCGGAGACTAGTCCACAAGCACCCGCCGGAGTTGTCATCATGGCCGAAGCACCTAAACCACCAAGCGATTGGTTGATTGATTATACCCCGCAACGTTCGCTGCCTCTCGACCAGGAGGCGCTGCGCGTTCTCGAATATGCGTATCGCGTGGGACAAACAACTGAGGAGGATACCGAACCTCGCGTAACCTTCACCACTCTCTTGATAGCACTGATGGAGGGCACTGACGATACCAGTCGCTGGTTCGCCCAACTGGCTGTCACTATCGGACCGGATCCAGCGAAGGTGTTCGCGGAAAAGAATTTTGAGGAGACCAAACTTGAGGGAGATACACCTCTCCCGCTTGGGCCGGCAAACCCCGCGTTGTCGTCAGATGGGCAGCTTCTCACAAAGTCGGCTCACGAGGTACTCAAAAATGCGGAGCAACGAGCTTATCAGGTAGGTGGAAGTGACATCGGAGTTCGGCATCTGGTTGCCTCTTACGTATTAAACCCACCAGCTTGGCACAGAGCACAGATGCAGCGCTGGCAGTTTCAGGAATCGAGATGGCGTTCAGAATTCTTTCCGTGGATCGCCGCACGCTACACTGCCGAGCAATGGATTGATGCCAGTCAACGGCCGGCACCCAACCAGGCGATTCCGACTTTTGAGGAACCAAAAATCTTGGGCGCCGCTCTTGCATTTCCCGGTGACGAAAGCACTTTAGCGATCCTGGATAAAGCGTCGCAGTTCCATTCGCGCCGCCACGATGAGTGGCTTCGTCTCCAGACCGTTTTCTATGCTCTCGCCGAGACTGGTAGGGAAGACGCGGAAGTAGGCGTCGCGATCCAGCCCATATGCGACGCTATCGATTTAATCGGCCCACAGTACGAATCAGCGCGCAACGACTTCGTGCCCACGTCTGCTTCAGAGGATCCGGCCACTTCTTTTTCTGAACTGGACATCAGTCCGCGGGTACTCAACGCTCTCGAAGCCGCTCGCGAGCTTGCGGCAGCCACCTGGCGCGACCACGACGGGGAATTTCGCGTCAGCGCGCTGCATCTCGCTGGAGCTCTCATTTCGCGTCGCGCTGACGGCGATGCGGAGCTATCAATGCTCGGCCTCAACCCCACGGAACTCCGCCTCGAGTTAATCGATTACGCTCAGAAGAAAGGTCAGTCGGGTGACACTTGGCGGGAAGCATTGGGCGAAGAGGAGGGCCTGCAAGCCGGGCGACCCGTAGATCTCAACAGCGACGAACCTGAGGCTGTCGTGCGGCTTGACGAAGATTGGAAAAGCGATCCCCTCTTGATTCGACCGGACGTTGAGGCATTCGCAGCCCTCCTGGCCTCAAAGGACCTCGAGCCTCCGCTCTCGATCGGCCTGTTTGGACCGTGGGGTTCGGGTAAGACAACATTTTTGAGACGCCTACAACGTACGGTGAAGCGCCGGGCAAATGAGGCCCAGACAGCAGTGAAGAACTCTCAGAAAACGTCGTACGTCAGCAACGTTGTTCACGTCGATTTCAATGCCTGGCATTTCGCCGAAGACGCTCTGACCTCGAGCCTGGTGGACACGATTCTTCGGGAAATGAGCTCCTATATAAAACTGGAACAGCCAACCTTTGGAGACGAGTGGAGCAAGCTGAAGCTGGAGCAGCTCGAGACCACAAAGCGTACGTTGGAAGCCGCTGAGGCCGTTAAAGCTGTAGCCCAAAAAGCGGTCACAAATGCTGAGGTGGCACTCGCGGCAGCGCAGACTAAAACAGCAGAACTGACTACAGGATTGCAGGCGGTGGTCCAGGCTGTCTGGACCACGACCAGGACTGCGCTTCAATCCGCGCCAGAGGTGAAGGACAGCGGAGTTCTCGAAGCTGTTGGAAACACCGTCAAGACCAGTGCAGAGCTTCAGGCAAAATTGAACTCGATACGTAGCCGGCCTGCTCGCTTGTTGAGTGATCTGGGATGGGGCCGCACGCTTCTTTTTGCAGCAATGGTGCTCGTCCTGCCACCGTTGGTTGGATGGATAGTTAGAACGATTACAGGACACGGCAGCCAGGAGGTGCTCACGGCAATCACCACGCTACTCGTGGTAGTCAGCGGCTGGCTGCGAACTGCTACGCAGGCTGTCTCGAAGGTTGATCAGGCTATAGCGCGAGTGGCGGAAGAATACGAAAAACGCATCGCGGCGGACCCCTCCGTACAACAAGCCCAGAAAAATCTTGATGCAGCGCAAGTCAACGCAACGACGGCAGAACTAGGCGTGCAGTCTGCTCGTGAGGCGCTGGCGAAGGCACAAGCAGAAGCAGCAAATGCGACGCTTCCTGCCCAGATGCTGCAACTTGTGTCCAGTCGCATCGAAGACAAGACTTTTAACAAGGAACTAACAACGCTATCGCTTGCTCGCGCAGATCTTCAAGCGCTAAGCAAGATCCTGGGCGATCAGAACAAAACCGCAAATCCGCCCGCAGGTGATCCTTCCCAGCCGGGTGCTGCTCCCGTCACGCCTCCCATCAGAACGATTGAGCGTGTGATCCTCTATATCGACGATCTCGATCGTTGCAAGCCGGCGGATGTTGTGCGAGTGCTCCAGTTGGTCCACATGCTACTCGCGTTTGAGTTGTTCGTCGTGGTGGTCGCGGTGGACGCGCGTTGGATCGAAGAGTCACTCATGGACAGCTACAAATGGCTTGCTGGAAGCGACGGCGCGAAATCTCTTGATTCTTCTACAAACGGGTACCCGCGTCAGCAACCAGCAACGGGCCGCGTAACTCCTCAAGACTACCTCGAAAAGATCTTTCAAATATCGTTTTGGCTTGAACCCATGACGCCGGTGCGTGCCGAACGATATCTCGCATCACTCGTGCGGACGCAACCGCGTCAGTCGGGTCCGGTAAGCGGCGTACCAAGCGACGGTTCAGCCGCTGAAAGTAAAATCGAGATAGAGGGAATTGAACTAGACTACATGCGCGCTTTGGCCGCGTATGTTGGTCCCTCGCCGCGTCGAGTGAAACGACTCGTAAATGCCTATCGGCTTATCAAGGCACGGCTCTCGAATGCGCAACTCGAGAAATTCCTTACGAAACGTGAGACAGAAGATGGGGGTGGCAAATCAGGGCCTTACCAACTTGTTATTGGTCTACTCGTTATTGCGACGGGCGCTCACTCGACGTCCGCGCAGATATTAAAGGAGTTGTCGGAGTGCGACCCCGCAGATAGCGCGGAAGAAGTAGTTGAGCGTTTTCGAGATCGTAATCACCCGGATTGGATCATGGCGGCCAACGTTATTGAGTTTGTTATGCGAACGCAGAAGGCCAATGACGTGTCAGAGCTTCGTGGGTGGGCCAACAATGTTGGGCGTTTCCTGCTCAACAGCCCGACTGGGGTTATTACGCCCGTGACGCACCCAACGCCACCCGTTGCGGACCCCATGCCGCTCGCGCCCACTGAGGCGCAACAGCCTGGGCCGTCAAAGACTGTTTGAATGCACTGGTGCAAACACCGATCGATCCGCCGCCGGAAATTCGCTCCAGCGTTTCACTTCGTCCCGTAGCAAGCTCTACTACCTTCGACCCCGTACTAGTCCGATACCGATCGGTACTCGCAAAATCACAAACTCACACCATGACAGTGGCGTCGTCACCCTGATCCTGCTGTAGATCTGGCTATCGTGGGGTCGGGTACGAGTATTGAACATGGAAACTATGGCAGGTGTGCCATCGCTTCCATACAGCATTCCATCATCGCTGCTCCTATCTCACGATGTGATCAGCGCTTTAGATATTTGGACCGGGTGACGACGTGTATGTGGTAGGCCGATCCGCCACCACGATGGTCGGAAATTCTGACTGCAGAATAATAGGTTTGTCCCTGATACTCTGATCGAGGTTCAAGTTACACGGCCGTGGTGGGATGAATAGAAGAGAGTGGCGGAGGGGACAGGACTCGAACCTGCATAGCCTTTCGGCCGGCGGTTTTCAAGACCGCTGCACTACCATTATGCGACCCCTCCGCAGGTTGGCTCAGACAATATAACCCAGCCGTTTCGCAGTAACAAAATCTCCAGTTTGATTGTAGGGGCGTCCCTCCGTGGGCGCCCCTCGATTTCATTGAATGTCCCCGGTGTGAAAAGA
>JBGTLE010000372.1:0-5167 GCA_041744295.1 Pyrinomonadaceae bacterium | reverse complement strand
AATAAATTCTTTGCGACTCAGGAGCTGTTCTCGCTTGCAGCGGCTCATGAGTTGTTATGTCAACCCTCTCGAAGGTGAACCACCAACCGGAGAGCCGGATGCGGGAGACCCGCACGTCCGGTTCGGAGGGAGGGGGAGCGCATCAAGCGCTCTCCCTACCCCTATCAAAGGCTGCGCCCACTCTCTACGAACCTTTCTCACCTTCCACGATCGCGAACGCCCTCACTGCAAACGAACCCATTCCTCGAATCCTGGGCGGCACCGCAAAGAATCTGCATCCCCAATCGGGCAGTTCGCTCAGTCGACACAAGTGCTCAACGATGGGAATACCAGCCTGAAGCAGGATCGTATGAGCAGGACGCTGACCTCCTGCGGTGTCGTCAATGTTGAAGGAGTCAATACCCACCAGCGCCACTCCGGCTCTTACCAGATATTCAGCGGCACCAGTCGATAAGAATGGATGCATGCCGTTCGAGTACTCATCGGTGCGCCAAAGTTTGTCCCAGCCGGTGTGAATGAGGAGAGCTCTACCTCTGACATTCAGGTCTGCGACATCAGTCTTCGTAACAGTACGTTCACGAGAGTCTGATCGCCGCAGTACGATGGCATCCAGGTCTGCAATCGATTCGAGTTTCAGGGCACTGAGATCTGCTCCTTCGGCGTAACGGTGAAAAGGACTGTCGACGTAGGTGCCCGTGTTCGCGACCATCTCGATCTTGCCGATTTGAAACTCGGTCCCTGCCTCGTATCTCGTCCGCGAATCTGCGCGAGAGAGATAGTCTGAGATCACCGGACCAGGCAAACCGCGGTAGGTGATCATTTCGTGGTGGATGGTGTGGCTTAGGTCGATAAGCATGGCGTTGGGTGTTGGGTTAGGAAATTCAAAGTCAAAGTCAAAGTCCAAAGTCCAAGGTCCAAGGTCCAAAGTTCAAGACATCAAGTTCAGGAGATAAAGTTTTCAAAGTCCGGGCTGGCTTCGGACTTTGGACCTTGGACTTTGGACTTCTTAGTTCACTTGCATTGACAGTTATCGCTGATCCAGTTTGTACGCAAGTAGTCGATTGTCTTGAGACACGAACAGCAAGCGGGCGGCCTCGTCACTCACAAAGCGCTCGTCCGGCGCTGACATCCGGATCGTGCGTTCGGGTGTTCCAGTATTCACGTTCACGCCGACCAGCCCATTCCCACCGCGCAGACTCGTATAAAAGTACATCCAGTCTCCGCGCAATGCTGCTAATCGACGCGTTCGCAGTAAAAAGCGCGACAGGCGCTCGAGTTGATTTGCGGGATCCAGTCGATCAAGCAAACGCTCTTCGATATCAACTGAAGGTCGGGGAATTCGCGGCATGCTTGGCGCACTAATACTTGCCGACTGGCGCGCTCGCGCGAGCACTCCGTACGTAGAAATTCGCTCGCGCACATACTCACGCCCGTAGTTCGAAGCCAGGCTCGACAAACTCGGTAACGCCTCACGCGCAGCCAGACCGGACCAGCGCAGCGAACTTACAGCATTGAGCAACTGCGCTCCTCTGAAAGCGCTAGTCGCTGCGCTGCCGTAACGAAAATAGAGCGCAGTCGCGCGCGCGGCCACAGCGGCCACGGTGCGCAGCAATCCGCGACCGGGCGGGTTGTGTCTCGCTCGCCAGGTGTTTCTGCCCGTGGTCAGGTCAAAGGCCGCGAGTTCATTCTTTCCTCCTACCACGGCTTCCTGTCTTTCATTCAACAACACAAACGAAGCAGCCTCGACATCATGAGAGAATTTTGCGCGACGCTTCCCAGTTGCAGCATCGATGACGATCAAGTCGTCACGGTCGGCAAGAAATAGCGTCGTCGGATTGGCCATTACAAAATTGGTAATGCCCTTGTCCGCGCCTTTGAAGCGCCAAAGAGTCTTGCCCTTCTGAAGATCGATCGCGCTCACGCCGTATGGTCCACGCGAAACTGTTTCGCCATCCCGCAGCCGCGCAAACTGTCCGCCAGTGCGAACGAAAAGCAGGTCGCGAGTCAAAATCATCTCGGGAACCGAGCCGAGGTCCTTTGCTTCCCAAACCTCTTCACCGGTAGCTCGGGAAATTGAACGCACTTTCCCGCGGCCCGAGATGTACACGCGACCCTCATCGGCAACCGGGTCGGCTTCCGTCAGCGCGAGGCCTTCTTCATTCACGCGAAACTTTTCGCTGCGACGGTCTTTCCCGCTTAAAGCGTCCTGCGATGTAAGGCCTTCATAAAAAAGGTAAAGCCGATTATCGAGAAATACCGGTGGCCGATAATTGTCGAGTGTGTAAGACACGTCGCCACTCTCAATCCAACGAGCGGGCATCATTTCGACTTCGTTTTCGAGTTCACGCTTCCAGAGTTCCTTGCCATTGTTGATATCAAAGACATAGACGATTGGTTTGCGTTTGAAATCTGCGCGCGCCTTTCCCTTGGCATCGCGAACGAAAATCACTGCCAGCAGATTCGTGTTTTGGTCAAGCGCCAGTTGCATTACCGACCCGCTCACTTTGTCGCTGCGCCAGACAGACTCACCGGTCAGGATGTCGGTCGCTTCGATGCGCGTCCTGCTTCCAGATTCCAAATTCAACAGCAGCAGGTCCGTTCCCGGAATGGGCGCGACGTCAGTCTCGTCGAGCTTTACATTCTTCCTGCGCCACAGAATCTCTCCCGACTCGCCATCTACTGCATAAAGAGATTTTTCCGTGCCGGCGATGAGAAACCCCAGTTCGGTGGCTTGATAAAAACGAACCCGACCGTCGAGTTTAGTCTGCCAGGTTTGCGCAGAAACGACGCCGGATAGAAAAGTCAGTGACAGGAGCAGCGTTAGGATTGCGCTGAGTCGGGTCGGTCGCGGCTTTGATGATTGTGGCACTTTTGTTTGAGTTTCCCGAGAGTGATCTTGATTGTGGCAGATTGGGGACTGCCAGGATTATAGAAGGGAACTGAGGAAGGCAACAATGAAACAGTTTGTGGGCCGACTAATTAAGATCGGAGGCGCTGGGGAGCTTGGTAACGTCTTGATGGCCGTTTCGCATTAGCGAACCTGACTATTGGGATCTTACAGCTCGAATCACAATTCTGTTATCCTCCGCGCGCGTTTGACCTCTCGCCTGGAAAACCCAGGTAGAACTTCCTAGTCGTTTGGCTAAAACGACTCTAACCGGATGCTTTCCCACGAAAGCAGAAAGGCATTCCAAGATGAAAAGCTACCTCAACAAAAGTTTTTTGATTAACGATGCTCAGGCAAGAATTCGCAAGGACGATGATTTGCTCGCGGCGGTGATGGAGAATGGCGTTCCGAAACTGATTCCTAAGGGAACGCAAGTTAACGTCACTGACGCCACGGTCGGAAAAGACTCGGCGGTCTATGTGCGCGCCGATGGCTGGGGTTGGACCGCGGCAAAAAATCTTAAGAACCAGTTTCTCAATGAGTCGCTCCGTGCGATTCCTCCACCAGACGACAATCCAAAAGGTGCAAACGCGGCTTGGGACGCCGGAAACTTTCTAAGGCAGATCACTCTGATTGAGATCGTGGGCGCCGATCATGCCTTGAAATACATCTCCGATGAGGTGGCCGAGCCTTACCTCTCGCTGGTTCATGCGGCCGCGGCAGACGGTGTACCGATGCCTTTGCGAAGCGGGTTTCGGACTTACCCGAAACAGCAATATCTTTACAACGGCTACAAGAACAATCAGCCCGGATTCAACCTTGCCGCGAAGCCGGGGTTCTCAAATCACCAGGATGGTTTCGCTTACGATTTCGTGATTTCTGGTTACGAAGAGAATGCGCGTTATGCCTGGCTGAAGGCGCACGCGCCCAGCCACGGATTCGTTAGGACCGTGAACAAGGAACCCTGGCACTGGGAATACCGGCCGCAAGTGGCAGCAACCGGTGCCTACAAGACAACGAATGTTCAGAAGTAGTTATAACTTGTACACCGGGTAATGCGGAGCCTTTGGAGTGCGCCGACCCGGTCGGCGCTGTTACCTCGCCGCAATTTCAATGTGAACCATTGAAACAACTTTCGAAGGGCTCCGCATTATCGATCCTGATTTCTAAAGGGACTTATTTTTCCCGCCAGATTGCCTGGCAGCGCCGATTGCCGCAGCTACAAAGCAAACGCCCGCGATCGCCAGAATCACCGCCATCACAGTCCGCTCATTGAGGTACGCGACGACTGCAAAGACAAAATCCGCGATAGCTCCTAATCCAAACAGTAACCATTTGGGCATCATTAATCTCCGTTAGTTAGAGTAGAGCAAAGTAGTTCGTGCTTCACGCTGATCTGAACATCTGTTGCACTCGCATTAGGCTCTCGAGTTGAGAATTGCTGTTTTAAGTTTGGCGTGTGAGACGTTCGAGTGCGGCGCGAATTGCAGCGGGCATCGGCACTGGCCGGCTGGTCGCGCGATCGACAAAGACATGGACGAAGTAACCATGAGCCGCCGCAGTGTCATCACCTTCCTTAAAGATTGCCAGCTCATAACGAACGCTCGAGTTCCCAAGTTTGCCTACTCTCAAACCGACTTCAACGACCTCGGGAAACGCGAGCGGTTTCAGATACTGGCAGTGAGACTCCGCGGCAAATCCGATTGCCGGCCCGGCAAAAATGTCGAGGCCGCCTTCGACAATCAGATACCGATTGATCGCCGTGTCAAAGAATGCGTAATAGAGCGCATTGTTCACGTGGCCGTAGACGTCATTGTCCATCCAGCGCGTAGCTAGCTGCTGAAAGTTTCGGTAGGAAGAACGCGTGATTAAGGCGTCTAACATCATGTCACGTGAGTACGCGTGTGGTCTTTGGACTTGGTTCTTTGGTCTTTGCGCTTCTTCTCAAACTCCAATCTTTCCCCTAACATCGGCGTTTACTAAAAAGCACAAAGACCAAAGATCAAAGAACAAAGACCCTCAGTACACAATCAACTGTCTCACCGCTCTCGCTTCAGCCAACCGATCAAACCCAGCGTTGATCTCGTGAAGCCGCAAGGTGTGCGTGTGCAGTTTATCGACCGGCAGAATTCCGGCCTCGTACATCTTGATGTAACGAGGAATGTCGCGCTTTGGCACGCAGGAGCCCATGTACGATCCTTTAATAGTGCGTTCTTCAGCAACGATACCGAGTGCCGGAATTGAAAAGATCTTATCTGGCGCCGGCAAACCAATCGTCAC
>JBGTLE010000371.1:0-5657 GCA_041744295.1 Pyrinomonadaceae bacterium | reverse complement strand
CTATACGTCTGACGAGCTGGATATTGACCAAGGCAGCGGCGGCGCCAATAACGTCGAGTTGAAGGACTGGCTCAAAGAAGGAAGGAAACAACTCGATGGCGCCCGCGAAGCGCTGCGCTACCTTTGCGAGCCAGTGCCGCTACCGCGTGAGATGGAGCATTTCCTGCAGTATTTTTGCGGTGACGCTGCTAACGCTGAGGCGTTGACGGATACCGAACCACTAAGAGTCTCCTTTTACAAGGCGGTGGCAACATTCGTTCGAGCCTACGCCGACATCGCACAGAACCTGACCGAGGCGGCTTACTCGGATGCTGAAGCCGCAGCGTTGCAGAAGGACGTCTCGTTCTACAGCGAAACACGCGCCGCCATCAAAAAGCACTCCGGCGAGGAACTGGACATTAAGCCGTATGAGGCCGACATGCGGCACCTGCTCAACACTTATGTTCAAGCCGATCCGGCGGCAGACATGGGCAATCTCAATTCGCTATCGCTGACTGAGTTGATCATCGAGACCGGAATTCACGACGCCATCGCCCGCAAATTGAACGAGAAGGGCAAGCTGTCACGCAACGCGATCGCCGAGGGCATCATCAACAACGTTCGCAAGACCATTATTCGCGACCAGCTCACCGACCCGAGGTTTTACGCAGAGATGTCCAAGCTGCTGGATGATCTCATCAAGCAAAGCCGTTCGGACGCCGCTGCCTACGAGGCCTTCCTCAAGAAGGCGGAGGCTCTGGTTAAGCACATGACGCACAAGAGTACCGGCCACGATCCGGCGGTTCTCCATGGGTATCCGCGAGCAATTGTGATATTCCACAACTTACCCAGCCTCTCCGCAACGACCTTTCACTGCCCGATAGATGAAGAAGGGAAGGCGAAGCTCGCGCTTGAGTTGGACCAAGCGATGCGCGAGAAAGCTCCGGCGGGCTGGAAGGGCGACGACACTCGCGAGAAGCAGGTGCTCAACGCGCTGTTTCCACTCATGTCGCGAGATCGCGCAGCGACTCAGGCTATTTTTGACATCATCAAGAACCAACCGGGCTACTGATGACTGAGACAATCCACATTGGAGAGATTTCTATTCTGGTGACCATGAAGGCCATCAAGAATGTTCACCTGTCGGTCCATCCGCCGGACGGCCGGGTGACCCTGGCCGCTCCGAGCGGAACACGTCT
Source organism: Pyrinomonadaceae bacterium (assembly GCA_041744295.1). Lineage (GTDB taxonomy): Bacteria > Acidobacteriota > Blastocatellia > Pyrinomonadales > Pyrinomonadaceae > PSRF01. The sequence goes on along the minus strand of JBGTLE010000371.1, from coordinate 4,479 downwards.
TGAAGTTGCACGCGCCTACGCGATCTCAAAGCTCGGCTGGATTCGGGACCAGCGGAATAAACTGGAGCAACAAGCGCGGGAAGCGCCTCGAAAGTTCATCGAGCGCGAGAGTCATTACCTTTGGGGCCGGCGATACCTCATGACCATTGTCGATCAAGAAACCAAACCTTTCGTTTCGCTCGACCACAAACGCATCACTCTAACCGTGCGCCCGGGGAGCAACGCTGAAAAGCGCGCAACGGTGATCCATGCATGGCACAAATCGCTACTGCATGAGGTAGTGCCGACGCTTATCAAGAAGTGGGAAGGCAAGCTAAAGGTTCGAGTGGCTCATTACTTCCTGCAACGAATGAAAACAAAGTGGGGAAGTTGCAACCACCGCGCCCAGACTATTCGGCTCAACACCGAACTGGTGAAGAAGCCGAAAGATTTATTGGAATACGTTATCGTCCACGAAATGGCTCACCTGCTAGCCCCAACTCACAGCGATCGCTTTATCCAAATCCTTGAGGAACACTATCCCACCTGGCGCGAAGCACGAGCGGAACTCAACGAGCTTCCATTAACAGCTGAGGCTTGGGAGTTAGTGGGTGAATGATCCTGGGCCATCAACTTAAGGAGATGCATGTACAAAGAAAGTGGCTACTTGAATGCTGGTGCGGAATTTGGGACGCACGCCGAGGCGTGCAACTTATTCGGGCATTCGTATAAGCAGTGGTACAAAGCGGTTGCTTCACATCCGGCGGAACCGGACGTTGTCATTTGGTTTCCGCGTTTCTACGAGAACGATGAATGGGATACGTCGTTGTCGAAGGATGGAGAGGCGATCCTCGAGCGCAAGAAGATCGATAACGACGAATACGTGAAGTGGTGTTTGGGCCGACCGGAAGCGTTTAAGCGATTGGTCTTCGCTGCGATGGGGCGAGGCGTCTACCAGTTCAAAGGAATGTTCGAAATCGATCAGAAAGCCTCCCTGAAATCCTCGACCGTCATCTATCGCCGCACGGCCACTCGGGTAAAAACCTACGCCGCTCGATAAGCGCAGAACCTTCCACATTACCAGGATCTTTGCTTTGAATGAGAGGCGGCATGCTGGAGCTGGGCCTCTATCGCCGAGCTTGGGCTGTGGTAGGATTTTGCCGCATCAAACACGCGTTTTCAGTGAGCGTTTGGCAGGAAGGCGACTGGTACATCGCCCAATGCGTGCAGGTAGATGTAGCGAGTCAGGGCGCGACTGAAGACGAGGCGCTTGAGAATCTGAGCAATGCTCTCGAACTTGCCAACCGAACCACAATCTAAAGATTGAACTCTAAACGCCTGTTACCAATGTTGAGTTACGGCTCTTATGAAGATTGAAGAATTAATCGAGCGGAACCTTAACAAGATGGGAGGCACTCCGGTGTTCGCGGGTACCCGCGTGCCGATCAAACACTTGTTTGACTGTCTCGAAGCGGGTGAGACTCTAAACAGATTCCTCGATCAGTTTCCCTCCGTCGATAGAGAACAAGCTCTCCAAGTATTAGCTGCCTCCAGGCAATCGTTGTTGCGTGCTCAGGCTGGCATTAATGGGCGGTTGGAACTTATGAATCAGGCGGCTAATGATGAAATGTTTCTCGCAGACCTCAACTCCTGCCTGGAAGATTTCCAGTATTGCGATTAATCAAGAATACCTCACATGAACGTTTCACGATGGAGCGTTTGGTTAGCTAATCTGGAGCCAGTAGTCGGGTCGGAACAAGGTAAGACACGACCAGTGCTGGTTATCAGCGAGAGCTCAATAAACCGCGCGCTACCGGTTATAAACTGCATACCACTGACCTCGCGAAAGCCAAACAGGCGTGTTTATCCAAACGAGGCGTTCCTTCCCGCAAGAGTAGGCGGCTTGACCGTTGATTCGATCGCGCTCTGCTATCAAATTCGAACTCTGGATAAACGAAGATTAATGCGGAGCTTTGGTGTAATCGAGGATGAAGAAGTTAAGCTATCGATTTCCGCTGCTCTGCGATTTCAATTGGGAATGTAGAAAAAGAGAGTGGGTTGCGGATTGCATCGAAGACGATTGGTCGTTTTGCTTTTCCAGCTCATTCAGCTTGTGGGCCAGTTCCGCATTCGATGCCAGGATTTCGGAGTCTTATAAAAGTGGATGACGTAGACAGTCGCTGCTACTGCGCTCTCACTATTGAGGAGGTTGGCTACCATGAGTGCACCGTGCTCAGTGAAAACGTAGGGAAGGTGTCCCAGTGTTCCTCTTCCTTTTGAGATCACAGATTGTGATCTCACACCGTCGAATTCTTTTCACGTTAGTTGGATCAAGGTTGCGCGAAGTGGCGCAAACCTCGGTGGTCATTGAAATGTGACGCAACCCCGCCGTGGTTGGGATGGTTTGAGTCTCGTGTTCCCAAGGTAGCGCCAAAGCGCGCAACCTTGGGCTGGAGGTCGTAACGCCTTCGGCGTAAGTGGGACGGAACCTGGGTAGTGATGCGGTTTGAGCCTTTGAAATGAATGCCGCGTAAAAGTCATGAGGTCAGTACCACCTTGCGGTAGCGGGTGGGGCCCTCACCGCCGCGTTCTTCGGCGTTTTATGCTCAACTCAGCACATCACCCCACCCGCTACCGCGAGGTGGTACTGACCTCATCTCATCGAATCGATTTCCAAATCCAGCAAACTGCATCACTACCGGAACCTGGCAAACACCCAGCCGAACCAGCAAAAGTGATAGAATGCACCCATCCCTTTATGACGGCAGCTCGGTCCCTCTTCTTTGAACCAATTGATCGGAGGAAAGAAATGACCACCAACACATTGAGATTGGCGACAACGATGTTCCATGAAGCGCGCAGATACCAAACTCTGGTCTGCGGCGTGATGCTCATTACCTTGGGCATGGCACTGATAACTCTCGGCACTGCTAATGTTGCTAACGCACAGAATCCGAATCGCGTTCGAATCTACTCTCAAAACGATGTCGAAAGACTGATCAAAGATGTCGAGCAGAGCAGTAAGGAGTTTCGCGGCGACTTTGATACCTGGCTGGACCGCAGTTCGCTCGACGGGCACGAGAGAGAAGACAGGTATAACAAGTACGTTAAAGATCTAGCCAAAGAGTTAGGGAACTTGCGCTCCAACTTCAGCAAGCGTAACGACTGGTGGCTGGCGCGAGCCGACATGCAACGCGTACTCAACGCAGCTACTCTCGTTAACACCGCGATGAACGACCCTCAGGCTCGGGGCCGCTTGGATCGTCAATGGAGCAGATTGCGACGAAACATTAATCGGCTAAACGAGGCCTTCAACCTTCCGCAAGTGGGTACCAATTACGTCATCACTCGACCAGTCTATCCGGGCTCAGGTGGTGGTGGCGGTCGGAACTGCCCGGACGGCGTTTACCGCGGTTACACAAATACCGGCGAATCGGAATTGACGATCTCCAACAACGGCGTGGCCAGCATCCGTTCGATGGGTTCAGGTGCGGTCTACAGCGGGCGATGTGACAACGGTATTCTCTATTTCGAGTGGGGTGCCTTCAATCTCAGGGGTGATGGTCGCGGCATCAGCACAAGCGAAGTTGGTAACGAAGGAAACCGGACCACTTACCAACGCGTCTCAGGCTCGGGAAACTATGGCCAAAATTATCCGCAACCGGGTTATCCGCAGCCGGTCGGCAATGTCCCGAACTGGGCGGTGGGAACTTTCCGCGGAATGACTAACAGCGGAGAGACTGATCTCACCATTGAGCCCGGAGGCGTAGCCACGATCCGCTCGCTGAGTACAGGCCAGACCTTTGGCGGTAGTTATTCGAACGGTGTGCTCACTTTCGAGTGGGGTTCGTTCAGACTAACCAGAGATGGAAGCGGTATCCGGACCGTCGATGTCAACAATCAACAGAATCGAACGTCTTACCGGCGCATCAACTAAGGCGAGGTCTGCATGTCTCAGGTCCCAAGTTCTGAAGCTCTGCGAATCGTTGCAGATCAACAGAGCGGGACCTGAGACGTGGGCCTGAAGCTTAAGACCTGATCGGCTTTGCCATAAGCGTGAGAACCGCCACCTTCTCATTCACACCGGGCTTCAGCCCCTTGTGCTGCAGGGACTGAGACTCGTGCACCGTTTCAACGGCAACAATACTTGATGAGCGTGGCACATGACTTTTCCCTGAGACTTACTTCAGAAATCTCGCCATAATTCCTGCCGCGACAAGCATTGCTCCCTGGTGATCAGCAAGATGCCACGGACGCGGGCCTGCCGTGGGTTAAGTTCCCTGGGGGATATGGGCGGGAGTCTGTACATGGAATGTCTTAGTTCAGCGTGTTTGGCATTCAACAGTTGGCGGACGAGGACGTCCGCGCTCGTGCGCCTGAAAGCGCAAGTGGTCGGAGAGGTGAAAGTCCTCTTCAGGCAAACGCTCTCCGGCCTGTAACCAACTGCAACTGCGACGCAGCGATGCGTGGTGGGGAGCAGCAGGAGGTGAACGACCAGTC
>JBGTLE010000370.1:0-16404 GCA_041744295.1 Pyrinomonadaceae bacterium | reverse complement strand
TTATCGAATCGCATGCTGGAGGGAGTGAAGCGCAGGTCGACCGTTCCTGTCGGGCCGTTGCGCTGTTTCGCGATAATCAACTCGGCGATGTTGCGTTGGTCCTCGGGCATGCTCTCTTTCTCTTCCGCCGTCTTGTATTGCTCGTCGCGGTAGATGAAGGCCACGAGGTCCGCATCCTGTTCCAGCGCACCGGACTCGCGCAGGTCGGCGAGCTGAGGGCGGTGATCTGAACGGGCTTCGGGTGCACGCGACAACTGCGAAAGCGCCACCAGCGGAACGTTCATCTCCTTGGCAAGGGCCTTCAGTTCACGCGAGATTTGCGACACCTCCTGCTGACGAGACTCGGTCCGTTTTGAAGAGCCTGACATGAGCTGCAGGTAGTCGACGATGATCATGTCGAGTCGCTTTTGTTCTGCAAACAGGCGTCTGGCCTTCGCGCGCATCTCCAGGACCGAGATGCCAGGCGTGTCATCAAGAAAAATCTTCGTATCTGCCAGCGTGCCGAGCGACTTCGCAATCTGAGCCCACTCTGGCCGCGAAAGAAATCCGTTACGGAATCGCTGCGCATCGATGTTGCCCTGCGAGCAAAGCATGCGCATCACCAGGGCTTCCTTGGACATTTCCAGCGAGAAGATCCCAACTACCGCGCCGGCTTGCAACGCCGCGTTCTCGGCGAGCATTAACGCGAAACTGGTTTTACCCATCGAAGGACGAGCCGCGAGGATGATCAATTCGGAACGCTGAAAACCGGACGTCATCTTGTCGAGTTCTGCAAAACCGGTGGTCAGGCCAGTAAGCAAAGCCGCGCGGCCTTCCATCTCTTGAATTTTCTCGAGCAGTGCTTCCGCGACGGGCTTGACGTGAACGAAGCCTTGTCGAATTCGTTCATCGGCGAGTTGGAAAATCTCGTGCTCAGCGTGATCGAGAATGATCTCAGGCTCGTCTTCCTGCTCAAGCGCTTCTTGCGTGATCTTGCTAGCCGCTTTGATAAGTTGTCGCAGCATTAGCTTGCCGCGCACGACTTTCGCGTAATGCTCGATGTTGGTTGAATGCGGCAGGCCGTAGGTGAGATTGGTGATGAAGCTGAGGCCGCCGACTGACTCGAGCGCGTTCTCCTTCTTTAGTTCCTCAGCGATCAAAATGGGATTGATTTCGGCGCCGCGTTCGAAGAGCGCGATCATGGCTGTGAACACGCGCCGATGAGAAGGAACGTAAAAAGCCTCAGGCTTCAGGAGTTCGACTGCCTGGCTGATGAGACTGTTATCGAGCACGATGCCGCCGAGAATTGCGCGTTCAGCGTCGGCGCTGTTCGGCAGAGCACGTTCTAAAGATTGTTCGCGAATCGGATCAGGACTGGCCATGGGATGAATCGAAGAAACCTACTTTTCAGAATGAAGATCGGCACTATACAGCACGCGCAAGCGCACCGGCGAAAATAAAACTACTCGCCCCGGCGTGATGTTTAGCTAATGATTTGCTGCATATTTCGGCTGAGCCGTCCGATGTGCGGCGGTGGCTATGCCCCGCCGAACCGCTTGTTTTTTTTTGAAATGGGGCTATGCCCCTTATGTTTATCGGGAAAGGGGCGTAGTCCCAATAACTAAGAAAGACATTAACGGCGGGCGTAGCTACCGCCGCACATCCGACGGCTCAGCCGCAATAAAGGAACAGCGTTTCCCGGTACAAAAAACTTATGGACGGATAAGAAAAGCCGCGACGAAAGCTCCGTCACGGCTTATTCAAACTAATTCACCACCAGATGGAATGAGGACTATTCCCCAGCACCTTCTTCATCCGTCTCAGAAACTTCTGTCTGCTTCGCCATCTCGGCTTCCTGCTCCGGTGTCAGGTGTCCAGCGATCATCTCGCCTTCCGCTGATATCTTCACGTTCAAATCGATCGTAACCTCACGATGCAAACGCAACGGGACGGTGAAATCGCCCAGTCGCTTCAACGGCTCGCGCAAGTGCAACCGATGCCGATCGATCTCATAGCCACGCTCTTTCAAAGCCTCCGCAATATCCATCGAAGTCACTGAACCATACAACGCGCCCTGTTCGCCCGCTTTTCGTTGGAAGTTCAGCACGAGCGAATTCATCTTTTCACCCTGGCCCTCGGCCGTCGCCCGCTCGGTAGCTTCCTTCTTTAGTAACGCCGCGCGCTCCTGCTCAATCTGCTTCACATTGCTGGTGGTCGCTTCGACGGCGAGCTTGCGCGGCAAAAGGTAGTTGCGCGCATAACCAGCACGCACGCGCACGATCTCACCACGAGCGCCGAGATCGTCCACGTCTTCACGTAAGAGTATTTTTGTATGTGCCATCCCGGTCTCCTCCTAATCTGTCGTATATGGCAAGAGCGCGATATTGCGTGCGCGTTTGATCGCCTCGGCCAGCATGCGCTGGTGCGTGGCACAATTGCCGGAGATGCGACGGGGCAAAATCTTTCCGCGCTCGGGAATGTAGTTTTGCAGCAGTCTCACGTCCTTGAAATCAATGATATCGACTTTCTCGATACAGAAACGGCAGATACGGCGACGATGCATGCGACGTCCGCCGCCCCGACCGCCCTGCATTGGCCGGCCCCTATCATCGTCATCGTTGTTATAACTGCGACCGCGGTCTTCGTAATTTGTAGACATAATTTTTCCTCGTAAATCTTGAATCGTAAGCAGCAACCGGCCGGGCCGTGCGCTGCTACGATTTAGCTCTCGTCACTCTCCTCTGCTGCAAGCTCTAACGCCGGCACGACGGGCGCGGGCGCTGGAGTCGCGGCGGCACGATTAGCGGCACCGGGTCGCTTCTCTGCTTTACGCGCACGTTTGGCTTTGAACTTCTCCGCCCGTTGGCGATCTTCATCAACTCGCACCGTCAGATAACGAATGATGCGATCATTCACGCGCATGCGGCGCTCAAGCTCGGCGATCTCGCGTCCAGAACCTTCGATCTCCAAAAGCACAAAATTGCCTTCGGTCTTGTGCCCGATTTCGTAGGCCAGGTGCCGGCGGCCCATGCTTTCAGACTTGGTAACGACGCCGCCCTGATCGGTGGCAATCTGTTTGAAGGAGTCGGTCAGGCGAGTTACTTCTTCTTCTTCCGCCGTGGGATCAACGATAAAAACTACTTCGTACTGTCTTTGCGTTTCCAAATTCATCCTCCTTTTGGATGTCTAGCCTCATCTTTGCCGATGAAGCAAGAAGGCTATTGCTATTTAGTGATTGCCGGCGCGGCAATCAATTGTTCTCTGCCATTGCTTTCAAAACACCCTCGCGTAGCAGGGTGTGAAGCGCCTCTGCACTTCGTTCAAGAATCTTTTCAACGTCCGGCCGCGCAGCGCGCGAATACGAGTCCAGGACAAAACGCTTGGAATCGGCGACGGGATGGTCCGGTTGAATGCCGATGCGCAGTCGAATGAACTCATCGGTCCCAAGCGAGCTGATGATCGACTTTAGGCCGTTGTGTCCACCTGCTGAACCACGCGCTCGAATCCGGATCTTTCCGAACGGCAGAGCCAGGTCGTCGGAGATCACAATAAGCTGCTCGCCCGGCGTTTCCAGCTTGTGCCTGGCAACCAGGCAGCTCACCGCCTCACCACTCAAGTTCATGTAGGTTTGCGGCTTTACCAGCTTGACGTCCTGCGACTCGAGCTGGCCTCGACCAACAACTGCGCGGCATTCCTTCCGGTTCACCTGAATGCCGATCTCGCGCGCCAGTTTGTCAATTAGCAAAAACCCAAGATTGTGTCGTGACCATTCATACTCGGCGCCCGGATTCCCGAGCCCTACGATCAGGCGAAGCATTGGATCTCACCGTAAAGGCAAAGCCAGTAACAGGCGAGGCTACTCGCCGCCTTCTTCATCTTCCTTCTTACCCTTGCCGATGACTTCCGGTTCGGCAGGCGTTTCACCTTCAACCGGCACTGGCGCAACAACCTCTTCCTCACGAATCACGCCAACGGTTGCGACGACTTGATCCGGTAGCGTCAGAATCTCGATGTTGTCTTCGACTTTAATATCCGAGACATGCAGCAGGTCATGAACCCCCAGTCCCGAAACATCGACATTGATCGCATCGGGAATGTCGCGCGGATCGCAGCGGACTTCGAGCTCGCGAATGACCTGCTCGAGAATTCCCTCTTCATCGCGAACGCCTGCAGGTTCACCGATCAAATGGAGCGGCACGGTGACTTCAATTTTCTGCCCCTTAACCAGCCGCGTCAGATCAGCATGAATCAGGCGCATGCGAACGGGATCGAGTTGGCGATCATGGAACATCACTTCGCTGCTGCCCACGCCATCGATGTCAATAGAAAAAATGGAGTTCCTGCCGGCCTCAGATCGCAGGATGGCTGCCAGATCTTTTAGCGGCGCCACCGCGGCAACCGTTCCGCCTTCGCCGCCGTAAACCGTCACCGGAATCAGTCCCGCTTTGCGCGCGCGGCGGGCGTCATTCTTTCCGCGACCCTCGCGCAACTTCGCATTGACCGTAATTTCTTTATGCTCTGCCATGATTGCTCCTCTTACATAGGTACAGCGACCTCGGGAAGATTGCCCAAATTGCCACGTGCAAATTTGAAGGGCCCGGTCGACCGGGATTCGAATCCGCAAATAGACATTCGGCAATCGCATGACCCGCGATCGCTGATGGTCTTCTCTTCAAGCCATCAGTGTTTGCCCTTCCTTATACGAAGAGCGAGGAAACGCTTGTCTCCTCATGGATCGACTTGATCGCTTTCGCCAGAAGTGGCGCGATGCTAAGTACTTTTATCTTATCCAACTCTGCGGCGTGATCGTGCAGCGGAATCGTATTTGTAACGATGATCTGCTCGATCTCAGACTCGCCTAACAGTTCGACAGCACTTCCCGACAATACCGGGTGCGTAAAGCAGGCGTGGATTCTCTCAGCCCCGGCATTCTTCAGGGCCCTCGCAACTTTAGTCAACGAACCGCCCGTATCGCACATGTCGTCAACTATCAAACAACTCCGTCCGCGCACGTCACCAACCACATTCATTACCTCGGCAACATTCGCTTTCTCACGCCGTTTGTCGCAAAGAGCGAGTTCCGCATTCAATCGCTTGGCGTAAGCACGTGCGCGTTCGGCGCCGCCGGTATCCGGAGCCACCACCGTTAAGTTCGGCAGCGTATTGTCCTGATAGTGGCCGATCATCACCGGCGCCGAATAAAGGTGGTCTACCGGAATATCAAAGAACCCCTGAATCTGTGCCGCGTGCAGATCCATCGTCACTACCCGATCTGCGCCAGCGACTTTGATCAGATTCGCTACCAGCTTCGCCGAGATTGGCACGCGCGGGCGGTCCTTCTTATCTGATCGCGCGTAACCGTAATAAGGCAGCACTGCCGTGATGCGTTCTGCTGACGATCGACGAAAAGCGTCGAGCATGACCAGCAGTTCCATCAGATGCGCATCAGTCGGAGGGCAAGTTGGTTGAACAATGAAGACATCGCCGCCGCGAACGTTTTCATCGATCTGAAAATTGAACTCGCCATCGGAAAAGCGTTCGGCGAATGCCCTGCCCATATCGCAACCCAGATGACGGCAAATCTCTTCCGCCAGTTTCGGGTTTGCGTTGCCAGAAAAAATCTTGATTCCGCCAGTGGTGCCCATAATCTCAGAGACGAATAATTGGTGATGAAGACGCTCAGAGTGAGAACCCGAATTGCGGAGCATCACTCAAGTTATTAAGGAAATTTGGCTGGGGCGGGAGGATTCGAACCTACGAATGCCGGATTCAAAGTCCGGTGCCTTACCACTTGGCGACGCCCCAGTATCGCAGATTAGAAAGAACCCCGGCTGCCCGAGTCACGAAATGCGGCGAGCGTACTCGACGCGAGAAATCGTAACACAAGGAACTAGCCGCCACCCTGCTTCGGCCTGAATCAATTCGGCAGCGCTCAGTTGCGCGTCAACGTCGCCAAAGATACCAAATACGCTTGATCCACTTCCAGCAAGCAAAGCGCTTTCGGCGCCCGCGCGGAGCAGAGCGTTTTTGGCACGCTCGATTTCAGGTTCTCTATCAAAGATCACCGGCTCGAAGTCATTCACCAATTTGTCCTTGAGATCCCATAGATGCGAATCGCAAGAAATGGCTTCTCTTTGGGAAACAGCAAGAATAGTTTCGGCCTCTGAGGATGTCAAGGCAGGCGCTGATAACGCGGCGTAAGCCTCCGCAGTTGACACGGACACGCTTGGAGAAATGATGATTAGACGTTGCTGTGCGACATCGGCAAGCGACGTGATCACAGAACCGGTCCCTGTTCCCAGAGCTCGGCCACCTACCAGGAAGAAGGGCACATCAGATCCCAGGCTTGCGGCAATCTGACTTAACTCCCGTTCATCGATATCCGCTTGCCAAAGTCTCGTCAGCCCAAGTAATGCCACAGCGGCGTTAGATGACCCCCCACCGAGACCGGCTTTGGTCGGGATCCTCTTTGTTAAATGAACGCTGGCGCCCGCTTGAATTCCAATCGCGTTCTTCAGCGCCAGGGCGGCCCGAACGATCAAGTTTGTTTGATCAGTCGGAACCTCGCTGGCGTCGCAGCTCAGTGAAAACTCGCTATCCTCTCGCGGTGCGAAACTCAGTTCGTCGCTAAGCGAGATTGTCTGGAGCACCGTACACACTTCGTGATAGCCATCGGAGCGTTTTCCGAGGATGCGCAAGCTCAAATTGATCTTGGCAAATGAAGGAAGGCTAAAGGCGGGCGTGTCCACTCGTTCCAGCTGACCTCGTCAAAGCATCAGCCGCCATTGATGAAGCTCGAGCGACTAACGCGCAATGAAGGCTTGCGTAAAATAAACTGACCCATCCGCGGCGACGTAAATTCCTACGGCGGCGGATTCAAAGCCAATGTAAAGCATGTTGCCGCGATGACCCGGCGACTTGGTCCAGCGTTCCACTGCGAATGCGCCGGGATCGTCGTAGCCCTGATTATACGCGATGTTTTCTGCGATGACGCGAAACCGCGCAATGCCGATGGCGTGAGCACGATCTCTGAGTCGCTGCCCTTCCGGAGTTTCATGAGAGAAGAAACCTCGGCGAGCCATCTTCTCCGAATGAGTTCTCGCAAGCCGACATAGCTCCGGATCCCACGCCAGCGAATTCAATCCGTTCTGTTCGCGAAACTCGTTGGTCAACTCAAAGGCACGGCGTTCAATCGCATGCGCCTCAGCTAATGAGGGTGAGTTTATTTTCGCGGCGCTGTTTCCTGCAAGAGTTCCTTTATTTCCTTCAACGACTCGTCGCGGCCGATTGTTAGGACGCGCTTCGGTGCTGGAAATCAGGCGAGCAACCGGACGCGATTCGACCCCTTGCGCCAAAGTATTCTGTGAAAAGAGGACCAATGATAGCGTGGCCAGGATCGAGACAAAGACAGTCTTACCGAACGAGGGGTAAATGCGGGTCATGAATTGTGATTGCTCTGCTTTGCGGTTGCAAAGCTTCAGGGCCTTTGAGGAAGGCTGTTTAAGCAAACCTGCCGGGGCCGGCAAGTTGAGTCCGTCAAATCCACACTAGCAAACGGGCCAACCAAGATCAACAGGATTCTGATAAGCGGCAACCTGAAGGTGGAACTCTGGAACGCTTGTAACTCTGAACGTTGGCCTTGAAGTAACTATTGGTGGGCTAACTCAACGGGGATCTTGGCGGCAAGCGGTCGTCATTTTCGACAAACTGCCGCACCGCTCGCTCCCAGGACGTTCTGGTGGGATAGCAGTACAGCAACACCGCCACCGCGACGACGCTGCCACGATAAGTGAAACTCTCGTCACCAGTCATCAGGGTTGCAACCAGGCCAATCACGGCATTCGAGATACCAAGCAATGCGACCAGTAACGTTGTCTTCTCCAAAGTCTGTAACAAGCCGGACTCACCTTTTAGCGCCGCAATGTCTTGCAACCGCATCGGGGCAAATCGGGTCCGGCGCAACGCCACAGCGCCCACACCAAAAAAGAACATTCCAATCAAAACTGCGGTGGCGAGCGAAGGGTTCGGCTGATGCGAAAGGCGCCCCCTCGCGAGATAAGCGATGACCGAAATCAGAATTGCTGCTATCAGCAAGGCCAGCACCGTGGTTGAGGCTGCCTTATGACGCCGCACGAGTTCGGCTTGAGAATTTGAAGACACTTGGAAACTCCACTTAGAAACTCTATGGAAACTTGCGCTCCAAAATACCAGTCTCGCGCGTCGGCGCAAAGGGTGAGCTCGAAACAAAAAAGAAAGCCGACCCGCAATAACGCAAGCCGGCTGACAAACTGTGTGGTAGAGACGGAGTTAAGGTTTTGTCCCGGTCACAGGCGTGCTGGCTGGCGCCATAGTGCTTCCCTGGGGCTTACTCGGCGAAGGTGCAGCGGTATTGGCCGCGGGTCGTGTTTGCCCACGTTGCACCGGCGCCGCGGGCGTAAGGTTCTCCGGAAGCTGTCCGTTATATTTTAGTGCTTCATCGATCAGATCTGTTCCACCCTTGCCATCCTTGCTGATGAGAATGCCGTCGCGACGGACGTTGATGTCCGGCTTTCCACTGACCTGCTGCATCAGGTCTTGCATGAAACCCGGACGCGGTGGAGGCGCAGCATTGTGTCTTCCCGGCAACGGATCCGGCACTGGAGCACCAATGATTGCCAACTGCTCGCGGGCCTTCTCCGCATAGTCGCTGTTAGGAAACTCGCGCAGCAACTTCTGGTAAAACCTGGCAGCCTCGTCTGGTTCTTCTTCCTGTTGATAGGTGGTTGCAAGCATGAACCAGGCCCGGTCGCGCTGAGAAAAGTGCGGATACTTCTCGTCAATTTCTTTCAAGCGAGACTGCGCGCCCTTTAGCCCACCTTTGCCGTGGGAATAACGAGCGTCGTAGTAGAACACGGCAATCTGCAGATTATGCATTGCCTGGTTCTCCTGAACCTCGATCAACCTTGCTTCTACCTCGGGTCTTAACTTGCTCTGCGGATACTGCTGAAGAAGGGCTTTGAGCCGTTGTTCGGCCTTGCGTGCGTGGCTGATGTCTCGATCGGAGAGGCCCATTTGTCGCATTTCTGCTTGCGCCACCATCAGCATAGCGTCATCCGCCAGCGGGTCGGTGGGGAAAAATGTGAGCCAGTCCTGATATGCCTGGGCGGCTTGAATCAAGCCGCTCGTGGTCCCTTCCAGGTAGAACGAATCAGCAATGGCGAGCTTAGCGAGTGGCAGGAACGGAGAGTCAGGATACGTATTGATGATGGTGGTAAACAGTAGTCTGCCAGTATCGTGTCGCCCCTTGCGAACTTCCTTCGCCGCCTCTTCAAACAAAACTCGATCACGACCAGCCACGACAGTCCCGGTCAACTCGTCGTACTTGTCATCACCACCGCCCCCGAAGAGACCAAAGAGCTTACCCTTCTTCTTCTTTTTGGCCGGAGCTGTAGCCGAAGCAGTTCGCGCGCTTGCGGTCGATTGCAACCCGGCTTCGACGCGAACAGCCACATCGGCAACCGATGATTCCAGGCGGTCCACTGAACTGGTCTCATACTTTTCCGCGCGCTCCTGCTTGCCGCGCAGATCATTCACCTCGGAAAGAATCGAACCGACTTCCTTGTCCAGTCCTTTCAATATCTCGCGCGGGCTGTCAGCCTTTGCTTTCTCTTTACTGTCGGGCGCCGGCATGGAAGAGATGGCGCTGGTGAGCGAGCGACGCATCGACTCCAGTTTTTGCCGCATCAACTCCAGCCGTTGAGTGTTCGATAGATCGCTGGGAGCTTTCGAGGCAGCCTGCGAAAGCGCGGCCGGTGAAATAGAACAGATGAGCGCCACGCAAAGCAGCGAAAGAAGAATCAGGCGATTACTCATAAATGAAACCTCCAAAAACTAAGCCCAGATAGTTGTGAGGACAACTGCTTACTTAAACCCACTGAATGGTCGCCTCGCGGAGCTGACGAACTGAGTTCTCAGGTTCGTCGGAATGGAAGACCGCGGAACCGGCAACGATAATCTCTGCTCCTGCCGCAACCACCTTGGCGATGTTATGGCGATCGACACCACCATCAATTTCAATGCGAACGTTCAATCCGCGTTCATCGATCATGCCGCGCAAACGGCGAATCTTATCCAGTGTTTCAGGTATGAACTGCTGGCCACCAAATCCCGGATTCACCGACATTACCAGAACATAATCGACGAACCTTAAAGCTTCCTCGATAGCGCTCAGCGGAGTTGCCGGATTGATAACCACGCCCGCTTGAGCACCAGCACTATTAATCGCCATCAAGGTGCGATGTAAATGCGGATCAGCTTCGACATGAACTGAAACCATCGCAGCGCCAGCATCCGCGAACTGCTCGGCGTATCTTCCGGGCTCGGAGATCATCAGGTGCGCGTCGATGGGCAATCGCGTGGTCTTTGCTAACGACTGTACCACCGGCAGGCCGACAGTGATGTTCGGCACAAAATGACCATCCATAACGTCGACATGCAGAATGGTAGCGCCACCACGCTCGACTGCTGCGATCTCCTCTCCTAAGCGAGAGAAATCAGCCGATAGAATCGAAGGCGCGATATCGATCGTTTTTTCAGTCACTATTGGCGTTTCAATCTCTGACGACGGCCGCCGCGTCACGGATTGGGTGTTTCTGTACTTCGAGCGGCCGGTGCTGGTCGGGGAGTTGTCGGACGCTTGTCACTATTCTGATTGTTAGGACGCGGCGGCGTTGTATCGCCACCTTCAACTGCGCGATTGCTGTTTACGTTCTGACCAGTGTTCGCATTCGCATTGGCGTTGCCGCGATTCGCATTCTTGTTCGACACCTTCGCGTTCGCGTTCTCATTCTCGTTGGCGTTCTTGTTGGCATTCCGATTTCGCTTGGGCTTGTTCTCGTTGCCCGAGGCAGTGTTCGCGTTTTCCGACGCTTGCTCCTCTGCAACTTTCTTATCGGTGGCTGCGCCTTCGGATGCCTCACCCTCTTTTGCAGCCCGGCTGACATCCATTGCCACGGTCTGGCCTACTTTCACAACCTCACCCGCGCGCGGTAACTGAAACAACACCATATCGGGTTTTGATTGATTGCTCGGCCGCGTAGCCCGAACTCGGAAATTCAAACCAGCAGCACCAAGAACGCGCTCTGCTTCGAAACGATCCTTACCAACTACCTCCGGAACGCTAACTTCCGGGCTTCGCAGAGAGAGGTAAACGGTGCTTACCAGGCCAAAAAGAAAAACGAATCCAATCAAGACGATGATGCCAAGTCGACGTAGAACCGAAAATGCCTGAAATACAACAGTCAAAGTTTTCTCTTCACCTCGTCTGGCACCAAGCTACCGCCAAACTAAGCTGCGAAGTCTAGCATCGGCCATGATGAGCCGCAAGCAAGCGATTTTTGGTCGGGGCGTACCACCAGTTTGGGCAGAATACACTGAGCGTATTTCATAAGCGGCCTTCGTTATCGCTCTGTCACGGGGCGCAGCCCCAATCTCAAGGGCGGCCTGACGGAAGGGCATTGCCACTTTCCGCACATCGGACGGCTCAGCCGCATTGACCGTTCGCGCCAGCAACGCACTGAAGTGAGTAACGAATCTGATTGCTTCGTTCGTTATTCAGTCCGCCGCAAGTCAGTCATGAAGAACCCGTCCGCGCCATCACGCTGCGGCCAGGTCCTGATTCCATTCAAAGATCTCTCAACTGATTGGAAATTGGCATGAGCGGCGAGAAAGTCTGCAATTACATCTTCGTTCTCTTCGCGCTCAACCGAACAGGTCGAATAAACCAGACGTCCCCCCGGCTTAACCACCATCGCCGCATTCGCAAGAAGCCGTTTTTGCTTGCCAGACAGATCTCCAATGTCCGCGGCTGAGATGCGCCAACGGATTTCCGGGTTGCGCCGCAAAGTGCCGGTGCCCGAACACGGCGCATCGACAAGTACTGCGTCAAAAAGGCTTTGCGCGAACGGCAGAGGTTCCAACCCATCCAATGAGATCGTTTGAATACTGCTCAAGCCCTGTAGTTGGGCCGTTCGATCGATGGTTCTTAGTCGAGCCTCATTGATATCTGCCGCAATCACAATAGCCTGATTTCCCGACAAATCGGCAATTTGGGTCGTCTTGCTGCCCGGCGCCGCGCACAGGTCCAGACATCTCTCGCCGGCTTGCACCTGCAACATATTTCCAACCAATTGGGACGCCTCATCCTGGATGTAAACCTGTCCAGCCTCGGCCAATTCAAATAATCCGCCGGCAGGACCGTCGAGTCGCCAGGCACCCGCTGCTAGCTTAGAAGATATAAGACGAGCGCCGCGCGCTTCGAGGAAACTGGCAACCTTGGCCTCAGTCGAGCGGTTGATGACTATGCGAAAAGCCAACGGCGGCACTTCATTGTTGGCTCTCGCTAATTCAGTCGTGTGGGCGAATCCAAAATCTCTTGTCCAACGCTCAATCAGCCAACCTGGATGTGACGTCTCAATCGACAATCGCTCTATCGGATCCGAGACTTCGTTAGTCGGATCATAATCGGGATCCCTGGTCGCACGCCGCAGGATCGCGTTCACAAAGCCCTCTGCCGATCTCAGTCTGGCACGGCGCACGATGTTCACTGATTCATTAACGGCTGCCGAAGCGGGAATTCGTGAAAGAAACCGTAATTGATAAAGTCCGAGACGCAGTGCAATCCGTACCTCAGGATCCAGGCCGGATATTTTTCGATTGGTCAGGTGCTGAATGAGCGTGTCGAGCCACAGCTGGTGACGCAGGATCCCGAGCACGAGTTCGTGTGTCAGGGCGCGATCAGCCGTTATGAGGTCAGGCTCTTTTGCCGCGAGCAGAATCGAAGCGTAAGCTCCGGCCTCAACTCGCTGGAGTATTTCAAATGCCGCAAGTCGTGCCGGCGAAACAGAATTAGACTTCACCAAACTGCTCGCCAATCTGCAAATGCGTTCCGTTCAAGAAATCGCGGACAGTCATGAGTCGCTTTGCTTCCGGCTGCACCTCGAGCAGACGAAGCGCGGAATCGCCGCCACACCGAATCACAAGCTCACCTCCACGTGCAGCCAGGATCTGACCCGGGACACCTTGGGAACGTTCAACTTCAACCGGGTCTGCCTTCCAAACAATAAGTCGTCGCCCTCCGACTGACGTATGCGCGTTAGGCCATGGTTGGAAACCCCTGACCGCTCTTTCAATCACAACCGCATCCTGCGACCAATCAATCCTACCGTCCTCTCTTTTCAACATCGGAGCGAGAGTGGCCTGGTCGTGTCGCTGAGGACGTGGAGTGATCTGATCAAGCCGGGACAGAGTTTCGCCGAGCAGCTCTGCTCCCAATTCGCTCAACCTCGACATCAATTCCGGCACGGTTTCTTTGGATCCGACGGAAGTTTCACTTTGCAGAAGTATCGGTCCGGAATCCAGCTCCTCAGCGAGAAACATGGTAGTTACGCCGGTCCTCTCTTCGCCATTAACGATTGCCCAGTTCACTGGAGCAGCGCCGCGGTAATGCGGTAGCAAGGAAAAGTGGACGTTTATCGCGCCCCGTCTAAACGCACTCAGATATTCGCTCGGCAGAATGCGACCGTAGGCGACGACAACTGCAACGTCCGCCTGGTAAGACCCGAAGAGCAGCTTTGATTCGTCGGTTTTGATTCGCTGTGGTTGCGCGAGGTTGAGGCCGCGCGATAAGGCAAACTCTTTTACTTCGGAGTGATGCAGTTTGTTACCGCGACCAGCGGGCTTATCAGGTTGAGTCCAAACGGCCACGATCTCATGGCCATCGTCGAGACACCGCTGCAACGAAGGTACCGCCGCCCGAGGTGTTCCCATAAAAACAATGCGCATAAGTAGGACAGACATTCCTGTCTGTCTTGCCTGTGTTGAGAGGATTGATGGGTGTCGGTATTCACCTGCCAAAAATGACTGACAAGAATGTCTATCCTGCTTAGACAGAATCTGTCCTACTAGATTGCGGTGCCCATCTCAGCACGTTTGCTGGTCGTGGCACCCATTTTTTCAGCCGCCATCTTTGCTTGTAGAAACAACAAGAGGTAATCGCCTCCGCCCGCCTTCGAATCTGTGCCGGACATATTAAAGCCACCAAACGGATGAACACCCACCAGCGCACCCGTGCACTTGCGATTCAAGTAAAGATTTCCGACATGAAACTCGCGGCGAGCTCGTTCGAGTTTACCTTCGTCGCTGCTGTAAACCGCACCAGTGAGGCCAAACTCAGTGTCGTTCGCGATCTCGAGCGCGTGATCGTAATCGTTCGCCTTAATCACCGCCAGCACAGGACCAAAGATCTCCTGCTGCTCGATGGTGTCACCTGGTTTTACATCAGCAATGACGGTCGGTTCGATGAAAAACCCTTGCTCACCATCCGACCCGCCACCGGCAATGACTCGACCACCTTCGGCTTTTCCCTGCTCGACGTAATCGTTAATCGTCTTGAACGCTTTCTGGTTTATAACCGCGCTCATCGCCGTAGCACCGTCGGTGGGATCACCCACTTTGATCTTTTCAGTACGTTCGACAATCTTGTCCAGCATCGTGTCGTAGACTTTCGCGTCGATGATCGCGCGAGAACAGGCAGAACACTTCTGACCCTGAAATCCAAAAGCTGCCTGGACGACACCAGTAGCCGCGTCATCCAGATCGGCATCGTCCGCAACGATGATTGCGTCTTTGCCGCCCATCTCGGCAACCACCCGCTTGATCCAAATCTGACCCTCATTAACTTTGGCAGCGCGTTCGTTGATTCTGAGTCCAACCTCTTTTGACCCGGTGAACGCAACGTAACGAGTCTTCGGATGATCCACGATGACATCGCCAACTTCGGCGCCTGAGCCGGTCATGAAATTTACGACACCAGCCGGCAAACCAGCTTCTCCAAGAATCTCGAAGAACTTGTACGCGATAGTGGGCGCGTCGGACGAGGGCTTCAAAACAACCGTATTGCCGGTTACGAATGAGGCGGCAGTCATACCGGCCATGATCGCGAGGGGAAAATTCCAGGGCGGAATTACTGTGCCCACTCCGAGTGGAATGTACTCGAGCTTGTTCTCTTCACCGGGAATGCTCACCAGCGGTTGCGGAGCCGCGTAGCGCAACATCTCGCGTGCGTAGAATTCGCAAAAGTCGATTGCTTCTGCGGTGTCACCATCGGCTTCGGCCCATGTCTTACCGACTTCATAGATCATCCAGGCGGACATTTCATGTTTGCGTTCGCGCAGTATCGACGCAACATGAAAGACAATTGCGGCGCGCGCCTCTGGAGTCGTGTTCCGCCATGTTTGAAATGTTTCGTAAGCCGTCTGGACAGCACGTTTCGCAAGGTCTTTGGTTGCTTTTTGAAAGCGGCCAACGACTTCGGTGCGGTTCGCGGGATTGATGCTCTCGAATTTGGCATCGGTTGAGATTCGCTCACCGCCAATTATGAGTGGGTATTCCCTTCCCAGTTCGCTTTTTACTTTTTCGAGTGCGGCGCGCATCGCGCTCGCGTTCTCTTCTTTTGTGAAATCAGTAAACGGTTCATTACGAAATTCTGCGGACATATTTGGCTCCATCGAATTGTTACGGGATTTAGTGGAAATACTAACAGGAGAATGCAGAATACAGAAAGAGAATACAGAATACAGAATACAGAATACAGAATCTCCAGATCAGAGGGCACTTGCCGTCAAAAACAAACGCGGCCCCGTTCAACTCCCGGAACCGCGACTCCTGACCTCTGACCTCAGACTTCTGCCGTCTGCCTCTGACTCCTGACCTCACTTCTGATTTGTGATCTCTGACTTCTGTTTTCTGTATTCTGTTTTCTGTTTTCTGTCTTCTGTCTTCTGTTTTCTGTATTCTCCCCTATGACCACTTGCCGGCTTTTTGCAGCTTTCGAATTTTTCGTTTCACTAGCTCTCGTTTGATCGGGCTCATCTTGTCGAGGAAGACGATTCCGTCACAGTGGTCTGTTTCGTGCAGCATGCAACGGGCGGTGAGTTCCATCCCATCAAGCTCGAACTCGTTCCCATTAATGTCGTGAGCACGAACGATTGCGCGCAAGCCACGCTCAACAGGGAAAAAGATTCCGGGGAACGAAAGACAGCCTTCGTCGCCATTCTGCGTGCCTTCCACGCGCAGCACCTCAGGATTGATCATCACCACGCGCTGATCGGGATCCTTACCGCCGGAGCAGTCCATCACGAACAGACGTTTCGGTACGCCGACCTGCACCGCGGCCAGTCCAACACCCGGCGCCGCGTACATGGTTTCAAACATATCGCCGATAAGGCGCTTGAGATTGCTGTCGAATTCGGTAACCGGATCGGCGGGCGAGTCGAGCACGGGCGCCGGCCAAGTTACAACTTCCATTACTGCCATTTGTTCTTCCTAAATTAAACCCGTTAATCCTTCGCGACCGCCTTCGATGTTGATTTTACGACGAGAGATGCT
>JBGTLE010000369.1:0-3032 GCA_041744295.1 Pyrinomonadaceae bacterium | reverse complement strand
ATTGAGGGTGGCGTTTTGCTGCCGGATTCCTTTGTTAATCTAACGGTCAACTTCAGCGGTGAACGCGGCCTGCTGGGTGTGGCCTTCGACCCGGATTTCGCCAATAATCAGTGGGTCTATGTCTACTACACATCGCCGACGGCCCCTATCCACAATCGCGTCACTCGGTTCACGGCCACGGGTAATGTGGCTGTGGTGGGCAGCGAGCTACCGATCCTCGAGCTCGACAACTTGAGTAGTGCAACCAATCACAATGGCGGAGCGATACATTTTGGACCAGACGAAAAGCTCTATATTGCTGTGGGAGAGAATGCCAACCCGGCGAATTCGCAGACGGTGGCAAATCGGCTGGGAAAAATTCTGAGGATCAATTCCAACGGTACAATTCCTTCAGACAATCCGACTACTTTTCCGGGAATAGCCGGCTCTCCTTCCGGCGCCAACCAAGCCATTTGGAGCGTCGGGCTTCGCAACCCGTACACGTTCGATTTTCAACCTGGCGTCGGCAGGATGTTCATCAATGACGTGGGCCAAACGACCTGGGAAGAAATCAACGACGGCATCGTTGGCTCAAACTATGGCTGGTCATTTTGCGAGGGAGCCTGCTCGCCGCCTAATCCAAACTTTCGTGATCCGCTTTTCCAGTATGGGCATGGAATAAGTCCCACGACTGGATGCGCCATAACCGGTGGGGCCTTTTACAACCCGACTATAGTCACGTATCCCAGCGACTACGTAGGGAAGTATTTTTATGCAGAGTTTTGCAGCGGATGGATCAGGCGCTTTGACCCGGCGACCAGTACTTCACAGCCGTTTGCCTCAGGACTAAGCTCACCAGTGGATTTGAAAATTGGGCCCGACGGGAACCTCTACTACCTGGTGCGTGGTGGGGGCGGGGGCGTCTTCAAGATCATCTACAGCTAAACGCCTCAGCTAGTCCGTAACAACACTCGACCTCCTGCCTGCCAACAGCGCCTTAAGAACTACCGACCGCCAAGCAAGAGTCCACCATCAATGCAACTGCTCTTTCTTCTCCTATTGCTCGTGGGCCCGTTCCTTTTGCTTACTTTGGTGAATAGGTTCAGTCGTTTCCGGATTTCTGCCAGCACACGAGCAAGGGTTGGCCTCTCGCTATTCTTCTTTTTTACTTCGCTGGGGCATTTCATCAGGACTGAAGAGATGGCTGCAATGTTGCCGCCCGCTATCCCGTACCGCGTCGAGGTTATTTACATCACCGGCGTGCTGGAGTTGCTTGGGGCCATCGGAGTGTGGATTCCAGGCTTGATGAGAGTAACCGGAGTCTGCTTGATCTTGATGATGGTGGGACTCCTTCCGGCTAACATTTACTCGGCCATCAATCACGTTGAGTTCGGAGGGCATGGCATGGGCCCGGCCTATTTACTAATCAGAGTGCCTTTCCAGCTATTTGTGATCTGGTGGGTTGGTTTTGCGACGGAACAGAACTGGTTTCGACGGCAACGACAAACAGCCTGATGGTTCTACCAGAGCGCGTCGTGACGCTCGCGGACGCCGTGGGCTTCACGCAACTCAATGCCGCCGGGAAGGGTTCCCGAGTAAGTACCGAACCAGTGAAAGTAGTCAGAGCGGACGAAAAGCAAATTCTCATGTTGTTCGAGAAGCGCTTCAGGCTGGAAGCGCAGCATGCCGCCCTCGGCGAAGGACACCGTCGAGAGATCGTCGGCGAACGCGTTCGGCCCAACCTCTTGTGCATCACCCTCGATCCAGACTGTGCGCTCGCTCTGGGTAGGAGTATCGAATAAGCCGGTGATGGCGTTGAAGGCAACGAGCCGGTTTTGCTGATCGAGTCCAGCACCTGCCGCCCAACGCCACTGCGTGTCGCGTTCGTGGTAGCCGGCGTTGATGTCCACAAAGATAACGCCCCTTACGGATCGCTTCGTTCCATCGTAACGCACACTTCCTCGCGCCTCCCGGCAATAGTCCTTGTGCGACCAGATATAAGCGTTCTTCGCCGGCCGATAGACCTCGAAGCTAGTACACGGCTCGAATGTGACCGCGATTTCCGTGTCGCCGTCCCACACCTGCACACGATTCGGTTCAAGGCGCACATGTCGGGTAAAACGATGCGAGCCTTCTCGGAACTCATTCGCTTCGCGATCCCAGATCCCCCAGTATTCCTGCTGTAACGGTCCCACGCTTGCTCGCGCTGCACAAAAAGATAACTCCCGACTCCAGAAGGAGACATAATGCCAGCGTTTGCGCATTTGGCCCGCGCGGAAAAGCGGCATCCGCTCAGGCGGCAGTGGCACGCCTCGGGGACGGTCGACGCCGGTACCGCGATACGGTTGGTCAATCGAGCGGGATGTCATCGGCGCGATCATACCTGATTCTGCAGTAAGGTTGCGCGTTTTTGTAAGCGCCTTGTTCTAACCCAATAGTATGAACTACCGTCGTTTCGGTACAACTCTCCGGAAACCAGCCACGTAAGTACCTAATCGTTCAAAGAGGGAATCAATTTTGCCTTCGGCACGTCTAATGATCTGTAAAGTCGCTAAGTTTACCGCACAAGATCCGATTCCGTCGGAGCACGGAGGTGCCAATACGCCCGCGCTAAATGTGATAGGAGGATAGACATGTTAACACCGCCTCTACCGCAGCTCGCCATTCTCTGCCTGGCAATCCTATCTTTGGTTACTGCTGGCGCGCCAGGTCGTTCCTTGAGCAATGCCTCACGGGCAGGTTCCAGCCTCGTGGTCCATGAGTGGGGAACGTTCACATCCGTGGCGGGTCGAGACGGGCGCACGCTAGTTTGGCGTCCCCTCACCGTTGAAAGCGATTTGCCGTCCTTCGTCTACAGCGTTGATGAAGGTGACACGTGGAGGGGACTTCGTTACCCATCAAAGAGCGGCTTAGCCGTCAAGGTACGCATGGAAACACCAATTCTCTATTTCTATTCAGGGGAAGAGGCGACCGTCAAAGTTAAAGTGTTATTCCCCGGAGGGAGAATTACAGAATGGTATCCTCAGGCGCACTCCGCTGGCGGCTCTGGCATT
>JBGTLE010000368.1:0-2671 GCA_041744295.1 Pyrinomonadaceae bacterium | reverse complement strand
CCAGCCATTCATCAAGGTGGGTTCGTTCATGGCTGAAAAGTTACATCAGCGTTCCGGCCCTCGCGGATTGCAACTCTACCACCAAAATGGCGCCATCAAATTCTTTGCGGATTATGTGAAGCTGTACCAGGGTGACCCTTCCTTTCCCGCCAATCTTCGCTTCAGCCACGCGTTCGAGAGCCGGATTGCGAAGTGGGATCAGGCCTGGGCCAAGACGTACGATAGTTATGTTCGTCAACTTTGGATTACGCCGTACTCGAATTTGGATGAGATCGAGGCAAGGTTGCGAAAAACTTTTTCCGGCTCAGAGATTTACCCCAACCTTAATAGAAATATCACCGCAGTGACGTGGCAATTGATCCTGGAAGGTGATCGTCAACGAGCTGCCAGGCTGGGACAATTGTCGGTAGATCTTTATCCGCAGTCAGATCTGGCGCTTGCACTGCTGGGAGTCGTTAAGGTGCTGTTTCGGGAAAAGGAGAGAGCGCGCATACTGCTCAAAAAAGGAGCTGAACTGCGCGGCGGCGCGCCTGTTTTCGCGCGAGGGCTAAACTCGTATGCGCGCGCTCTCGCCGAAAGTGGCAGGGTTGAGGATGCCCTGGAGCTTCTGTTTATTACCACGGATTTGTATCCCAATGAGGCAACTCTCTTCGAAACCATCGGTGAACTCTATTCAAGGACAGATAACACCGCGAAAGCTATTGAGTTCTACAAGAAGGCCCTAACCCTGGACCCAACGCTGGAAAGCGCAAAGCGAATGTTAGAGAAGTTCGAGGAACGACCTTAGCTCGATCAGTATTGGGGTCAGTGCCGAAAGTAAATCCCTCTCCTTATGGCAGAGGGCAGCGTGACGGTCTCGACGAAGTCGAGAATAGCGACCGGGTCACAAATCCAACCGGGGACTTTCATACAGTTAATGCTGAGACCTTAGATACAAGCATCCCTTACCGCTACACGCATTCCCACGACGCCGGTAAATCGATCGCTGTCTTCTTCTATCACGGGCCCCTTTCGCGCGCGATTGCGTTTGAAGGCTTGCTGCGATCGAGCGGTGCACTCGTCGATTCATTCGCTCAAGCCGCGCGCGGCAACGAATTACTGAATCTCGCCACCGACGGCGAGACCTACGGACATCACTTTAAGTTCGGGGACTTGTGTCTGGCGCACGCACTCACAGTCGAAGCTCCGGCGCGCGGTTTCACAATAACGAACTATGGCGAGTATCTCGATCGGCATCCGCCAGAGCACGATGTGGAGATCAACAACGGATCGGATGGCCAGGGCACTTCGTGGAGTTGTCAGCACGGCGTAGGACGTTGGATTCGTGATTGTGGATGCGTAACCGGAGGCGAGCCGGGGTGGAATCAGAAATGGCGAACGCCTCTGCGTGATGCGCTCGACTTTCTTCGCGACGAAAACATTGCGCACTTTGAGGCGACGCGCGGCGACCTGTTCACGTTTCCGTGGCTGGCGCGCGATGATAGCATCTCGCTTATTCTCAATCCGCACCAGTCACGCGAACAGTTTTTGTTTGCACACGCCGGTCGATGGTTATCTGCCGATGAAGGCTCGCGCGCGCGCGCGTATCTCGAACTGCAGCGGATGTTGTTGTTGATGTACACCAGCTGCGGTTGGTTCTTCAATGACATATTCGGGATCGAAACGATTCAAATCCTAAGCTACGCCGCGCGGGCGATGGATTTGATGACGCAATTGAATCTGCCGTCCGCGCGGGAACGGTTTCTGGAAATTCTTTCGGAAGCAAAGAGCAATCGGCCAGAGCTCGGCACGGGCGCGGACATCTTCCGGCGATTTGTTGAGCCGACGAAAACTTCCCGGCTACAGGAACCAATACCAGCATGACGAAAGATGGAAAACAAAAGCCGGGTCCACCAGCCGATCCCAAGAGTTTAGAGGCGGGCTACCGCCCGCCTGAGCGGACGAGACGTCCGCGCTCCCCGCAAGCAGCACCTTCACGCAAAGGCGCAAAGACGCCCCGTGTCGGAAGCCCGCGCGTAAGCAATCCCGACGCGTCGGGACTCCCTGACGGTCGGGCTTCTGACACATCCAGCGAATTCCCACCAATTCTTAGCGATCTCGACCTTCACCTGTTCGGCGAAGGCAAGCACTATCGGATTTACGAAAAGCTAGGCGCGCATGTCATGTCGCACGGCGGCAAGCGCGGCGTCACGTTCGCCGTCTGGGCCCCCGCAGCGGACCGGGTCAGTCTTGTCGGCAACTTCAACTCGTGGGACGTCACGAAACATCCGATGCGCCGCTTGGGAAAGTCGGGAGTGTGGGAACTCTTCATCCCGGGTTTGCGCGCCGGCGAACTCTACAAATACGTCATCAACACTGCCGGCCAGGAGTTCTTTAAAGCCGATCCGTACGCCTTCATGATGGAAGTGCCGCCGGACACTTCGTCGGTTGTTTTCACATCAAGCTACAAATTCCGCGACCACGCATGGATCGCGAAACGAACCAAGCGAGAGGCCTGGCGCGAACCGTTTTCGATCTACGAAGTCCATCTTGGCTCGTGGCGGCGAATAGCTGAAGAAGACAACCGGCCGCTGACGTATCGCGAACTGGCGCCAGTACTCGCTGACTATGTTCTGCAAAACGGATTTACCCACGTGGAATTTCTGCCGCTGAAAGAACATCCGTACGGCCC
>JBGTLE010000367.1:0-4961 GCA_041744295.1 Pyrinomonadaceae bacterium | reverse complement strand
TTTGCTTGCAAAATGCCCAACAAAAGCAGACGCGTTTTCGAATTTGAGGACCTTCAGCTCGACGTCGAACACCCGTGTTTGTGGCGCGGCAAAGAGCTCGTTTCCATTCCGCCAAAGGCCCTGCAAATCCTGGTGGTATTGGTTGAGAGGAATGGCGAGATTGTTTCGCGTGAGGATCTGCTGGAGAGAGTCTGGCAGAACACCTTTGTCGAAGAGGCGAACATCAACTACACAGTCTCGTTGCTCCGGAAATCTTTAGGCGACAACAAATTCGTCCAAACCATTCCGAAACGCGGTTATCGCTTTGTCGGAGAAGTCAGAGCAATTGAAGACCACTCTGTCGAAACAATCTCCCAAACAAAAGAACCTGCAGCTAAGGAGATCGGGGAAATTAGGACTTCTCCGGTGGCGCGGGCAAAGAAAGCAAGACGATTGAGCTTAGCCGCGGCCGCACTGCTCACGGTGGTTGGCTTGACGAGTTTTGCTGCTTATTACGTCTGGCACAAGAGAGAGGCCCAGGCCAATCCCGTTGGCCGGCGCCCCATCAACACTCTCGCAGTTTTGCCTTTTAAAAGTCTGGCTAACGACGAAACCGAGATCACACTCTCTCTCGGTTTGGCCGATTCGCTGATTTCGCGCCTGGGGAGTTTGAAACGCTTCACGATTCGACCGTTCAGCGCAGTCGAGAAATACGCGAAAGGGAAAAAGGATTCGCTCGAATTCGGCAAGGAGTTGAAATCTGATGCCGTTTTGGTGGGAACCTTGCAAACGGTGGGCAATCGTCTGCGCATCAGCGCCCGGCTTATGGACGTGCGGGACGGAACGCAAATCTGGACGGCGAGTTTTGACGAGACCGAATCCGATATTTTCGCTTTGCAGAGTAATCTCGCGACCCAGGTTGCCGCTTCGCTGCTGGAGCACCTAACTAATTCCGACGAAAAACTTTTGAGCAAACAATATACCGAGAACGCGGAAGCCTATCGTGCCTATCTGCGCGGCCGCTTAATTTTCGAACGCCGCATTGAGGACGGATTTCAGCAGAGTCTCGACGAATATCAAAAAGCGGTTTCGCTTGACCCGGCTTTCGCGCTGGCTTATGCCGGACTCGCTGATCTGTTTTCACGGCGCGGAAACGGGTTGTCCGGCACAGAGGGCCGTGACGCGTACAAGAAGGCAAAACTCTACGCACAGACAGCCCTGCAATTGGACGGAGATCTGGCGGAGGCATACGCTTCCCTCGGACGCATCAAACGCCTCGACGATTGGGACTGGGACGGCGCCGAAAAGGATTTCAAACGCGCGCTGGAGCTTGATCCGAACAACGCCCTAGCGCTCAGCTGGTATGCGCAAATGCTCTCGTTCCTCGGCAGGCACGACGAAGCACTCGCAACGGTGAAACGGGCAATTGACATTGATCCGGTTTCGCCGACGATAGCCGGGGTCTTGTTCCCGGTCCTTGAAGGACGTGGCGAATTTGAGGAAGGCTTGCGCCTGGCGAAGGAAGCGTATCTGCTCAACAAGGAAAATTCCAATGCGCGGCGTGCTTACGCGACGTTTTTGTTTCACCACGGAGAATACGGTAAGGTCATCGAGATTGCTGAGGAATCCCAAGAGAAAGGCAGAATCGCTAGTCACGCTGCGCTTTCACTTCTGGCTGCTTCATATTACAAGACTGGGCAAGGGGCTCAAGCCGCTGAGTATCTCACCCAAATTGAAAAGGAATCCAAAACTAACTCCAAGTTCTTGTTTTCGTTAGCTGTGAATTATGCCGAACTCGGGCGCTTCGACGAGTCGATCGACGCTCTGGAAAAATGCCTGGACCAACACGAGGAACGGTTGGTGTGGATAAACCACGATCCTCGCTTTGCCGCTTTGAAGAACGATGACCGGTTTCGATCAATCATGCGAAAAATGCGTTTGATTTGAAACTGATGCGCGGCTAATAAACGCGCTAGACTTTCCAAGTGAGTGCGTAGGCTTTTGCGCCGTGGCGGATAATGAAGCCAGCAGGAACAATCAGCAGCATTATAAGCACACAACTTTCAACAAATTTTCTCTGTATCCTTGACATGATTTCACCTCCGAATCTGCTCAAGTAGATCTTAGAAGTCTGGTTAACTGAAGAATAATGATTGCCGACCAATGAGTAAGCTGCGCCGTTCCATTGCTCAGTGCCTCCCAAGAATGACGGATGCTAAGACGAATCCGCCGAAAACGAATGAAGCACCAGCGACCAGCTTCAAGTTCCGAATTGCGTACGGAACACCCCACTGCGCAAAGCGCTGATGCCACTGCCAGGGAACTGCAAAAAGACCGGCGGTGGTCCCCACGAGAATCCAGCCGAAAATGATAAAGAAGTTTGAAAACAACATCTGTCGCGCATATAACAAGATTGCCCCACCCGCGATAAGACGGACCACAAGCTCCAAGTAGTGAGTAAGAACAGAGCTGGCAAAGCCGCTGAGAAACTGTTTGGCTCGGTCCGGTGCCAGCAACATGACTAATGCAAAGCTAACGAGATAGAGGCCCGTAAGCGAAACTAGCATTGAAGCGAGCAGGTTTATCATCGACGCGTATTCCTTGGTGTCTCACCCAATCTCCAAAGATCTTCTGAAGCTACGATACCGCCGGCGTCAGGCGGGCCAATCTCTTCCCGCGCTGCCACTTCGCTAGCGTCGAGCAACTTGAGAAACGGCGGCGCTATTACCGTGGTGGCTACAGCCATGAACAAGACCACACCATAAAGTTCCGCCCCAATCACTGCGAGGCTTAAACCAATCTGGGCAACGATGATTCCGACTTTGCCTCGTGGCACCATTCCCATACCCACTTGTCCTGCGCGTCTCATTCCGAGGTTGAAGGCGCCCAAACCGCAACCTAGCAACTTGGTAACAATGGCGACCAAAGTAACTAGCAAAAGAAGGATCACGGATGAAGAGCGAAAGACGCCAAGACTAAGCTGCTTTGATCACCTATTGCAGTCGCCAGAAAATGGTCCATTTTGATCTATGCCATTAGCGAATTTTTCGGCAGCATGTGCGACTCGCCGCAAGAGATCATTTGAGACAGCACGCAGTCGCGCCGTCAGGTGCAAGGCTAACCGGCGTTAACTCTGTTGCACTTCAAAGTTGATCCCAGGCGTGTCCGGTTTCATCAGCTTGGGCGAGCAGGGAATCCGCTGCTGCTCTGGTGCGGTTGAAGGCATTGAGAATGTTTGTTGCCGACTCTGCGACCAGAACATAGGCTGATCCACACGACGGATCCTCTTTGCTGGCAGATTCGAGAGACATCACAAGCTGATGCATCATGGTGATGTCATCCCGGAACCATTGCACGATGCGATTCACTCGCGAACCGATCACGGAGGCGGAGGCCTGTGAGCCGAGAAGCTCGTCCAGCTCGAACAGTTCGGAGATGATGTCATGCTTAGTGCCGACGAGTGCAGTACAGACTTGTTCCGTTTGTGCTCGAAGGGCATCGTTCATTCGGACGTTGGCCAACTCACTCTTAATGTAGGTGGCGTTCTCGAGCATGCACAACGCGCAATTGCGGGCTTCTGTTATCACAGCGTGAATGGCGGATTCGTTCATAATGTGCGTTTCCAGACACCGAAGGCTGGCAATTGCGCTGCGGCGCGGCGATCAGCATCCAGGCTGAAGGGAAGAGATTACTTGAGAAGCATGCTCTCGCGCCGTCAGCAGCAAGGTGTTATGCGGCGGTGCTGCGTTGGGAATTCACCCTCAGCAATAAAGACATCATCCATAGGAAAAGGAGACCATTGATAATTTGTGGAACTTTGCGTAGCCACCAGTTGGTGAATATCAGACGCTCGATTAACGGCAATGACAAGCCATCGCTGCTCAGTTGCACTTGAATCGGGGTTTGAATGGCGACAGTTGAAACCCAGGGAATAAGTTGAAGCACGACCGCAAGCCAGATTGCCCACCGTGGGACAGGAGCTGGCCTAAACCACAGGAGAAGCATTGTCAATATGGTGGTGATGATCAGCGGAATAACCATGTAGCCTATGACCAATGGGCCAAGAGCTTGGTGGTACGCACGGAACTCGTTCGCTCCGATCAGGCGCCACGTCGGGTAGTTGACGAAGCTTTCCACAAAAGACGCGCCCATCCCGTAGCACACAAGCACGAAGGCGAGCAGGAAGAGCCAAGTCGAAGTCTTAGATGATGTCTGCATTTTCGTCCCTACTTAGACTTGGAGAAGCATAACGTGACCAGCTGCCGCGCGCGATCGGCATTTACGTTGAGGAAAACAAGTTACTTGAGAAACATGCTATCTCCCCGTCCCTCACCGCACCATCATGGTGGCTACTCTGCAGTCCCTGTGTTCAAAGCGCTACTCCTCCAGAGGGAAAAGCAACTCATTACCGTCAGGATCGTCGATCTGGATCACGTCATAACCCCACCACGAGTTCTTGCTGGGAATCGAACGCTCGATGAGCTCGCGGCGAAGCTGCGCTATGCCATCCTGCGTCAGCGATACGAACAGACGTGCTCTGTCCCTGCGATCGGGATCCTCGCAGAGGATGATCTCGCACTCTGCGCGATTGACTTGGCAGACTTTGCCGTTGCCATCATCTTCGTGCCAGGCTTTCTCGAAGCCGAGCAGGTCCACATAAAAGCGAAGCGCGCGCTTTACGTCGGCGACGAAGAGCACGGGGCGTGAATACCACCTGTGCGTAATCGGCCCTTCTCGGGTCTGCTCTGTCATCTTCGCCTCCTAATCCCAACGCTGCGCTTCACTCTCGGCAACCCGGAGGACCTTGCGCCACTGTTTATCGCGGACCACTCAGAACTGAGGAACCCAGCGCGCCGCCACTCGAAACGTCTAGTCAGATCCAGACTATTTCACATAGAAATTGAGATCCCTTGCGCGAAAGGCATTGGTCGGCATCTTTTCAGTGGTGGTGAAGCCCGGGGGCGCAGCGATCAAATCGGGGA
>JBGTLE010000366.1:0-10336 GCA_041744295.1 Pyrinomonadaceae bacterium | reverse complement strand
CTGCGTCATCACCACCTGACTCACGTTGCCATCTTTGAACTCAATATCTACCGGAAGAACGCCAATCCCGATCTCGTGATGAATTCTGGTCCAGCCGGTGCCGCCTTCGGGAAAGGAAACGATTCCTTCACGCGCCAGAATATTCCACGTCCCCACGATGGGATGACCGGCGAAAGGAATTTCTCGAGTAGGCGTGTAGATGCGCAGGCGCCGCAGAGTGGCGTCGTCGCGTGGCGGCAGAACGAATACTGTCTCAGACAGATTCATCTCACGCGCAATCTTCAACATCTCTTCATCACTGAGTCCTTCGGCTTCGGGAAAGACGGCGAGCGGATTACCACTGAGGGCCTGATCGGTGAAAACGTCTAACTGAACAAGGCGATAAGTTGCCATGGGCGTCCCATCCTTTTTCCCAATGATTGGGCACAAAAAAAGGTAGGTCAAGTCGCCCGAATGTCCGGCGCTCTCCAGCAGGTGAGGCCGAGCCTACCGGAGTCGAATCTGACGGGGAAGATCCTTGCGTGGGTTAGCAATAAGGTTCTTTCAAATCACTTGGCCAAACAATGGCCACGATTGAGAGAATCAACAGGCCGGCGAGCATGGGAAAGATCGACAGCGCTATCCATGAGTAGTGCCAAAGGCCGGCAAGGCCGAGGGCCGCCGTGAGTGTAAATGCCAATCCGACCCAGGAAGCCTTTCGACTCAAACCATAAAAAGGGACTGCCAGAATTGCCATAGCCGCAAAGGCGAGCGTCCATTTGATGAGGGCTGCGTCGCGCACGCCGTTGATCATTGTCTGAGTCACCAGTGAATTATCAATGACATTCAGGATTGCGCGGTTCTCCCTAATATCAAAAATTGCGCTGGCTAATCCGGCAATCACTGCCACGGTTGCCAGGTAAGAGGCCCACGGACATTTGCGGCGGCACAACAACCACCCGACCATGATGAACAAAAGCGAATAGGAAGCGATCCAAATGTAGTCAATGCCGATTACTTTGTGCATCACTTGCCGATTGCGATCCTGGTCTGGCCCAAGGATCAACTTTGCGGATTCCACGGTATCGACAAACTCCATCGCCATCACACGCCCGGAAAAACCTCCCGGCAATTCCGTCGGGCTCGGCTCAAAGCCTCTCGACGCGATGGCCATCCACAGGGCTATGAGGACGACGGCCAGGGCCGAAAGCCCTGTCAAACGAATGATGCTCAGAAGACTCATCTTCATCTCCTTATGTTTAATGGAATGCCGGGTAGTGATGCAGTTTGAGCTCTGTAAAATGAATGCCGCGTAAAATCATGAGGTCAGTACCACCGCGCGGTAGCGACTGTGCGAAAACTCAAGGTCTAAGGAGACAAATCAAGATACGTTGTCT
This sequence comes from Pyrinomonadaceae bacterium, assembly GCA_041744295.1. Classification (GTDB taxonomy): domain Bacteria; phylum Acidobacteriota; class Blastocatellia; order Pyrinomonadales; family Pyrinomonadaceae; genus PSRF01. The sequence goes on along the minus strand of JBGTLE010000366.1, from coordinate 8,960 downwards.
CACTGTCAGGAAGGTGGACCCTGTCCCCGCTTCAAGTTGCCTTAGTTTCCAGTCGGTTGGCAGATTCAAGGTTCAACCGATCTTCATTGCGCCGAAACTCAGGCGGGGACAGGGTCCACCTTCCTGACAGTGAGACTGCCCAACTGGTCTTACTAATACTCAGCGCGTTAATTTACACACAGTCTCGGTAGCGGGTGGGCCGCTCACCGCCGCGTTCGTCGGCATTGCTGTTTAAGCCCATAGTCTGGATAACCACTTCCAAAGCGTCTGCCCCTGTGAAACGAGCCAGGACTTAACTCCAAGATCCCAGATGTCGCTAACGCCGAGTAGGGCAAAGAAGAGTACGGCGCCTAATGCCACTCCGATAAGCAGGTGCCACCAGACCTTTCGGCGTCGCATGTAATCGCCCAGCAGCAAAACAATTACGTGTACCAATGCCGTCAGACCTATGAGGGTGAAGGCAAAGGTCTTCACATTCGCCGGTCCCACTACGACGGCGCCGACGATGAGCAGTATTTCAAATACATAAAGCAGTTTGAGCCAGTGAAAAAAGAGCAGGTTGAGAATACTGCCGGGTACCGCAACCTCCACTAGCCCCCAAAATACCTGGCCCAATCTGGCGATCCATGCCAGCCGCTTGCCCTCCAGGTTATTTTGGTGGGCCATGTCTTCAAACATCTTGCCGATCACCTGAGTTGAGCGGGAAATTGAACGCAGCATCAGCTTTGCATCCAAACCGCGATTAACTTCATAGTCAGATCGAATGAAAGCAAGAAGCTGTTCATTCTCGAGCCCGGCCCGCATGATCGTTTCCAATCGCGATCGTTGCTGCACATTGCGCAGCGGGTTCAGGACCTGCGATACCGCCGTCTTCAGAGGAACTCCCGCACTAATGCGCACCAGGGCATCCGCGAGCAGCGAGCTGACGGCTGCGCGGCTCGGCGGCGTCAACTCCTGGATCAGAATCGAGCTGTGCGCTTCGGTGATTAGGGCGGTACGGACTTTCTCGTCTTCAGGGTTCGGAAGCATCGTAGTAATCAGGCGCTCGGCCCCATCGAGTCTCCCCCACAAGATGTCGTTTTGACGCCAGACCGGATCGAGGAACGCGCCGAAGTGATGCAGCGCCGTACCCGCCAGTTTGCGACGGCCGCCGGTCTTGCCGCTCTCCTCTCGTTCATTGATTAGACTGGTCGCATCCTCAGGACTTATCCGCACAATCTCGACCACGTCGGACTCGCCTACAGCGGTGCCGAACAGAATTGGAAAACTGATTTGGTCGTAGTCATCGAAGTGAGAAAAGTAACGCCAAAGGTATTCGCGAATACTCTCTTCATGCTTGCTTGGCGTCTTGGGTTTCACACAACGAGCGCTGGCTTCTGGCAGCAACCTGCGAGGATCGAGAAGAGCTTTTCCTCGTTTCCAAGCAGGACCGGAAACAGTCTCTGCAAAAACTTCTCGCAGCGCTGTCGCGGCCTCGTTAAAAACTTTGGCGAGGTTCATGTCTTTCAGTTCGGGAATCTGATCGGGCTGCGTGAATATTGTATGGGCGCGCCGGAGAGACTTTTCGTCATCGATTTTGGAGAACTCCTGGGCCATGTTGAGGTTTGCACTGTGGTTTCTCCCCGCGGCTCCCGCGGGTTTTCTTGGCATGCCAAGCAGGTAGGCCAGCAGATCCGGAGTAAGCTCGACCGAGCTGATGCTTTTGGCAAATCGATGTTGCGCTTCTGACGCATCCGCTCTTGGTTTCGACTGCGCTCGCCTCCCGGCGATACGGAGTTGCTTGAAAATTTCATTCAACTCACATTTCAGATAAGAGAGTAGATTCTGAATGTCCTGCCGTTCGCTGACTGACAGTTGCTTGTAGTCGAGTGGACGCCCAGGCAGGTCGGCCAGTGCTTCAATAACACTTTCATCACTATCGGAAACTCTGGATGGATCAATCGTGCCAGCCTCATCAATGACCGGTATACGACCTAACCGGTAGAGCTGATCGACCTTGGTGCGAATGAAAGTCAACCGGCGCAACCAGTATTTGAAGTCATAGTCTCCCAGGAACTGGTTGACGGTTCGTTGATTCGCAGTCGTGCTTGTCGCCCCGGTTTCGGCCGAGCTCTCACGATAGTCGGGATAATTTGTTTCTCGCCAGGCGCGGATGAGATATCTGATCGCCATGAAGTGCGCGGAGTTCTCGTCGAGGTCGTTGGCGCGCGCTACGAGTCTTGTGAGTTGATCCGTCGTGTCAGATATTCGCAAGCGGCGATAGGGGATGTAGTAGACCCCGAAGTGCTTTGTCATGTCGGCGAGGTCAAGCGTGGCCCATTCCCCTTCTTTCAGAACCGGGGGTTTCGTCCGGGACTGACTCATGTCCTTTTCAATGTCGCGAGTAATTCGATTGACGCGCTTGAGCAGCCCATTGCGAACCATCAACCGTTGCAGATCTTCACGGATGGTTTCATAAGTGGGGAGATCGATCAGGGCGGCCTTCACATTCTCCAGTGCCTGGGGCTTGAGGTTCTGCTGCAGTTCATCTTCCGGATGTTCAGGAGATGGTTCGATATAGATGAGTTTGCGATCTACAAGGACCGGAGCATCTCGCCGTGAGAGGGTTTCCGTTGCAAACGTGAATGGTTTGTTGTCCAGGTAACCGCCATCCCCAAATGAGCGGTCGACGAAATCGACCGTTTTGCCTGTCTCAGCGTCGACGTTGGCCCGGAAGAACTTTTTCCACTGATCGTCTTTCGCATGACAAGTTGGATCGTTTCGGTACTGCGGAAATAGATCCAACACTTCGTCGATGTCGCAAAGTCGCATCGGTTCAAAAGCAAACGGAAAAGAGGAGGTACAGCGCGCCGAAAACGCCATGAACGGATCGTTGATGCCGAGAAAATCGTTGCGATAAGTACCGGTAGTCTCCTCAGTCTCATATTTGAAATGAAAAACATTGCGGTGCCGTTTTTCATAAACGATGGTGTCTGAAAGGCGGAGTGGGAGAGTTAATCCCTGAATGTCAGTGGTGGTGATGAAGAGATCCAACTCGTCAACGTGAGGGGACTTAAATCCATTTTGACTTGCCTTCGAAGCTTCCATTCCCTGCAGCGCTTTCAGCAACTTGAAATACATTCGGCGGCTGTTCAAAAGTGATTGCGGCGGATCTTGATTCGCCATGTGCAGGCCGATTGTGGATTTCTTATCGTTGATCAGGAGAGCAATATCTCCCTCTGATACCCACAACTTCTTCAGTTCGTCGAGTTGTTGGTCGTTTGCAAGGGCCTTGGCCAGATAGATAGCGTTGATACCTCCGGCAGATGTTCCGGACAGAATATCTACAATGAAACGGGTATTGATCGGAACCGTTCTCATCTGTTGATCGACGAGATCCTCAGCCGGCTGGTCGCTGCCATTCTCAAGCGACTCGCGAAATTTGCGGCGCAAGTGGGGGTCGGCGAGCAGATAACTCAAGCGACGATAAACACGCTCAGTTCCTTCCAGTTGATCAGCCGCTAAGGCAATCGGATTGTTATGCTCGTCCTTCGCACTCTCGGATGTTGAGCGAACTAACCTGAGAAGTTCTTGTGCGATGCCGTTGATGTAAATGGCGAGCGACACACCACCGTACATGACGATAGCAAATCGAATTTCCTGAGTGTATTCCGCTTTGGTGGAAGAACCATTCGACATGAGGGCCTCCGTGAGAAGTTATGACGAGTTTCTGACCACGCGACGCCGTGGCTGATTGATGGGGATAAATACCCGGAATCCGCACCGCAGTAACGGCTCATTGTTTATGAGAGGGCGCGAGCTTTTGTTTCGCCAGGATCAATAACACTTGACTCAAAAATGCGAGGACAGGATAGCCATCTCAGGAATTAAATCCGGATGACTATACCTATCGAGAGAGAGAGAGAACGCGCGCACAGTATTGCCGATGGGAAAGAATGTCAATACTCGTCTTTTTGGCGGTTGCATTTCAAAGAGCGATTCCAGAAAGGTCCCAGCAAGATCCTGTTCTTAGTTGATCGTAGCTAACGCAACTCCAGGGGAATTTTAAGTCACTTGAGCAGGGCTTTCAGATTTTGCGAGATTCGCCTGAAACACTTTGTCGGTTTTGAGCATTTAAGGATGAAGGACAAGCGCGAACCAAGACTGTTACCACGTTAATTGTTGCTGCTGCGCTAAACGTTAGATTTCAATCTCGCTCAACCCTCATTTGGTCAGTCGGTTGATAATTTCCAGGTCGGAATGGTTCGTTGTTAATAGGCAGCCGGATTATCGCTTTCTCTGGAATCCGCTTTCTCACACTCAAGGAGTAGTTCCAGAACGAGGCGCAACACACTTTCCCGGGGAACTGCCCGGTCGCACGAAGGAGAAACGTAATGAGCAAAGGAACAATCGTTATCGATCCCGGACATGGCGGAAGCCTGGAAGTTGGCGGCTCCTCGGCTAACAACGCGAAGAGCCCGAGTGGCGTACTCGAAAAGAACCTTACGTTGCGGATGGGGCTGCTGGTTCGCGATGCCATCGCCGAGGCGGCGGCCGCCGGTGGTCACACGATCAAGGTCGTCATGACGCGCGATACCGATAAGAATCTTGGTCTTTCCGCTCGGGCCAATGTGGCCAAAGCGAATGACGCGGATCTCTTCTTGAGCATTCACTTCAACGCTTCAAATGCGCACAACGCGCGCGGTGTTGAGACATTGGTCCGGCCAAAGACCGCGGGCAACGTTAATCACGCTGATGATAAGCACTTCGCGACCGGTATTCAGAAAGCAGTCCTCAGTGCCCTCAGAGTTCACGACGCAACAACCAAGGATCGTGGCGTGAAAGATCAGATTTTGGGAGTTTTGAAGGACAGCCAACTCGGAACCGGCGTTCGTGCCTGCCTCGTCGAGCTGGAGTTTATGGATACGGCGAAGGTGGATGAGCTGTTCAACCTCGGCGCCAACGCCTCGCAAGTCCGCGCCGACGTTGCTGCTGCGATTGCCGGTGCGTGCATTGCGGAGTTGAAGTCGATGCATCCGTAGGTGCGAACCGCCGGCATGTATCGATCCCAGCTCGCAAGAGGTCTCCTGACTAGGCCGAAGATCTTAGGGCGCTAGACAAAACTATTTCACAGAGGACGCGACAACATGCAACAGAACTCAGTCGGTAGTTACGGAGTAGGCAAAGACGAGAAAATCACGGTTGAAATGATCGCAATCGCGACCGCGAACACTTGCTCCTTCGTGATCGATACGGCTTCGCAAGTGGTTCTGGAAGAACCACGGACGTATGAATTTCGGGTCACGGTCTCGGCCGGAAATACGCATTTTGCTGAAACGCGTGGAGCCTTTCACGGACCTCCACCGTCCGACCCGACCAGCGATCCGAGATTTGAGGTCTTCTTCACCGGTTCTTTCGGAGGAGGTCGCTTCACTGGTCCGGTGATTCGACGAAGCGACCCAGATCACATGTGCGATATCACTTTCGAGCGGCCCTAGGCTAGTAAGTAACCAATGAATCAGGAAGGATCAACGTCAATGATCGAACCGACAAAACAGCCCCCTTTCGTTTTCCAATCGATCCACCGTACTCAATGGTCGGGTCTGGCTCGAGCTGCATCGTCATTTCTGCTGATTCTCATTCTCAGCAGCCAGGGTCTCGCGCAACAAGCGACACCGTCGATCAATCGGCTCAAAGAACAGATAGTCCGGATGGAGCAGGTCGACCGCGATCCATTGCTTCCCGAAGAGGTGAAAGCCATCAATCGCCGACTCCTGAATGAGCGTCAACAACAATTACGGTCCTTGTTAGAGAGAAGTATCGAGGCGTTACGCAAGTACCAATCCGATCCGAATTCTTTGCTTTCGGCGCAGGAAACTGAGGACATTGCTGCGGCTATTGCCAAATTTAACGAGGAACTCAGCCAGTTGCAGCCCAATTCTGGAGCCGCGACAGAAGCGGGTAGGAGCGAATCTAACGGTAACGGATCCGGCGCCGCGTCAAGCGATTTAACAACTCAGGCACCAGCCAACGCCAAACCGCCTTCGAATGAGCCCGGCGAGGGCTCGCGCGTCGCTTTGGTTACACCGCAGCCGATGCCTGAAGGCGCCAACGCCACAACTCAGGCTGATTGTTACAGCGATGCACCTCCGCTGTTGGTCGATACCGCGGCGAGCGGAGCTTTTCGAGTTGTAAGAGATGGTGCCGGTTCTATCGACCTTTCGTTGCAACGATTAATTTTCTTCACAATTGCCGACGCAGTGTCGCGAGCAGAGAAGGATGAAGCAAGGCGCGACTTGATTCGAAGTATTCAGATTCGGCAATTCATGGAAGAAACGGCGCGTACCGACAAACAAATCGGAGCATCGGCCAGCTCCGAGGGATCGACAAGTGCTGCTGAGAAACCGAACTTCGCTAACCTGCTCGCTCTTGCAATAGAACATGGTGCAATTGCAAAAGAGGTCAACGGAACCGCCTTGACTCTAAGCACCTCGCCCTACGCCATTCTCGCTGCCGCCCAGGGTGATACTTCCAGCAATTACAAGAAGTACGATTTCTTTCGTCGAGTTGGTATTTCTGCCAATTTCAACATAGATGACGAGAACAACGTACTGGCGAGCGCTCGCCGGCATCAGTTGTCTGAATGGTCCGTACGCGCGCGGCTGTCCGGAGACCGTTCCACACGCTCGCCCGAGTTTGAAGACTTCTGGAATCGTGAAGTCAGGAAGACTTTCGAGCAGGTGCCATTCGTCCTGGTCAATGAGTTTGCGACTTTGTTTCGAAATGAAACTGAAAAGGTAAGACGCCAGGTTGCGCAACGGTTTCGCCAGTATGCGCAAGAGTACCTGACTAACAATGCGGCCCTAAGCGAGGAAGCCAAGCGCGAGGGTTTACAGCGAGAGATCCTTTGCAGGCTTAAAGAGGAGGTGTTCGACAATATCGACCGTTTCGGCCTCACCGAGGACGATAGACAAAGAATCGTCGCTCGTACTCTGCCAGCTTTACAGGCTGCCACTCAGAGTGAATCCGCTGCGTTGGCGCTAGTAGACCAGAAGATCAAGGAGATGAGTTTACGACCGCTGGCGACCTTTGCTTACACGAACAAAAGAGATCCGGATAATTCTGACTATTCGTTACTCAAGTTCTTATACGAGCGGAAGACGTTTAATCCCGTCCAGCTAATACTAAATGGAGGGGTCTCTTTCTACCACAAGCCAAATAGTGCCCTCCATCAGAGATCGGTCCGTGACATCGCCTTTGCTCTGTCTCTGGAAGGGAAAGCGGGAAGGAGTCCGTTTGTGAATCAGGAGTTAGACAATAGCCAGATTACCTTCGCCTTCACGGGCAGGTATGAACGCATGTTTGAGAATAAGTTTTTTGCTGATAGGAAGGCCGATCTGGCCTTCGCGCAGTTCAGGGTAGAAATTCCATTTATGACAGGAATGAGTTTTCCTTTCTCTGTTACTTACGCGAATGCTACTGAGCTCATCAAGGAAGATCATCTTAGAGCTAACTTTGGATTCAGTTTCGATGCCGATAAGCTGCTTTTTATTAGATCTTTCTTGAGAAAGAACTCGCTTCCGATACAGTAGTTTCACCTCTTGCCCATGGAAATCGGACGATCGCCGCTGATTTGGTCTTGGGCTCAATACAAATCAAAGGTCCCAAAGGCTTTGCTTGCGAAGGTGTGCGACGTTGCCTGTGAGTTCATGAGCTAGTTATAATCGGGCCTTGAAGACGATTGAAGATAACAAGTCGCAGCACTCAACGGCTGCATCCCAGACTTTGATAAACACCAGAGGCGTCTTCCTACCCTTTACCACCCCTTTCAAGCTTAACGAAAAAAAACTTGACGCACAGGCTCTTCGCGCGAATCTGCGCAGATGGAACTCGAGCGGCGTTTCCGGGTACGTTGCTTTGGGCTCAACCGGTGAGCGGGTGAATCTGGATGAGCGGGAATATCTCGCAGTGATCGAAGCGGCTCGGGCGGAAGTGCCCGGCAACTTGTCATTCATCGTCGGCGCGGGTCAGCAGAGTACGCTGCACACAATCAACGAAGTGAAGCGGGCCGCAACTGCAGGTGCGGATGCGGTGTTGGTGCTAACGCCTTCTTTCTACAAATCTGCAATCACACCGAACGCGCTCGTTGAACATTACTCGGCCGTTGCTGATGCTTCTCCCATTGCTCTGATTCTCTACAGCATGCCCGATCTAACCGGCGTGGTAATCGAGCCGGAAACGACGGCCCGACTGAGCGAACATCCAAACATCATCGGCATCAAAGACAGCTCCAACGACATTGCACGTTTTACCGAGACTGTTAAGCAAGTGGCGCCGGGCTTCGCTGTTCTCACGGGCAACGGCACGGTCTTTTTGGACGCGCTTAACGCCGGAGCCTGCGGCGCGATTCTCGCGGTTGGTTGTGTGGCGACCGAATGCTGCCTGGAGATCTTTGCGAAGTTTCAGAGCGGCGATCACGAACGCGCGCGGTTGCTGCAAGAAAAACTCACGCCGCTTGCACTGGCTGTGACGAAGCGCTACGGTATCGGCGGATTGAAAGCGGCGATGGATATGATCGGTTTCAATGGCGGCGCGGTTCGCGCGCCCCTGAAATCGCCGCCAGCCGAAGCGAAGCAGGAGATCGCAATGCTGCTCGACGCGGTCAATAGCATCACTCGCTCAGCAACCAAGAATTCGCCCGATCCAATCGGCTTCGCAGGAGCCTTAACGTGAGCGCCATAGAAACTGCTTGTTACAGCACCCCGGAAGAAGCCGGCCTGCGGGTTGAGGCACTCTCCTTCGATCGCATCCCACATCAGTCAAAGCTCTTCCTCGATTATCTAAAAGATCCGCTCGCCCTGCGACAGTTTTATCCGTCGGCCGTGCGCTTTCATCATGAGCTGCCGGTTCGCGCGCCGGAAGTTCTGGCGGCGCACACGACCGATCGCAACGCCCTTTGCGATGCATTGCTTGATCTGAAT
>JBGTLE010000365.1:0-5370 GCA_041744295.1 Pyrinomonadaceae bacterium | reverse complement strand
AGGCATACCTGAAACTGCAAAAGGGAGCTGAGGCCGCCACGGAGTTTCAGAAGATTCTCGATCATCGCGGCTCGCAACCTACTTCTCCGATCTACGTGGTGGCGCACCTGGGCCTGGCCCGCGCCGCCGCACTGCAAGGCGACACGGCAAAGGCTCGCAAGGCTTATCAGGATTTCTTCGCGCTGTGGAAAGACGCGGACGCGAACGTGCCCGTTCTGATCGAAGCAAGGAAAGAATACGACAAGCTGAATTAACCGGTGGCTGATAACCTCGAATGTAAGTAGTTACCAACCTGCCTATTGACAGTTCAACGCCAGTTGGATATAAGGCTCCCCGTCCTAGCGCTGCTCGTTGCTAATCGGGCGCTGTTCATTTCCCACCACTTATGGCTACTGACGATTATTTCATGAAACTCGCGATCGACGAGGCACGAAAGAGTGTGCCTGAAGACGGCCGAACACACCCGAAAGTTGGCGTTGTAGTTGTCAAGGATGGAAGGGTTCTGACGACATCTCATCGGGGTGAACGTCCCGGAGATCACGCTGAATACCTGGCTCTGGAACACAAGCTTGGCGGTGAAACGCTAGTCGGCGCCACCGTCTACACAACGTTAGAGCCATGTACAACTAGGAACCATCCTAAAGTGCCCTGCGCCAAACGGCTTGCCGACCGGAAGGTCGCCCGCGTCGTGATTGGAATGTTGGATCCGAACCCGGCGATCACAGGTAGGGGCCTGCTTCTATTGCGCGATGCGAATATCATCATCGACCTTTTCCCTTACGAAAGGATGGCTGAGGTAGAAGAATTGAACCGCGATTTTAGAAGGTTCTTCACCGAAGCACAGCATTTTCATGGCGCCTTTCGGCCGGTAGGAATGCGACGCTTGAGCGGCGCGACGCGTTTTTATAAACAATCTGCGCAGCTTGTTCGGCGGTGGTGGGTTACCTGGGTCGGGGCATCTAAGTCGGACTTTGTCGCAGACGGACTTCAACTGGTCGCGTTGCTGGGATTGCTTTGGGGAGTGGTAGAACTGTTTGGTTTAAATCTAGCAAGTCAGATGCTCGGCGTACTCGGGTTCAGCGCCTTCTCCCTTGACGCGCGACCAGTTCTTTTGACTTGTCTCGTGATTATTTACCTGCGCCGGTTCTTTTATCCGTTTCTACGCAGGCCCACGGATTGGGACATTGAATACCGGAAACGCAAGCTGAATTTAACGGCCGCGCTTCAGAGCGCAAGCGGCTGCGTCCAGGTCGAAATTACTAATGCTCGGATTAGGAACATAGAGCGCAATGCGCTCACCGCAATCAAATCGTATCTTGAATTCACGGTGTTAGATCGTTCCGCACGCAACTTTTCAGTCAACTTACTCGTCAAACATCCGCACATGCAGGGCAGTCTCGTGTGCATTAGAAGAACCGACCCATCGCGGGGGGTGCCGACTGTCTATGATGAATCGCGGATGCGAAAGGTTCTGAGAACGCTGGAAAGTGGTGAGACGTACTACGACGGAGATTATTTAAGGGGTGAGAAACCATACAGAATGGTGTGGCATATTCCCCTTCCGTCACAGCATTTTCGCGAGGGTAAGTGCGTAGGGCTGATCTGCGTTGACAGCATGAAAGCCAAGCATCTTAATCTCGTTGATGAGCGACGTTCACTGCTGATTAACCTCTCTCCCTATCTCTCCTTATTAGAGTTTGCAGTAGCTATGAGGTTTGAACACAGAATTTGGGACAAACTGTGATGAAAATCACAATGGTTTGGGCTTTTATTATGATACGATCCTAAGTGATTTACGGGAGGAGCAGTAATGATGCCGAAAGACAAAGCTGACGCGAAGTCGTCCTCAGACGAGATCGTGGTAGACGCAAACATCTACGCGCTTCTTCTGGAGGTTATTAACAGACACGAGGACGACAATCAGAAGCAACAACAGAGCATGAACACTGTTGCTGAGGCTATGCATACTCCGACGTGGTCTCGTCGGCTGTTCCGTGTCCTGTTTCCTTCAGTTGAATCGAGCAGACGTGTTCGTTAGTCTCGAGTCTCCGCGCCCGCGGCGCATAGCTCAATCCTCCGGTGTCTGGGAAAATAACTCAGCGAAGCCGAAACTGTCTTTTCTCTCAAGAGTTTCTTAGAATTCAAAAGCCTTTTAGATTGCCGGGCAAGTATCGCTTGCCCGCGGGCGAGTCTAGTGGGTTGTGAATGGCACTTTCCGAAATCACAAGAAGAGACATCTTAGATTTTCTAATCGTCATGAAGCCACCTTTTCATGGGCGGCTGAGTTTGGCGACTTTTCTTGGACGAGTTTGGGACCTTTCGTTATTACCTGCCTCCGATCAGAAATTTCCAAATGCCGAGTCAGAATTTCGCGAACGCAATTTCGCAGCGCACAGTTACTCGGAGCTTCTTTATGAACGTTTCGATCTGCTGAAGTGCCCTGATTCAGTCTTTCTAAATTTCCTGGTGCACTGTGTGCATCCCGTCGTCGTTCGAGATGAAATGAGAACTGCCGAACTAACCTCACTCTTCAATGCACATCTGGAGCGAGACGGATATCGATTAGTTGCATCTTCCAAGACGCCAGGCATGGTGAAGTACCAACCAGAGAGGATAAAGAAACAGCAACAACCCTCTCAGCCACAGCATGGCGGCGTCACAGATCAGCTGGCACAGTGTGCAGCGTGTGGATACAGCGCGAGGACGGTCGCCAAATTCTGCCCTAACTGCGGCGAGCGGTTAACGTCTAACGAGAACGTCACAGCGGTGTTCGATAATGAAAACCGGCCCAGCGCGGGTACCACTGGGGATCCGTTTGTCGGTCGTATCATTCACGCCAAGTATGAAATCCGCGCCCGAATAGGCATCGGAGGGATGGGCAGGGTGTATCGCGCGCGCCGTTTACAAATCGGCGATGAAGTGGTTATTAAGCTTCTTGACAACAGATACCTGTTCGATGACGTGGCCGCTGAACGTTTTCGTCGCGAAGCTCAGGCAGCAGCGCGGATACGCCACAAAAATGTTGTGGTTATACACGATTTCTCCAACGCTGACGCGGACACCACGCCTGCTTTCATTGTGATGGAGTTTGTCGAGGGTATTTCGCTAAAGTATCTGCTCAAGAATGAAGGTTCGTTGTCGCTGCAGCGCACGGTTGCTCTGATGACCGAAATCTGCCAAGGCGTTGGTGCCGGGCATAATTTGGGCGTGATACACAGGGACATTAAGCCGGACAACATCATCGTCTCCGCCGGCGATGAAAAACAGGAAACGGTAAAAGTAATTGACTTCGGATTGGCCAAAATACGAGATGAAATGAACGAACAAGGAATCACTCAAGTAGGAGCAATTCTGGGGACGCCGTCATACATGTCCCCCGAGCAGTGCCGCGGCGACACGTTGAGTACGGAGTCAGATGTATACAGCCTCGGAGTCCTGACGTATGAGATGTTAACTGGAAAACTTCCTTTTAGTGGGTCAAACGCTGCCGCGATTTGCGCAAAACACCAATACGAAGAACCCCCTCCCTTGAGCTCGTTAGCAAAAGCGATCGAAGCTGTCGTAATGCGCGCGTTGGGTAAGGATCCATCCCAGCGACAGACGACCGCGACAGAATACAGTAATGAATTGCAATTTGCCGCCGCCGCAAACTTGGCGACCGATCAGCAGACTGAAGACGCTGTAAACGATCCGGAGATTAACCGACCTGCCACTGCAGCCACAGCCTCTTTTCCGGCAGCTAACACACTTGAGTATTCCGTTCTTAGGTCAATGTGGGAAGAGAGCCTCGACACGGCCCGAGTCGCGACCATGAGACTCGACGACGTTGTGAGTGAGATCTCAGGATCCGATCAAGGGTCAGAGGTTTCGCGCGTGCTGAAACTTCTTTTGACGAAGGGTTATGTCAAAGTTTCTGGGGCGTTTGAAGCCGAGGCTGCAGAATCGGATTCTTATACACTCACAAGTTTAGGGCTCGAGCAGTGTGCAAACATCTTCGTGGAGAATTATTCGTCCTTAAAACAAACTGTCGCTGTTATTATCGCCAACGGAGGCGCGACGGATAATCTATCGCTCAGCGAAATTACGCATGCGCCACGTCTTCTCATTGATCATGTTTTGGATTTGATGAGTCGCGAGTCATTAGTTCGACTCGTGCCTCGCCTCGGACGAAAGATTGTAATTAGCGAGGTATCGAGTGACTTAATTAGCGCGCATGTCTGATCCAAAACCTGACGTGCTTCCGCCCGCGACCCCTGAATCCGAAAGCGTTGCGGCAAATGATTCCCGCCAGGTTGAGATAATTCTGATCCGCCTCCTGAAATGGGCGCTCGTCCTCGCCTCGGCTCTTTTTGTCCTCCTGCTGCCGGTTCCGGCAGGCATCACTCCACAGTCGTGGCGTCTTCTGGCGATCTTCGTGGCCACGATCGTCGGCGGCATAGTGCGTCCGATTCCCGGTGGCGCGGTCGTCCTGCTCGGCGTCACCGCAATAATGTTAACGGGCGCGTTGTCGCCGGTTGACGCATTGCGCGGCTATGCCGACCCAATTGTGTGGTTGGTTTTGGCGGCCTTTCTCATCTCCCGCGGAATGATCAAGACAGGCCTGGGTCGGCGGATTGCGCTGTTGTTTGTTAAAGCAATCGGATCACGATCACTCGGTCTCGGTTATTCGCTGATTTCAACGGACCTCGTGTTGGCGACGATTATCCCGTCGAATGCCGCGCGTTCAGGTGGAATCATCTTCCCTATCGCGAAGTCGATTGCCGAAACTTACGAGTCACGGCCGGGACCAACGGCGAGACGGCTCGGGGCGTTTCTCACCACGCTGCTCTACCAGGCCGACGTGATCATTTGCGCGATGTTCCTGACCGGGCAGGCTTCAAACGTCATCATCGCGAAGTTTGCGAAAGAGACCACCGGGATCGAGTTAACCTACGCGCGTTGGGCGATTGCCGGATTGGTGCCGGGGCTGGTTTCACTCGCCGTCGTTCCGCCGTTGATCTATCGACTATTTCCGCCCGAGATCAAACACACGCCCGCCGCCACCGAGTTTGCGCGCAGCGAGCTTAGGAAAATGGGAAGAGTCTCGCTTAACGAGATCCTGATGCTGCTGGTGTTCGCGCTGGTCGCCACCCTGTGGATGACGACGGCATTCCATGGAATCAACTATGCCGTCGTCGCGATGCTGGGCATCGGTGTGCTTTTGCTGACCGGAGTTCTCACCTGGGAAGACGTCATCACCGAACGCGGCGCCTGGGACGTGTTCATCTGGTATGGCGGACTCGTGAGAATGGCTGAGGCACTTGGTGAAACAGGCATCACCAAACGCTTCGCAGAAGTAGCCGCCAACTTCACGGTCGGCTGGCACTGGGC
>JBGTLE010000364.1:0-24955 GCA_041744295.1 Pyrinomonadaceae bacterium | reverse complement strand
TGCTCGCGATCTTCAAACACTTTCAATTCGATGACTACCAAGCGCCCATCGCGCCGCAGGGCGAGCAGGTCAATCGGTCTCACGCCTAATCTTCCGCCGGGCGCGGTGCGAAACTGAGCGTGCAGCGGCGCGACGATCAGTCCCGGATCAAGTTGCGAAATGTCTCTGCGCAGCAGCGATTCCAACCAGGCTTCTGAAGCATTCCGGTACAACGTGTGGCGGCGATCAGTTGCAGTGGCCGAACGGTGGGTTTGCAGATCGTTGCATAGGCTCGTCCACTGCGAAAACGACGACTCATCAAGCAAGCAACGTTGTGCGGTTTCGACCCCGAACCAAACTCGCTCTGTTTGCAGTAAACGTCTTACGCGCGCGAACGGCAATCCGTGGTAACGAAGCGTTTCGCCGTGACGCGCGCGCACGATGTCGATGGCGTCGGGCGCCTCTGCAAGTATCGCCTGGGCTAACTCACTCACTTCCGGCTCGACTACGGGTGGAAAGCGCTTCAGACGCTTTTGCCAAAGTTCTTTTCGCTCCGGAATCTTCAGCGGCTGCAACTCGGTCCAGGCATCATCGATTTCAAACACGTGAACGGCTTGCTGCAAACCTTCTCTCAGCAACGCGAGTTTCGGGAGCACGCTTTTGACCAACTCGCCTTCGACAATCAGCCAAAGCTGTTGGATGTAGGGAGGCTTTGCTCTTTCGCCTAGGCGTGTGAACCAAAGCAGCGCAGCGGAAAGAAACGAATCGGCATCGCTTGCATTGTGAGAAGCCACGGAAGCTGTCACCGCCAGACGCTGATGCCTGGTCCAGAGAATGATGCGCGCATAGCGACCGGGTTGACCGCGGCGGATACCGGGACTGAGCGACGAACGCTCAACCCTCGCGCCCGCTATCGTCGCGCTCGCCAGCTGAGCAAGCAGCTCGCAACGCTTCTGCCGCGCCGCCTTCACAGTGGCCGCAATTGCTTTCGCGGCCGCACGCGGGATCAATTCAATCAAAGGACGCTCGGCGCCCATCCGTCGCGATCCTTGCAACACCAGCTTTTCGCCGGTCCACTGCCAATCGCGAATCTTCCATGAGCGGGTCCCCTTCTCAGTCCAACACGTCAGGATTAGTTTCCCGTTGGCGACGGCGATGTCGAGTTCGGTTTTCTTCAACGCTTGCGGACTGCCGTCGTCGGTTGTCTGAAACCATTCGAAGTGGCTTTCAAACAGTTCGGCGATCTGTCGTCGCGCTGATTCAGCGAGTTGGGAATCCGTGAGGTCGTTCATGTGACAAACGTGAGGAACCGACTGTCGAAAAACTCACTCTCGTGTACAGAAAGCAAGTTGGAGTGTCTCGCTGTCAGGAAGGCGGGCCCTGTCTCCTGCTCTTTTACACCGAAGGTGTTAAGAGGGGACAGGGTCCACCTTCCTGACAGAGAGACGTTCCCACTAGCTCGTCCTCACTAAACTCTTGAGTTCTCAGACGGTCTAGTTCAGTGCTTTAGTTCGTTACTTCTACCGTGTGCTACCATTTCACGTCAAACAAATCTCAGCAAAAGTGCTATTGAATCTACTGCAAGTAAGCGATGAAGAACATCTATTTAACCGGTGCCGTTCGTACTCCAATCGGTCGATTCGGCGGCACGCTTGCTTCCTGGACCGCCGCTGACCTCGGCGTTGCGGTGGCAGAAGAGAGCATGCGGCGCGCGGGCATCAATCCGGATCAGGTTCAACAATCAATTTGGGGCTGTGCGCGACAGGCCGGCGGTGGTCCAAACGTGGGCCGGCAGATCAGCTATCGCGCCGGCACGCCGCAAACAGTTCCTGCGTTCACTGTGAATCAGGCGTGCGGTTCGGGCTTGAAGGCAATCATTCTTGCCGCGCAGGAGATCATGCTCGGTCGGGCGGATGTTGTGCTGGCCGGAGGCACGGAGAGCATGTCGCGCGTTCCCTATTTCGCTGACGGCGCTCGCTGGGGCGCGCGCTTGGGCAACATGGAATTGACTGACGGAATGTATCACGACGGCTTCAACGATCCGCTCTCCGGATTGGTGATGGGTGAAACCGCGGAAAACCTTGCGCGCCAATACGAAATCCCTCGCGAAGAGCAGGACGAGTACGCACTTCGTTCGCAGCAACGCGCCGAAGCCGCAATCGCCGCGGGTCGTTTCGATGTAGAGATCCTGCCACTGGAGATCAAAGGCAAAAAGGGAGAGCTGCAGACGTTTTCGCGCGATGAGCATCCACGCGCAGGAACGAGCAGCAACGATTTGGCCAAACTCGCGCCGGTGTTTTCCCGCGCAGGCACAGTAACGGCCGGCAACTCTTCGGGCATCACCGATGGCGCTGCTGCTGTGGTCGTCATGAGCGAAGAGTCGTTGCGCCAAGCCGGCGCAGAACCACAAGCACGGATCGTTGACTACGAGATCACCGGGGTCGCGCCTGAGATCATGGGTATTGGTCCAGTGCCCGCGATTCGCACCTTGCTCGAACGCCAGAAGCTCAAGCTGGAGCAGGTTGAGCTAATCGAATTGAACGAGGCGTTCGCGGCACAGGTCATTGCCTGCGATCGTGATCTGCACTTCGATGCTGATCGTTTGAATGTCAACGGCGGCTCAATCGCGCTGGGCCATCCGATTGGTTGTACGGGCGTGCGCATCACGACTACGCTGGTTCACGAGATGAAGAAGCGTTCAGCTCGATTTGGCCTCGCGACTCTCTGCGTTAGCGGCGGGATGGGAATAGCCTTGCTTTTGGAACGCATGTGATCTTTTCTCGCCTAAAAAGACCGCTGCTCTGCTTCGCAATTCTCGTCCTTTTCTCCGGATGCAGCAGGGATCCCGGACCGCAGACGGCGACAAAGAACTCCTCTAAATCGGTCACGGCCTCTACTCCGCCCTTTCCTACTCGAGAGCCTGAGCGCTTTCGCGCCACGCGCATAATCACAACTACTCGCAACGGTGAGATTCACACCGTGACTACGCACCTGGCGCGCGACGGTGGGAACCGGCGCGAAGAAGATCAAGTATCCGGCGCGTCGGTTGTTTATCTTGAGAATGCTGACGGGAACTTCATCGTGCACCCTGCCAGAAAGCTTTATGCTCAAGTCAACGGCGACACGGCCAGAAGTGAAGCGCCATCCGAAAATCAGGTAGTTGAGGCGCCGCCGTTGGACCAGACAAGAGGTCCGGCAACCTACGAGTTGCTGGGAACTGAACAACTTGGCGACCGGCAAACGACAAAGTATCGTGTCACTTACGGGACCTGGACAGGTGAAGCTACTCCTCGGTCTGAAACTCTGATTTGGATTGATGAATCGCTTGGCATGCCGATTCGCAGCGAGACAAGGAGTGGTGAGACGGATGATCGTACGACTGTGTTGACGGAGTTACGTGAGATCGCAACCGAAGTTGATTTGACACTGTTTCGACTCCCTGGGGACCACAAACGCGTTGATGTAAGGATGCTAAGCAGACCTTAGCAGCAAATTAGGGATCGCGAGTCGTGCAGTAGCCAGACTGTCAAGGAGGGCTCGCGAGTGGGGCTGAAGCCCGACTGTCGAAGTGGCTCGCAATCCCACCAATGCATCGAACCCGGCTAGTGTTAACGCAGCGCCACAGGCCAACGTCTTATGTGCTATGGGCATCGGAGAATGGGCTCTTCCAACCAATCCCTCTAAATATGTTAAGCACGAATTCAAGAAAGGTTTTTATTGTGAGACATAGATATTCCGCTGGTGCACTCGCGGTGCTGGTGATCTTCGCGTTGGGATCTTTCACCGGGCGCTTTGCTCAAAACCGCCGCCCACCGGCAAGACCAGGCGCAGCCGCAGGCTTAATGGCCGCGTTACCTGCATCCGACGCGATTGCAATCGTCAAAATGAGACGTGTATTGGACGAAGCACTGCCAAAGCTACTCGCCGGCAACCCTACAAAGCTCGCGGAAACGATGGCCCAACTGGAAACTTTTAAAATGCGAACCGGAATCGATCCACGTTCCTTCGAAGAAATGGCCTTTGGTATTCGTTACACTTTTCCGTCAGAAGGGGTAACGAAGATGAGAACTGTCGCCATTGCTGACGGCAAGTTCAGCGCCGGGGCATTGGTTGCAGCGGGACGGATCGCGGCCAACGGCAAGTATCAGGAACAGCCTTATCACGGCAAGACGATCTATATCTTCTCGCTGGACCAGCAGGTGAAGATCTTTGGCTTGCTGGATCTGAGCGTGGCGCAACTTGCAATCTCCCCGTTGGACAACAAAACTCTGGCCCTCGGTGATTTGGAGAGTGTCCGGGAAGCGATCGATGTAAAACGAGGGCGAGGCCGCGTGAATGCCGAGTTAATTGCATTGGCGAGTCGCGACCCAAATGCCGTCGTCGGATTCGGAGGGAACATTACTCCGGAACTGCGGGCGAATCTGAGCTTGACCAATGATGCAATTATGCGAGACCTCACTGCTGTGCGGCAGGTTTATGGCTCGATTGGATTGACTGAGAAGGACCTCGAGGTTTCGATCGCGGCCCGCACAGTCGACGAGGCCTCGGCGCGAAATCTTGGCAACACAGTTGAGGCGCTAAAGCAATTCGGCGGGCTTTTTGTGAATCGGCTGTCCGCTGCAAAAGCGGCGCTGGCGAAGAGCGCGCTGAATAGTTTGAGGATCACGAACCAGGGAAATGAGCTGCAGATCAAGACCGCAGTCGCACAAGCGGACCTGGCTCCAATCATCGGCGGCAGGTAGGGAAGAGGAAGTTTCGAGTTTCAAGTTTCGAGTTTCAAGTTTCGAGTTTCGAGTTTCGAGTTTCAAGTTTCAAGTTTCAAGTTTCGAGTTTTTGAGCTGTTCTAACTGACGTTTCAAGGTTCGTCCGAGGTGAGGAATTCTAGTATCGGGAGGTTCCGTCCTGGAACTCGAAACTTGAAACTCGAAACTTGAAACTCGATCCTACGGGTTCGGGAAACGCGGTGAGGCGGCAGTCTCATCTGCTTCCATCTTCGTCAGCACCTCTTTATAGATGGTGATCTTTCCATCGTTCTTCATCCGCGCCTGGGTTGCCGCAATGTAGTCTTCAAATAGCTGGTCCTGTCGATCTTTCAACAATGACCCTGACAACCGATCGCGTTCGCTGGCATACGCCGCCATGTCAGCATCTGTTCTCTTCGTCACTCCGGCTACCACCCACGATTCACCGACCTTTATCGGCGCCTTCGTCACTTCACCCGATTTCAGCGCGAACAGCGCCTCATCAAGGGCGGGACTAGTTCCGGCGGCTCCCAACGGTGAACCCAATTTGTAGGCCTCTTCTGTCGCTGCTTCCAAACCTGCTTGCTCAGCGGTCGCCTTTAGGTCCGCTGCCGAGCCCGCCGAGGCTGCAATTTCCTTTGCCTTAGACTCCAGCTGTTCCGTTGCCTTCTGCTTCTTTAGGGCCTCGGCAACTTTGGTTTTCACTTCGTCATAATCGCGAATCCGCGGTTCTTTCTTCTCAACCAGCATTGGAATCGCAAAGCCATTCCGCACCCCAATCTTGTCGCCGACATCACTTGGATTGTTCAGCGCCTCAACCGATTGGAAGAACTCCTGATTGTTTCCGATGTTTGGAACATCATCACCCGCCACCACAAACGGCGTTTCCTTAACCATTTCGCCCGCGGACATATTTGCTTCAGCAGCTAACTCTTGCGCGACTTTCTGTGGGTCTTTGATCTCTTTCAGCCGGACCACGGCTCGGTCAGCAAGTTTCGCAGCCGCAGCATAGCCACGCGTGTTCCGCGTGGAAACAAGTAGTTCCGGCTTGGCCTGTTCGAATGTCTTGGCCACTTCTTCACCCCGACGAAGAATGTACCAGTTACCGGCATAGCGAATCGGAACGTCTGTCACATCGCCGACCGTCAGGTCCACAGCTCTATCGTAAAGGCCGTGCGGTTTGTTCGGGTTCGCTTTTATCGGCTGGGCCAGCAAGCCGCCGTTTTTGGCTGTAGCCGGATCTTCGGAATTGCCACGCGCGACTTCGGCGAATGCCTCTTCGGTCGCCTTCCCGGTTGTACCGCGAAGTTTCGCAATCAGATCCTTCGCCTTTTGCTCTACGCCCGCGTCAAGGTCCTGATGCGCCACCTTCAACAGAATCTGCTGCACCTTGACTCCCGCTTGTTTGTGCTGCGGTTCAAGCCGTTCGTAAGCGCTGCGCAAATCGGCATCTGAAATGGCAATCTTTGATCCCGCCTTTTCCTGATCGATGAAAACGTAGCGAACTTTTCTTTGGGGTTCCAGGATTCGATAATCGTCTTTGTGTTGTTCGAAGTAGGCTTTCTGCTCGTCTTCAGACGTCTGTATCCTGGCTGCCAGTTTCACCGGATCGACAACCACATAGCTTACGTCAAAGGCCGTCTTCTCTCGCTTGAACGTGTCCTCCACTTCCTGGTCCGATACGTTTACACTCGCAGTTACAAACGCCTTTAGTTTCTCCTGCGCGATGAAATCAGCCATGCTCCGTTCAAACTTCTCGATGTCCCCGTAGCTGGCCATGACCCGTTCTTTGTAGCGATCGAGACCAATAAACTGGCCCGATGCATCAGTAAACTGCTTGCGAATCCGCTCCGCAACTTCATCCTTGCTCGCCGACAAGCCGAGGCGGTGTGCCTCTTGAGCAATCACGCGATCGCGGATCAACCCTTCTAGAAAACGCTTGTTTCCGCCTAGTTGCTGGAGGCTGATTTGATCTCCAAACTGTTGGCGATAGCCTTCACGCAATTGCGCAAGGTCGGCCACTGTAACTGAGTCGCTGCCCACTTTTGCCAGCACTTCGGTGTTTTTAGTTGGGTCGAGGCTCACGGCGTTTGGGCCCGGTGCGTAGAAGAATACCAAGCTGACCGCCATCAAAATGGCAAAGCCTACGATGATGATGCTGCGAGTGCGCTCGAGTCGCCCTAGTTGTTTAAGCATTAGTTCTACCTTTCTAGCAAACGGCGGATTGTAAAGGACAGGTACTTGGCCGCGCAACCTTGCACGAGTAACACGACGAACTGACATCTGATGCCCAGCAATGCTATTTTAAGTTTCTCCAAATGAACGCAATGGGCAGCTCCACATGGCTATGGATCGGATTCAGTGCCTTTATTCTTTTGATGCTGAGTCTTGATCTCGGGCTCTTCAACCGTAAAGCTCACACAATAAAATATCGCGAAGCAGTGGTCTGGAGTGCGGTATGGGTCAGTCTGGCGATGATCTTTGCCGTACTGGTCTTCTGGTATCAGGGAACTAAGCTGGGCCTTATGTTCCTGACCGGTTACGTCATCGAACTGTCCCTGTCCGTGGACAATCTCTTCGTCTTTCTCCTCCTCTTTTCTTACTTCAAAGTACCCGCAAGGTTTCAGCACCGGGTCCTTTTCTGGGGAGTCATGGGCGCCCTGGTCATGCGCCTGACGATGATCTTCATTGGTGCCGCACTGATTAATCGGTTCCACTGGATCATCTACATCTTCGGCGTGTTCCTGGTTTACACCGGCCTAAAGATGTTTCGGCAGGCAGATACGGACCTTCAGCCCGAAGATAATCCGCTGGTCCAACTGGTGACGCGCCACATCCCGATCGATCGTCACTATGACGAGGACAAGTTCTTCACCCGCATCAATGGAAAGCTTACCGGAACGCTGTTGTTTCTGGTTCTGATCATTGTGGAAGTAACGGATCTGGTCTTCGCTGTAGACTCGATCCCCGCCATTTTTGCTATCACCACTAATACCTTCATCGTTTACACGTCGAACGTATTCGCAATCCTCGGTTTGCGCTCGATGTACTTCCTGTTGGCCGGCGTTGTCGAGAAGTTCCACTATCTGAAGACGGGACTCGCCCTGGTGCTCACTTTCATTGGGGTAAAGATGCTGATCGAAGTCGTCAACATTCACATTGAGATCTGGGTCTCACTCGTATTTGTCTTCGTCGTCCTGACGAGTTCTGTGGTTGCCTCTTTGATCTGGAGCAGAGACGCCGAATTGGATGTCAAGGTCGATCTCCCTGAGGATTTCGTTCAGCCTCAAGGGGATAACCACCACCCTGCGGCGCATGAGCAGGAGATCACAACAGGTGAAGCGTTTGAACCAAAAACGGGGCCTGAGGACGCCGAACGCCATTAATTACAGCTAATAGAGCTTCGACGGCGAACGAGAACCTGCTTGAACGCACCTGAACCACTGTGTTAGATTTCGAAGTAGGATAGCGATCCTGATCGCTGCAGAAAAAATCTCGCAATTAGCTATTCGGACTCCACACCTTTCAAAGCGCCACGAAACTTTCCCGGCGCCAGCGCCTGACAGTCACACTCGTTGCCCCCTCAGCTATAAATAGCTCTTAAAAATGGTTACCAAGCAAGGTCGGTTCGTTTTTGATTGGTGGGTGGTCCAAAAACGTGCCGTTTACTTAATCGTTGCGGTTTTCGTGCTCTGCGGCATTGCTGCCGGAGGCGCGCTATACGTTTGGAAGTATGGCAATCCGCTAAGGAATGTCGGGAAAACAATCGGGACCCCTGCCGGCGCACGCTTCATTTCGTTTGAAGGCGACGTGCGCGTCATCCGCGCTGCCACCAGAGAGAACATCGTTGCGAGCAGTGAGACTGAGCTTTACCCTGGCGACACGGTGCAAACTCAGGCTAATGGACGGGCACGAGTCGGAATGGCCGATGGCTCTTCAATCTTCGTTCGGCCCAACAGCACGATCACGATTAGAGACAATGCCAGCTCCAGTGAGGGCAAGAAAACAAGTGTTCACGTAGTTGTCGACAACGGTCAGATGTTTGTTCGTACCGAGCAACAGCCGGAAGGCGCAATGAGTGTTGTAGAAACACCAAAGACCAAGAACAAGCTGGGGAGTGAAACCAGCGCAAGCTTTGGAGTCAACCCCGAGGGCACAGAAGAGATTCGCGTCAATACCGGCGTGATCGAATCTACCAACCGTGCCGGGGAAACAACTTCGCTGCAGGGTGGCGAGTACGTTTCCGTTCATCAGTCAGGCACCATTTCGAAACCGCAGCGACTGTTGGATGTTCCGCTTCCTACGGAGCCGCGTGACCTTGAAAGAGTCTTTGTTGCCGGGACAGGTTCGGCGAACATCGATCTGAAATGGCAGCGACCACAATCGGGCACGGCCGCCTACTATCGAGTTGAAGTCGCCACGTCACCGTTCTTCGTCGCGGATGGCAAAGTGATCGAGCGAGATCAACTTGTGTCCACCAACTTTACTGCCAGTGATCTTCGACCTGGTGTTTATTTCTGGCGAGTCCGGGCAACCGCCTCAAGTGGACAAACCAGCGATTGGAGTGAGCCGAAAAAATTTATGGTGGCGGCGCGAGGAACCAGCTCCCAGGTTGCCGTCACAAACCTCACCGCGGAGCTCGTGGGTGGAAATATTTACATCATCCGTGGCCGTTCCGATCCGGGAACCACGATTCGGGTCGCGGGTCGCCAGACGTTGGCGAGCACGAACGGCACTTTTCGGATTCAAATAACTGCCCCGGACGGCGATAATCAGGTCACGGTGGAAGCGCAGGATTCTCTGGGAAACAGCAGCCAGTATCGGGTGCCTCTGAATTCTGCACGTGCGAAGAGCTAACAGGCCCAATCCCCAATGTCCAGACACGTAATTCTGCTAACAGACGCGCATGAAGCCCCTGCGTATGAGCTGATCGAGGCCTTGCGTTCCGCCGGCGTGAAGACTTTGATTGAAGGTCTGCGCGAAGTGGAAGTTGAGGTGGCCCTTGCGCGCCAGCGGGAAGAAAGCAAAGCCGAACTACTCGGGCCGGCGCCGCTCGCGGTGCTTTATGAAGTCGTTCCCGGCGCCGACATGGTTGAGTTGCACACCGCGATCGACCACGCAAAGGCATATTGGCCCGGCGCGCCGCTGGTAGCTTGTCGTCGCCAATCAAATGGCTATCAAAGTCTAAATCTTCGCAGTTTGGACGGCGCGAGTTTAAAGCGACTGGGCTTTCGCGCGATTGCCGACAAGTCTGCGCAGTTGCCGGCCATCCTTCGTGAGATCGAAGGCCATGGCGCAACTGGAGAGTTAAGACTACCGGCTATCCTGCAGCCACCCTCCGAACCAAGTTCATCCTCGTTACCTCCGAAGCTGAAAGCGAAGAGCCTGCGCGCTGCGTTTGATCTGGTGGCCTCGCTTCACTTTATCGGTGATCAAACTGGCGCGGCCCACACCGCGCTCGCAGGGCTTGAACCGCTGATCGCGGCTGACCGCTGGACCATCTATTTGATCTCTGAGGCAAGCTCGGGAGAGGGCATAGCACTCGAGGCAATCGCTTTGCGAAAACGCGGCGATCAACTCGGCAACATGGTCGAGGACGATTGGCGTCGTCTGCTGGCGGGGGAATCCGTCGTCCCGCAGGGTTCGGAATCGAAGGCGGCAAAATTGGCCGTAGCCGGCGCGGGGTTGGTGCGAAAGAAGGAACGCGGCAAACACATCGTGGCGGTTCCACTGGTTTGCGGCGAGCGATTGTTGGGAGTCCTGGAAGGAATTCGCGAAGGAACAACGGCTCGGTCGTTCAAAAAGTCCGAAGTTGCTTTGCTCGATGCACTCTCGTTGCCTTTGGCATCAGCATTAGCTAACGCCGTGCGCATCGCCGAAGCTGAACGACTTTCGCAGACTGACGATCTAACAAAACTGCATAACGCTCGTTACCTGCGACAGTTTCTCTTGAATGAAATCCGGCGAGCGCGCCGTTACGGTTCCAGCGTGGCGGCTTTGTTTTTGGATCTCGACGACTTCAAGCGGATTAACGACGTTCACGGACACCTTGTCGGATCTCACGTATTAATGGAGATGGCGGCCGTGATTCTCTCCTCCGTTCGAGATACCGATGCAGTCGCACGTTATGGCGGTGATGAGTTTGTGATTGTATTGCCGGACACGGGCACCGAACTGGCCGGCAGCGTAGCTGAACGCATCCGGGAAAAGATCAAGCAATTTGAGTTTACCGGCGGCCGCAGGCTGAAACTTAAGTTGACTGCGAGTTTTGGGGTGGCGGCGTTTCCGCAGCACGCTTCGTCTCCCCAGCAGTTGATCGCGTGTGCTGACACAGCGATGTACGAGGCCAAAGCCGCCAACAAGAATTGCATTCGGGTTTCCGCTGGATCAGTTCAAAATCCAAAGGTGGACCAGGGAAAAGATCCCGACTTTCGTCCTGGTGATACTGAAGACCGGAACGTTGTTTCCCGATAACGAGTTCCTGGATAGCGCAAACATTGAAATTCGGTGTATCTTAACTAGTTCGGACTTGCCTGGTGCGGGGCAAGGAGGGATACGGCGCATGGTGACAGGTAGCAAGGGAGACTCGGCAGTTTGGATTCTCCACTGTTCTTAGCTCCCACCCGGATGTCACCGTCGTCCAACCACTTGTCAAAGCTGATCAGCGGCCGCCCAAGCCCACCCGACGTCGATCTCAACTTACATACAGGGAAGTGATGAATTAATGGCCTTTAAATCTATCTTTAGTCTGTTCTCGAGCGACCTGGCAATCGATTTGGGAACTGCAAACACCCTCGTGTATGCCAAGGGGCGAGGGATTGTCGTTTCTGAGCCGTCGATTGTGGCGATCAACAAAGTGACCAATCAGGTTGAGGCAGTGGGTCGGGATGCGAAAGACATGCTTGGCAGGACGCCCGGCAACATCGTCGCGATTCGACCGATGAAAGACGGTGTCATTGCCAACTTTGAAGTGACGGAGAAGATGCTGCAGCACTTCATCCGTAAAGCGCACAACGGCAAAACCTGGGTGAGCCCGCGAGTAGTGATCGGCATTCCATCTGAGATAACCCAGGTTGAACGCCGCGCAGTTGAAGACTCAGCGTATCGCGCGAAAGCGTCTGAGGTTTACCTGGTGGAAGAAGCGATGGCGGCCGCAATCGGCGCCGGCCTGCCAATCACCGAACCCCACGGCAACATGGTGGTGGATATCGGCGGCGGTACAACTGACATCGCAGTTATCAGTTTGAGCGGCATCGTCTACTCGCGCGCAGTCCGCGTGGCAGGCAACGAGATGGACGAAGCGATCATTTCTTATATCAAGCGAAAATATAACCTCCTCATTGGTGAACGCACGGCTGAGGCGATCAAGATCGAATTAGGCTCAGCGTATCCACTCGAAGAGCCGCTTTCGTTTGAGGTCCGCGGACGAAACCTGATCGAAGGTATTCCGAAGACAATCTCCATCAGCGATGAAGAGGTTCGTGAGGCGCTCGCCGATTCGATCTCGACCATCATCAACGCCGTACGTGTCGCTCTTGAGCGAACGCCGCCCGAACTTTCCGCTGACATTGTCGAGCGCGGTATCGTGCTCACTGGCGGTGGCGCACTGCTAAAGAACCTCGACAAGCGACTCTCCATCGAAACGGGCCTGCCGGTTTCACTCGCGGACGATCCACTCGCGTCGGTCGTGTTGGGAACGGGCAAGATGCTCTCCGATTTTGACCTGCTCAAGCGTGTTAAGTGGGAAAACACGATGACCAGCGGCATGTAAAAGGCCCACCTCCGGCGTGTTTTCGTTTCCTTTCCGATTAAAACTAATCTGCAATCGTTGACTCATGGCGAGTGTTCGCACACAAAGAGAGATACGCCAGCGAGCTCCTATCTGGCTCGTGATACTGCTGGTCGCGAATTTGCTCATCATGGCCTTTGACGCTCGAGATGACGTCACCAAACAGCGAATGGTGCGCGTTTGGGCACAAGCGCTTTTTTCTCCGGTGCAAAATGTTTCTTCGCGCGCTGGCGGCGCCGGGAGCGGATTCATTCAACGGATAATCAACTTCAACAGCACCGCAAATGAGAACGAAAGGCTCCAACAGAAACTCGCTGAAGTTCAACTGCAGCTTCAGAACGCTCAGGAAGCGGCAGGGGAAAACGAACGACTGAAGGGACTACTCGACCTGAAAGAGAAAACCGGATACGAGAATGTCAGCGCTCGCGTCATCGCCCGCGACTCATCTGTCTGGTTCAACACCGTAATCATCGACCGCGGTAGCTCATCGGGTGTCGAACTCAATATGCCGGTTGTTACCGGCGGCGGAATCGTGGGACGCATAGTTGCGGTGAGTCCCTGGACCGCCCAAGTGATGTTGGTCACCGATGAGAAGGCGGCTGCTGGTGCGGTCGTCGGTCAACTGGGAGAATCGGGAGCGCTGGGATCGATTCGCGGCATGGGCGACTCCGGTCTGGTTGAGATGCGTTACGTTTCCGGTCTTCAAAAAGTAGAAGTTGGCAACTATGTGTTGACCACCGGTCAGGACGGGATTTATCCACCCGGCCTGAACGTCGGAGAAGTTGTGGATGTAAAGCACGGCACCGCTACCGAACCCCATCAGATTCTAATCAAACCCGGGGCTCGTTTAGATCAACTCAAAGCGGTGGCCGTGTTGCTGTATCACCCGCCGCAGCGGCCGGTACCCGACCAGGCCCTGCCGAATGTAGACAAGACCAGGAAGTAACCCGGGCATCGTCGCTTGGGAATCATTAAGTCTCCGAACACTGACGGACAAGAATGTCTGTCCTACTTTTCGCACTTCAACTAAATAATGTCCCAGCTTAAGATCGCCATCGCGCTTTTGGTTGCCATCGTCCTGCAGCTTTCGCTTCGCGCGGTTTGGGATCCCTTGAAATACATCGACTTCCCTTTGGTGGTGGTCGTCTACATTGCGCTTCAACGGGATGCCTGGCAGGCGTTGATTGTGGGGACGATCGCGGGTCTGGCGGTTGACGAAGCGACGGGAGGGCTGCTCGGCGCCGGCGGGTTTTCAAAGACACTGACTGCTTACGTGGTTTTCTTCGCCGCCACTCGCGTCAATCTCGAGAATGCCCTGCTAAGGATTCCCGTGCTGGCCGCGGCAACGATCATCGACTCTGCGATCTACGTCTTTTGGCACCGCTCGCTCGGCTACGCACCCTCGGTCCCATTCGTTCAGACTATGACCTTCAAGTTGATCGCAACGACGACGGTGGGTACCCTGTTTATGTACCTGCTCAACTCCCTCCTTAGTGAAAAAACGAGTCAGAGCCGGCAGTTTGCAACACGCCGCCGCGTGGCTCGGCGGACCACCGGCCCACTTAGACGAAGATGAGTTTCCCACCTCCGGCGCCGACCCTATCCGCAGCCTAGCACCTCGTTCGAATTAAGTAGTGGACAACCTTAGAACTCTAATCCAGAATCAATACCTGTTGCAGGCGCTTCGCCTGACCGTCGCAATACTCCGTTATGAAATTTGAAGACACTTCGCAGAACCTTCGCGTCCGACTGAGAGCAGTTCAGGCGCTGGGGCTAATACTGCTCCTGCTCCTGGGTATCAGGCTGTATAAGGTGCAGGTTGTCGACGGCACTCGCTATGCGGGAATTGCGCAGAACCAACGCCGACGCCGGCTTCCGATTGCGGCTCCGCGAGGCATCATCTTCGATCGCAACGGTCATCCGCTGGTCGACTCAAGACCGATCTACAACGTGATTTTGTCCCGCGAAGATTTGCGCGGGCGTGAACTGGCGACGCTGGTGCCACCATTAGCCGAGGGGCTGCAAGTAGATCAAGATCTACTAAAAGAGCGATTTGAACAGGTCACCTCGCAACCCGCCTTTGAGTCGATCCTCGTAAAGCAGGACGCGAACCCCGGCGATATTGCGTGGGTTGAAGCACGCAAACTCGAGTTACCGGAACTGCGCGTCGAGCAGCAGCCACAGCGGCGATATCCGCCGAATGGATTGCTGTCGCACGTATTAGGTTACGTCGGCGAGATCAGCCCGGAACAACTAAAGCAGCAGTCTTACCAAAGTAAGGGGCTAAAGCCCGGCGACATCATTGGCCAGAGTGGGCTGGAACATACCTACGATGATTACCTGCGAGGCAAAGACGGTTACCGCGAAGTAGTAGTCGACAGTCGCGGCAGAATCCAGGATGAGATTGAAACTGTCGAGCCCCAGCCTGGTCAGGATCTGATAAGCACGATCGATCTTGATCTCCAGCTCGTCGCCGAAGAGCAACTGGCAACTTCCGCAACCAAACGCGGAGTGATCATCGTGATGGATCCCAACAACGGCGAGGTCCTGGCGCTGGCTTCTTATCCGACTTTCGATCTGAATCTCTTCTCGCAGCGCATTGCGACGAAGGAAGGCCGTGCAGAATACGCCGCCCTCCTTAACAATCCCGAAACTCCGCTAATGAACCGCGCGGTCCAAAGTCGCTACATGCCCGGCTCAACCTGGAAGATTCCGATGGCCGTCGCCGGTCTACAACAGGGCGCAATCACGATCGATCGTTCGAATATCGCCTGCGGCGGAGGCATCACGATAGGCAACAAGTTCACACGCTGCATGGGCCACCATGGCTCGCCCGACCTCAAGGCCGCAATTACCCATTCCTGTGACGGTTACTTCTATCGCCTCGGCCTCAAGATGGGGATTGATGGCATCGTCGCCATGGTGGAGGAATTTGATCTAAACAAACGCACGGGCATCGATATTCCGAACGAAGTAATTAGTTGGACGCCGTCGCGCGAGTTCAAGAGGCGCATGCAGCCGCGAGATCCGGAGTGGCGAGACATCGACACGGTGTATGCCTCGTTCGGCCAAGTCTATGATGTAATCACCCCGATCTCTCTCCTGCGCGCAGTCGCCGGAATCGGCATGGGCGGTAATCTATACATTCCTCACTTGCTGAAAGAACTGAAGCCAATCGGTCAGGAAGGTTCCGAAGGCTATCGCGTCAGCCGCACCTTTCAACCGCTGGATCCCTCGCGGCCGAATCCGAAAGTGGTTCCAATTCCTGGGGACATCCACCGCGAAGTAGTTGAGGGGATGTGGGGCGTGGTTAACAACGGCGGAACCGGCAGAGGCGTCAAGATGGTCGGGTTTGAGATCGCCGGCAAAACGGGAACGGCCCAGGTAGTCGGATTGGGTAAGGACATTGGCAAGAACAAAGACCACTCGTGGTTTATATCCTATGCACCTGCTTACAAACCGGAGATCTCGATCGTCGCGCTGATCGAAAACTCGGGATTCGGTGGTAGACACGCGGCGCCTGCCGTCAGAAAAGTTTACGACGTCTACTACCGCAAGACCCGCAACGAAGAACCCCCAGGCGCGGTTCCGCTTGCCCGAACACCTAAACCGGAAACCAACAAGAAACCAGTAGAAGGACAAGTCGCAGTCAACTGATGACGTACAGGTTCACGACTGCCTTAACTCCCCGCCCCAATAGTCAACTTCTTAGGAACTCAGTACTCAGGACTCAGCACTAGAATTTAGAATGGTCGCAAGAATTCAAAAACGTAGTATCCGCGATTTCGATTGGGTATTGGCGTTACTCGCAATCGGCCTCGTAGCATTTGGCACTACCCAGATTCGTCACGCAATGCCCACTGAAAGTTACTGGGCCAAGCAATTGATCGGATTGGGCATCGGCGTTGTGGCAATGCTCGCGATCTCCTTTACCGACTATCGCAAGCTCCTCAATATCGCTCCCGCGTTCTATATCTTTGGCTTGTTGCTCCTGGTGCTGGTTCTGATACCGTCGATCGGACTCAAGATCAATGGGCAACGGGCCTGGATCAGATTGCCCGGCGGTATCGGACAGTTTCAACCATCCGAGTTTGTAAAGGTCACCACCGCGATGATGCTGGCGCACTATTTTGGTCGACATCGCGCGACGGCATTAACGCTGAAGGAAACGGCCATTGGTGTATTGATCCTGGCGCTCCCCTGCGCCTTGATTCTACTCGAGCCGGATGTAGGTTCCGTGATCACCTACCTGCCGATCCTCGGCGTCGTGTTGTTCTTGTCGGCAGTACGAATTCGGCTCGTGATTATCAGCATTGTGTTAAGCGTGATCTTGCTGCCGTTCGCTTATTGGGTTGGGGTGGAGACCAACTTGGTGAAGGGCTATCAGCAGGAACGCATCAACGTGATCCTCGATCCCGAGCGGGCCGATCGCCGCGGCTTCGGTTACAACACCTGGCAGTCAATTCTCACGGTGGGCGAAGGCGGCCTGTTTGGTTCACAGTCTGCGAACGAATTCTCGCAAAGCAGTCTCAAGTTTCTGCCCGAACCGCACACGGATTTCATCTTCGCAGTGACGGGAGGAAATACCGGTTTCATTGGCGGCATCATAGTGCTGCTGGCTTATGGAATTCTGTTATCTCGACTGATTGGCGCGGCGCGCCGGGCGCCGGATCGGCCCGGCATGCTGGTTATCATGGCGATCGTGGGCGGACTCACGTTCCAGATCTTTATAAACATCGGCATGGCGCTTGGGATTCTGCCGGTGATCGGAGTGCCACTGCCGTTGATGAGTGCCGGGCTCGCTTCGTTGATTGCCACGTTCATCGCGATTGGTTTTGCGATCAGCGTCCAGTTAAGACGGTTTGTTAATTAGCAATCCGAAACCGCAAGCAGCAGCGACGGGACTACTCCGATGGAGAGTGCCACTTTCCCAAAGAGTCTCTTCACTAAAGAGATTGAGGCTCGTGCGACAGCCCGGCTGCCGCTCCTCGGTTCAAATCGTGCCTTCCTTCTTGTTTTCCAATGCTTCGGTTATACTCGCCACCGTTCGACCTGCCGGGAGTTTTCAATTCGGCACTAAACCGCCGGCCGAAACATCCACCCACGTAAAGGCTTTACATCATTACGGAGGCACCGGACAGGCGATACGAAAGATTTCTCATTCGCGTAAGTTTACTGAAACTTACTATTCACTTTTTGAAGCCGCTTATAAGCCAGCTTGCAGCTGGAATCGCAAAGCGCGCGAGGATCACAGTCCTCAGTTGACGCAAGCAACCAGACGGGTCCTTGAGCACATGAGGTTTTCTGAACATGTGCTCCCTGTTCTAAAAGTTTTGGGGCTTGGCGCGCGGCTAGTTAGGGTTTTAGTTTGAACAGTCCTAATCACGGTTGCCCAGGTTCCAAAACCGGTCCGGTTTCGCAGCACCTCCTACGCAACTCACGAATCACGCAGTCATCGTCCAGGGCCGATCTGTTCTCAGGATCGCGCGACGACGAACAACACTTTCCATCGAACAAATTAGCAGCGCGGAACCGTCATCCCGCGCTAGATCATGGCCGGACTCGCCTCGCGCTAACGCTTGCAGGCTGCTCGGCTCGGCCAACTCACAGATTGAACGCAAATTCATTCCTCGCGAAAGCTGACCTCGTTCCAGTAACAGAACTGATGTCAACGAACCGTGCAGCATACCGCCTGGAACGAACAATGCAGGAGACACTAGTCACAAAATGTCAAAAGAACTAATCGTTTGCGTCAACGGACGCGAAAAGAAGATCGCCATCATCGAGAACGAAAAGGTCACCGAGTTTTACATTGAGCGCGGCGAAGAAAACCAGGGCATCGTCGGCAACATCTACAAAGGACGGGTCATGCGAGTCCTGCCGGGCATGCAGTCTGCCTTCGTGGATGTGGGCCTCGAGCGAGACGCGTTCCTTTACGTCTCCGACTTCTTCGATGAGGAAGAAGAGTTCGAGCGCATCGTGATCGATAAGTCCAAAAAAGGTGAAGCGGACGTGCAGCGGATCGCTGCCGAACAGATCGCGCTTGGTCGCGTTGAGCGTGAACATCGCATGGAGGCGACCCAGGAGCGCGCCGAGCCGTTGCGAGAGGCCGAGCATGCCGTCGGCGAAGATCCAACGATCACCGCGAAAGCCACCGAAGCCATTGAAGAGCAAACCGGCGTAGCGACTGAAGGTGGCGAAGGCGCCAGCGAGGGCGCACGTCGTCGTAGCCGCCGCGGACGCCGACGTGGTCGCGGCAAAGACGAGATTGATGCCACGTTCCAGGATCCAGCGAGAGCTCGAACCTCCGGCGCGACGGAAGAGATGAATACTCCGTTCGGCGCCGGCGATCCCTCGATTGAGCGAATAATCGACGATGAGGACAGCGCCGACAACGGAGAGATGTTCAAGGATGCGCGGCTGCAGGAGCGGCTTTTTGATCAGATTCACGCAGTGGAATTCAATCTCGAAGATAACTTCAGCAGCGCCGAAGTTGGTTCCGTGCTTTCGTCAGACGCTTTCCGCGACGAGTCTTTTCAACGTGTCGATGATGGAGATGTTTCAGAAGACGGGGGCCTTGCTCGGCGCCGTGTTTCACCGATCACCTCAGCCCACGTTGAAACTTTTATTGATGACGTCGATGAGGCACCGCTACAAAGAGGTACCTTTGAAAGGGTCAGTGACGACGAACAATTAGAGGGCGTCGTGGCTCCCTCAATGCGCCGTGGGAAGAAAGCCGCACCGATAACGGAAGAGGCTGGTGCAGGCAAGGCGGCGAAGAAACGTCGCTCGCCAACCAAGGCGGCGACCAGCAAAGGACCCGCGAAGAAAGCTACAACTAAAAAGTCTTCCAGGAAGAAAGCAAAGGGCGAGACTTCCGAGGAAACAGATGAATCGCTGCAAGACGGAGTAGCGAAAGTCTCTGGTGGACGTTCGCGCGCAGAGTTCGCAACTCGACGCGGTGGTCGCAGACGGCGCCGGCCAACCAAGCAAGCACCGGGCGCGGCAGGTGCGGTCGAGGGAAATGGCGCCGATGAGGAAGTTGAAACAACGATCGACGTGGCAGCGCCAGAAGTAGTAGTTGCTGCTGCTCCTCCTGCCCCTCAAGAGGTCGTCGCGCCGGCTCCCGAGCCACGTGATCGACGCCCTGAGAGTCGTGAAGGCCGTGGCGGCAGTCGTGATGGGCGAGACAGTCGCGACAATCGAGACCGCGTACCTCGCGGTCGCTCGAATCGCGATCGCCACCAACCCGCCATCACAGATCTGCTGCGCGAAGGCCAGGAGATTCTGGTCCAGATTGCGAAAGAACCGATTGCCAAAAAAGGGGCTCGGATCACTTCACACATCGCGCTGCCAGGTCGCTTTCTGGTTTACATGCCCACGGTTGAGCACGTCGGCGTTTCGCGCAAGATTGAATCCGACAGCGAGCGCATTCGGCTGCGGAAACTAATCCAAACCATTCGCGCCGAAGAGGACGTGCCTTCGGGTGGGTTCATCGTACGCACGGCGGGCGTGGGAATCGCAGAGAAGGATTTACGCGAAGACGTTCGTTATCTGGTACGCACGTGGTTGGACATTCGCGCGGCGGCTGAAAAATCAAAGCCCGCGGCGCTCGTTCACCGCGATCTCGATCTAGTGCAAAGAATCCTTCGCGATCAATTGTCCGAGGACTTCTCTGCCATTCGAGTCGATTCAGAAGAAGAATACGAACGCATCGTGGAATTCATAAATCGGATCCAACCGCGACTCGTGAAGCGCGTGAAGCTTTACACTCGCAACGACCCAATTCTCGAAACCTATGGCGTGCAGGCGGAGATCGACAAAGCCATCAAACCGCGCGTTTGGCTGAAATCGGGCGGTTACCTCGTGATCAATCAGACCGAGGCGCTGGTTGCCATCGACGTCAACACCGGCAAGTTTGTCGGTCGCGGCAGTGGCAGACTGGAAGATACGATTACCCGCACAAACCTGGAGGCGGTCGATGAAATCGTGCGTCAGATCCGGCTTCGAGATCTGGGGGGCATCATCGTTCTGGATTTGATCGACATGGAAGAGCGCCGCAATCGAACCAGGGTCATGCAGGCACTGCAGGATGCGTTGCGCAATGACAAGTCGCCGACAAAGGTACTCTCGTTCAACGATTTCGGCCTGGTGATCATGACGCGCAAGCGTGTGAAACAGTCGCTTGAAAGAACACTGTGTGCGCCATGTCAGTATTGTCAGGGTGCAGGTTTGATCAAGTCAGCGCAAACGGTTTGCTATGAGCTGTTGGAAGAATCGCGGCGCCTGGGCAAGAGCATGGGCGGAGATGGTGTAAATAAGCAGACAACCCTTCGCGTTCATCCCGAAGTGGCGAAAGCGTTGCGCAGTACCGAACGTGATGTATTGAACGAAATCGAGGAGTACGTTGGACCAATCGACGTTACCAGCGATCCTTCAATCCATCAGGAACAGTTTGATTTTGCGTTTATCTAAGTAGCTGTCCGATGCTGGATGTTAGATGTTAGTTCGGATTTCTGGCTGCCGGGAGTTCTCGCGGTGAGTCATGACCAACCTTGACCCGCAATAAGCACCTCCCAAGCAAGACTAGCATCCAGCATCTGCCATCTGACATCTAGTAATCCATGAGTAAGCTCGGCAATCTTTGGAAAACAGTGCTGGCGGGGGGAGCTGGCGTGGCGGCGCTCGCCGCAGTCAATGCTTCAATCCGGCGCAGCGTCAGCGATCCGGACAACAGCGCGCTCGGCGGCGAAGCGAGGTTCTTTGACTGGCAACACGGACGCGTGTTCTACAAGACGGCTGGCATTGACGCAGGCGCGCCACCACTGGTTTTCATCCATGGTGTGGGCGCCGGCGCTTCGAGTTTCATGTGGCGCAAGAACTTCGACGATCTGGCCACAGACTTTCGGGTCTACGCTCTCGACCTCCTCGGCTTCGGACTCTCAGACAAACCAACGACCACTCCCTACTCGGCAGATCTCTACGTTGACCTGGTTTCTGACTTCATTCGCGAAGTAGCAGGAGTTCCCACCAACGTGGTGGCGAGCTCGGTGGGCGCCGCTTACGCGATTCGGCTCGCTGATGAACGTCCCGAGTTGATTCGCGCGATGGTTTTGAATGCGCCAACCGGCGTAGACAACCTTA
Source organism: Pyrinomonadaceae bacterium (assembly GCA_041744295.1). Lineage (GTDB taxonomy): Bacteria > Acidobacteriota > Blastocatellia > Pyrinomonadales > Pyrinomonadaceae > PSRF01. Next base: position 3,301 of record JBGTLE010000364.1, on the reverse strand, counting down.
ACAATCGACCCGGCATGGCCGGCGCCGCGTTCTACGGATTGCTACAGTCGCCGGTGTTGGGTACGTCGTTCTATAACGTGATGGCAAGTGAGCGCAGCATTCGCGATTATGCCGGCAAGCACCTCTTCTACGATCAACGCAGAGTTACTGACCGGCTGGTGGCGAACCTTTACGCGACCAGTCACCAACAGGGTGCGCAACACGCAATCGCCGCTTTTCTTTCGGGCTACCTGAACACTGACACTCGCGCGGCGTTCTCACGCTTGACCCAAAGTGTGACTCTTGTATGGGGAAAACAGGATGCGACGACACCGCTGGAGTATGGACTGGCGCTGCTGCAGTTAAACCCGCACGCGCGTTTCGAAGTTTTTGATCGTTGTCGGATGATGCCCGAACAGGAACATCCCGAGAAGTTTAATGCGCTGGTGCGTGATGCCTTCCTGGCCCGATCGTTCGCCGCTTAAAGGGGACCAGCCCTCCAGATTGAGAATAATTCAAGTTATGTAAGGTTGCGGGTTAGGAAGGTGAGCAAGCGAAGCAACAGTTCCTATGCTCCGCAGGATCTCCCGCTTCAAAACCTTCAAACTGTCCGGCCAACTTCCTGCAAAATTGGCGCGACTTGAACGGTTATTCTCTTATTCCGGAAATTAGCGCGGCTATAACGTAAGGGCTGCCTGTTCTTGCGGAAGGTTTCTGTCGGCGACGCCATCCATTGCCAACGACTCGGCGCGAGTAACGTGCTTGTAAAGAATATCCCGCTGCTGCGGAATAAATCCGGCTTCACGGATCAGGTAGCGAAGCAGCTTTTCATCCGCTTCATTGTGCGCGCCCGCCGCCGAAACAACGTTCTCCTCGATCATCACTGAACCCATATCGTTAGCGCCAAACCGCAGGACCACCTGGCCGAGTCTGAGTCCCTGCGTCAGCCACGAAGATTGGAAGTTCTCCACGTTGTCCAGAAACAACCGCGACACGGCCAGCATCTTCAAATAATCGACGCCGGTTGGTTCGTCCTTGATGCGACGACCAAGGGCCGTGTTCTCTCGCTGAAAGGTCCACGGAATAAAAGCCGTGAAGCCGCCGGTTTCGTCCTGTAGATCTCGAATTCTTTGCAGATGGCGCACTCGATGTTCCACCCGGTCGCTAATTCCAAACATCATGGTCGCCGTCGATCGCAAACCAACGCGATGGACGGCTCGCATCACGGCCAGCCACTCGTCCGTCGTACACTTCGTCGCGACACGTTTTCTGACTTCGTCGTCGAGGATCTCCGCCCCACCACCTGGAAGACTGTACAAACCGGCCTCTTTCAATCTGGCCATGATCGTCTCGTAATCAAGGCCGGAGATCAGATGGATGTTGTGAATCTCGGGTGGTGAAAAGCAATGAAGCTGCACGTTCGGATACTTCGCCCGCAGCGTTCTGAGCAAGTCTTCGTACCACTCGATACCGAAATCCGGATGAAGTCCGCCCTGCATCAAGATGCCAGTGCCACCCAGCGCGATGGTCTCGTCGATCTTCGCGCTGATCTCTGCGATCGTTCGCACGTAAGTGTCAGGAGCACCGGGCCGTCGATAAAACGCACAGAACGTGCAGACGACGTTGCAGACATTCGTGTAGTTGATATTGCGATCGATGATGTAGGTGACGATGTTGTCGGGATGACGACGCTTCCGGATTTCGTCAGCGGCCACACCGATACGAGCAATCTCGTTGGATTCAAGGAGCGAAGTGCACTCGCCTGCAGTCATGCGCTGGCCATTAACGATCCGATCGAGGATTTGCTGAATCTCTAGTGTTTCCATCGTTGTCCTGAGCTTCATACTAAGCCATCGCGCAAAACTTCACCAACTGCGATGAAGCCAGTACCGAAACGCGGTAGCTTCGGTGAACGTCGCTGGTTAGAAGACTTCGGAGCGCAACGTGAGACCCGACGCGTTTCGCGTACTGACTTCATCACTGCCATTTAGCTTTCCCGGCCCTTGGCGGACGACTACTGACCAAGCCAATCCAACCTCTTCACTGTTGGAATCAACCCATGTTTCGCGGCTAACTCGTAGTATCGGTCCAGGCCGGCGCGCATACCGGCATCCAGTTGAAAACTGATGTTGTCACGAAGATACGTCGTCAGTTCCGCACGCGGCAACGTCAGCGTCTTTTCATAGAAATCAACAATCTCTTCCACCGCATCCAAGCCTTTGGCGCAAGCAGTCTTGAAATCCACCTGCAAAGCACTCGGGGATGCATCCTTACGAACCATCCACATCGCAAATACAAATCCAAGGCCGGTGAAGCGTCGCCAAAGAGCGGCCATATCAAAAACGTATAGGCCATCCCGCGGGAAGGTCATCCCGGGATCTCCGATGATGAGTGCGGCGTCGTTCGTCGACAACATCGTTTTGAGATTGGGAGCCGACGGTGTCCACTCGGGTTCGACATCGATAAACTCGCGAAAAAGAATCTTCAGGAGCGTAGCTGAAGTGCGCGACGACTCGTCCAGGGCGACCTTTCGAATGGCCGATAATTCTTGCTCTTTGGAGGCAAGTACGACGCTTCTTACTTCTCGTTGCGAACCGACGCAAACGTCAGGAACGATACTCAACTCAAGAATACGCTGGTATTCAATCACGGGAATGAGGGCAGCTTCGACTTCGCCGTTGGCAAGTAATTGCGCGCAACGAGACGGCACCGCTTCGATTAGTTCCACCTGGTCTTGTCGAGAGCCGCGCGTGAAACTCCAGATTAATGGGGCCGAGTTTAGATAACTTGAGGCAGCGATTCTTGGCTTCATTTATTAAGATGAAAGGGTTGTTGGCATCGGTTCAAAATGCGGAAGCCGATGCTAACGCATGACTCTGTGCGTCGCAAGTAAGCTGCCCAAATCAGGACCAAAACTCATCCACAGATTACGCAGATTACACAGATTCAAGCGACGACATGCACGAAGGAGACTCTCAGAGCGCGCCCTTCCTCAACTCAGTCTCGCTTGTCTTTGAATCTGCGTAATCGGCGCAATCTGTGGATGGCCGTTCTTCTTCCTGACTGCAAGACTTCGCACTATTCTCTTGGGACCTTCAATCGCGCCGCGACGTTACGTTGGAGTAATCACAACTCCTAAATTAGACTGCCCACCATGGAAGATTCCCAAAAAGGATTTGCGCCGCCGCTCGGCGACATGAACAAGGAGGAGTTTCGTCAGTTCGGTCATCAATTGATTGATTGGATCAGCGATTACTTTGATCATATCGAATCGCTTCCGGTGCTTGCTCAAATCGAGCCGGGATCTCTGAAGACGCAGCTT
>JBGTLE010000363.1:0-6939 GCA_041744295.1 Pyrinomonadaceae bacterium | reverse complement strand
CTACTTAATCTTGAAAGTACGCGCGATCATATCAGTCTGGTTTCGGATGCGCGACAACTTGTCTTTCAAGCCGGTGAAGCGCAGCGCGTAGATCGTGCGATTATCGGCCTGAAGATAATAGATTCGTCCCATCATCGGTTTTCCAGTTCGCACAAACTCATAGGAAACCGTCACGCCGCTGAGACGTCCGGAAAACTTCTCTTCCTTGCCTTCAGCGAACCCGGGCATAAAGCGCAGCTTCTGATCCCGATCACGACTTGCTAGTAATGACGGAGTCATATCGGCCTCGACAACCTCCCTGCGAATCTGCAGGTATCCGTCAAGCCGATCGCCATAGACGAACTCAGCGTGCGCTAGCGCGTCATCGGGTTCAGAAATCGCGCGCCAGGTCGCCGATGGTAATTCGAGCGTGTAATCCACCTTATCGTTCGTGTAAGTGACTTGCGCTGTCGCGGCCGAAAAGGAGAGGACGAGCAAAAACAAAGCTGACATTATCTTTCGCATAGATCAGACTCCGAAGTTGTTAAATCAAACACTGCTGTTTCTGAAACGGAAATCAGATTTTTTGAGATGCCGGCGAGTTGATCGCTGTTGTCCTGCACTCTCTTTACCGCGTCTCAATCGCAGCGATGGCCTCGCGCTGCTTTGCTATAAGAGTCTTAATTCCGCCTCCCGCAAGCGCCAACAACTGATCCAGTTGCGCCTGGCTAAACGGCTCGCGTTCCGCAGTCCCCTGCACCTCGATAAAGCGTCCGTCACCCGTGCAAATAATATTCATATCCACTTCCGCTTTGGAATCTTCGTCATACTTCAAGTCCAGCAACGGCGTGTTTGCAACAATGCCTACACTAATCGCCGCGACCTCCATAGAGATCAAGCTGCGTGATATCCGGTTGCTTTTCATCAGTCTTTGATTAGCCAACGCCAGCGCAACGTACGCGCCGGTCACAGCGGCCGTGCGCGTGCCGCCATCCGCCTGCAGGACGTCGCAGTCCAGCGTAATGGTGCGCTCGCCGAGCACTGTCATATCAGCAACGGCCCTTAAGCTTCGACCAATCAGCCGTTGAATCTCATGCGTGCGCCCGGAAGGACCGCCACGCCCGGTCTCGCGCGGCGTTCTTTGCTGAGTCGCGCGTGGTAACATCGCATATTCAGCAGTCACCCATCCCTGCCCTTTGTTACGCAAGAAGGGTGGGACCCGCTCATCAACTGAAGCGGAACAGATCACGCGCGTCTGGCCCATCTCGATTAGTACTGACCCTTCGGCGTACGGTACAAATCCGGTAGTTATCTTTACGGCGCGCAGCTCATCTGCGGCGCGTCCGTCACTGCGTTCGAAGCTCATCGTTCCCCCAAACTTCCACCGCTTCCAGAACTGTTGGTGCTGCTCCCAGAAATCGTTCGGCGACTCTACGAAATCTTTCCGCGGCGTCGGTTACGTAAAAGTGGTCAAGGTCGTCGCAAAGTTCTCGCTCAACTGCTTGCGGCTTTGCGGTGTTCGCCAAACCCCGCGATTCAAGAAGTGATCCGACCTCGCGGGCCGCAGCTTCGCCTGAATCTATCAGAGGAACTCGTTCGCCGATAGTGTTCTGGATGACTGATCGTAGAATCGGGTAGTGGGTGCACCCGAGAACCAAAGCGCCCAGGTCGCTGGCCGTAAACTCACTCAAATATTCTGCTGCGACTGCGCGTGCAACCTCTGTGTCTGCCCATCCTTCCTCGGCCAGGGACACAAAGAGTGGACAGGCGCGTTCAAGTACTCGAGTCGATGGATCGATCCTCGCAATCGCACGAGCGTAGGCTTTGCTATTCACCGTAGCCTCGGTCGCAATCACGCCTATTGGTTTTCCATCTGCAGCTGCCAGTGCCGCCTCCGCGCCCGGTTCGATAACTCCAATCACATCGACGTTGACTGCCTCACGTATCGCCGGTAACGCGAGCGCCGACGCCGTATTGCACGCGACAACCAGCAACTTTACGTTGCGGCTTTCGAGGAACTTCGAATTCTCGATGGCGTAACGTTCGACTGTTTGGAGGGATTTGGTGCCGTAAGGGACGCGGGCCGTATCACCCAGGTAAACAAAATGTTCGTCAGGCAGTCGTTCATGCAGTGCTCGGTAGACGGTCAGCCCGCCGACGCCGCTGTCAAAGATTCCAATTGGAAGAGTCTGTAACAAGAAAGGATGAAAGCTGAGGGACGAGGATGAAAAGGAAACAATCCATCCTTCCGCCTTCATCCTTCATCCTTGATTTTTGGTGGAGGCGCCGAGAATTGAACTCGGATCCAAGAGTCGACGCCGAAAGTCTCTACATGCTTAGTCGCTTCTCTTGCTTGATCGGCGAACCGATCAAAACTTCGCTCCGATACCGAGTCAGTGAAGCGACAAGACCTCGGTAGGAGCTAGTCCGACTTTATCTCGCCTGCTGCCACGGACCGAAACAGCTGGCCAGCTCATCTGAGTGACATCTCAATCCGCGCGCATGAGCAACTTGCGGTGAGACGCCTGCTGCTTAATTAGGCAGCAAGAGCCAATTCATTGTTATTGGCAATTGTTTTTTCCCTACGCTTTTTAACGAGCTGCATAGAGTAGCCCGGCATGCATCCGTCGGTCGTCAGAGTCTCCTGTCGAAGCCTGTCGCCCCCAAAACGAAAGCAAAGTGATTATAAACGGTTTACCGGTTATGTCGAACCGCGCTAGGCTTGGACGGTACCGATGCAGTTTGGGCATCCCGATTCCATGCCAGATGATGAAGTCAGTCCCAGTCCGCGCTCCTACTGCGTCGCGCCTTTTGGCTGATTATTGGAGGAAGACATGAGAATAGCTCTTCTCTCGTTTCTGGTGTCTGCGGTTGCTCTAGCTCCCGGAATTCCTCTCGCACATTCTCAAGCGGACAAGAGCCGTTACGTCGGTTTGCGACACGGCGCCGACCTTCCGGCCGGACATAAAGAGATTGCGGGAGCCTTAGTATCTGATCCTTACAAGGACAAGAAACAGTATGGGTTGAGCCATGTGTCCCGCGGCTCGGTGAACATGGTTTGGTTCGAGATTCTGACGCACCACGATTCGGCTGGGAGGCCCTTCTGGGAGGTGAAAGACGTTCTTTTTCTACCTGTCATTCAAAAGAGAGATTATTTTCTGCTCATCAATTGTCAGGTAAAAGGCAAAATTGACCCCGAAGTGATTGCGATCGTTGATTCCCGATCAGTACGCGGTTTTCACCCGGTAAAACGCGCGTGGCGCGCCAATCGTCGTACGGAAATGTTTGAAGTGTTGGCGCTGACGGGCATTAAATGCGAAGCGTACGAAGACTAGATCAGTGGACGCTGCTCGCCGATCTTCCCTGTTTTTTCAGTCTCCCCTTTGCCCTCTCCGCTTATCCACAACCCTCAGGTATACTTTCTATCGCGTGCTGTGGGAATCCACATTGCCAAGCACAGCGATTCAGGGCAATAAGTAGTTCGGAAGGTAATCTATGGCTTCAGACTCTTCGCGTACAAAACTGAGGGCGTATTCCCCAAGAGCAATTGTCAACACGCCACCGGCTGAGCGCCAGAACCTGGTGCGCCGTTTGTGGCTTCCGGTGGTTTTGCTTTTGGCACTTGCAGCCGGTGGACTCACCGGAATCATCGCGGCGTATCAACTCAACTACTCACGTGCCGCGAACGAAGTCGCCGCACTCGCAACTTATCGCCCCAGCGTCGTTACTCGCGTCTACGCAGATGACGGCAGCACGGTGATTGGCGAGTTCGCGCTCGAGAAAAGAATCCCACTCAAGTATCATGAGCTTCCCCCCGTACTGAAGAACGCCATACTCGCCGTAGAAGACGCACGCTTCTACGATCACATCGGCATCGATCCGATTCGCATCATCGGCGCCACCTGGAAGAACGTTACGACCGACAAAATCGAAGGTGGATCGACGCTCACGCAGCAACTAGCAAAAAACCTCTTCCTGTCGCGCGAACAGACAATCAAGCGAAAGATGAACGAGTGGGCGCTGGCACTGCAGATCGAGCGTTACTACACCAAGAACCAGATTATGGAGCTCTACGCGAATCACATGTTCCTCGGAGCGAACGCGTATGGCATGGAAGCCGGCGCCCAAACGTACTTCGGCAAAGAAGCCAAGGATCTGACGTTGGGCGAAGCGGCCTTGCTGGCCGGCGTCCCGAAAGCGCCAAGCGAATATTCACCGACCGCGAATCCTGCCAAAGCGAAGGAGCGTCGCGACCTGGTGCTAGATCAGATGGCGCGAAACGGTTTCGCCACTCAAGCAGATGTCGATGCGGAAAAAGCAAAACCAATTCAACTCGCCGACACGGCCTACTACAACTCGCAGCGAAAGTCTTCTCCGTTTGATTATCCGGTCGAGCACATCAGACAAGCGCTTGAAGAAAAGTACACCACACGCGTCGCGCAAGGGGGGCTTGCCGTTTACACGACAATCAATGTAGAAGCTCAGACGAGGGCTTATGAAGTCGTACGAGCAGGGCTGCGACGTTACGACAAAGGACACTCCGGTTGGCGTTCGACTTACAACTCGATTCCGACGTCCACCGAGGGCGCGACACCCACTCAGCAGGAATTGACGAACTTCAAGCATCCGGACTGGTACGGCAGCGAGTATGAAAAGGGCCGGTTCCTGATGGGCTTGATCATGAAAGTGGATCGGACCCGAAACGAAGCCACGGCGCGTTTCGGAAACTACGTGGCCACGGTCACCGTAGCGGATACTGGTTGGGGCAAACGTTCGCCGGCGACCGAATTCAAGCCGGGTTATCTGGCCGAGTTTGAGATCAAGGAAGTGGATGAAAAGAACCGGCGATTGAAAGTTGAGCTTTCGCAAATTCCTGCCGTTCAAGGCGCCATGATGACGCTCAACGCCAAGACCGGCGAGATCGTTACGATGGTCGGTGGTTACGATTTCTATACCAACAAATTCAACAACGCGACCCAGGCTTATCGGCAGACGGGTTCGTGCTTTAAGCCATTCGTTTATACGGCGGCAGTCGAGTGGGGCATGACACCGGACACCACCGTTAGTGGCGCGCCGATCAGCATCGGCGATTGGAAACCACATAACTACGACGGTTCACTCGGCAATGGCGACCTGCCGTTGAAGGTAGCACTCGCAAAGTCGATGAACGTACCCGCGGTCCACTTACTGCAGACGGTCGGGATACAAACCGGTGCACAGATGGTGAGACGTTTCGGGATAAAGGTGCCGATGGCCCCATATCTTCCGTCCGCTCTGGGCGCGACTGAAGTGCCGCTTGATCAGATGGTTTCCGCTTACTCGGTGTTTCCGAACAAGGGCATACGGGTTGAGCCACATCTGATTCGTAAGGTGTTGGACCGCGATGGAGCCACGCTCGAGGAATGGGAAAAGACGACCTACAAGGTGGTAAACGAATATGTGGCGCTGACGATGGTTTCGATGATGCGTGGAGTGGTCCAGGCAGGCACCGCCACCGCGGCGCAGTCGTTGGGCGTGCCGCTCGCGGGCAAAACCGGAACGGTGAACGATCAGACCGATGTCTGGTTCATCGGTTACACACCGACCTACGTTACCGGCGTTTGGATGGGTTATCCGGGGAGAAAGAAATCGCTCGGTGCCGGCATGACCGGAGGCGGCGGCGCGCTGCCGTTCTTCATCGACTTCATGAAGGACTTTTTAAAAGGAAAACCGAAAGAAGACTTCCCGAAGGCCGGTGACATGCCGGAAGACATGAGAGAACTGTTCCGGCAACGGCAGCGCGAACTCTCAGCCGAACGCGCGCAACTTGCGGCCGCAGCCGACAAAGAAGAGGGAGATGAGACGACTCCCGCGTCGGACACCACGGAACCCAAGCTGGAACAGATCACGTTGCCGCCACCGGCGAAGACTGACGATGGGCCAGCAACGACACCAGCGAAAACTGATCCGGAAACACCGAAAACTGAACCTCCGCCACCACCGCAAACACGACCTCGTGAAGCCGATCCGCAGAAGAAGCGAGGCAAAAAAGGGGAAGAAGAACCCTAAAGGAAACCATGTAACGTGCAGGCGCACGAGCACAGGCGTCCCGCCTGCCCCCTTTCTGCACTACTGACACACAAGAGTAGTTTCAGCCAGAACAAAAAAGCTCAACCGAGCAGCACTAACCTCGGGTTGAGCTTTTTCATTAGCGTACGCTCAACACCTCAACGACCAACTATTCGATCCAACGTAAAGGGCAGCATCTTCCGCCACCACGGCCAGTCATGATCCACATCGTGTCCCCAAAGATCGAGCGTATGCGGGATGTCCTTCGCTTTGAGAATGTCCGAGAGGGCGCGACTTCGTTCGGGTGCTTCATACGAACCTTGCCCAGACAAGATGTAAATAGCATCAGAGTTACGAAGGATTGGAAGGAGATAATTGTCGTTCAGGTTGGGCAGGTAATCCGCCGGGTTATTAAAATAGACGTTGTCGTCATAGTGCCCCTTTAAATAAGACCTGATGTCATAGCTGCCGCTCATCGCGATCACGCCCCGAAAGAGATCCGGATGCTTGAAGTATTCGTTCGCTGCCAGGAACGCTCCCAGACTCGCTCCGGTGGTTAAGGGTCTCGCGTCGTCGCCCGCGTCTTTGCGAATCATCGGCAAAACCTCATCGACAACGTAGCGATCAAACTGCCCAAGCAATTCTGCCTTGAGGTGCGCCGGCATCTGTTCATTAAGCAGGCTGTAGCGGTTCACGCTGTTGATTGAATACGCGCGAATCAACCCACGCTCGATTTGTGGCCTGATCGCATCCACCAGATGAAAGCGCTCGTACTCGAGATAGTCCGCAGCCGCGGTCGGAAACATGAGTAGCGGCTGACCCGCATGGCCATAGGCTACCAGCGGCATTTCAATGTTTAGATTCGGACTGAACCAGGCAGTTGTGCGACGTTCCATAGAGGACCTTTCAAGA
>JBGTLE010000362.1:0-3421 GCA_041744295.1 Pyrinomonadaceae bacterium | reverse complement strand
GCTGGCCCATTGGGTTTTCTCTTGACTTCAAGCATTGGGAACGCTCCGTCAACAATATTCGACTACAGGGCAACTACCCTGGCCATTTCGCGCTTGTGGGAGTGACTGCCTTGTATTGAGAGAGGGATGACCGCAAAGCCCGGTTTGGCCCTGGATCACCATTTGTATTGCGCAAGGTAGCATACGCTCAGCAGATCGAACAAGAGTTTTGGCCGATTAGAGTTTAGCCGATTAGGGTACGGTGGATTTGAAGCGGGTGTTCAGAGTTCAAACTTCAATGTACAGTCTACCAACACACTAACAGAGCACAACCAACTTTATGTTGCGTTGTATTCGGCGGCAGAAGCCCCAGCCTAAGGCAGAACTGCTTCAAACTGTACCAGTACCCCTGGCCCGAAGCGGTGAGGTTCTTTCTGATCGCGGAGTAAGAGCCTTCTGCCTCCTCCGTGCGTTGTCAGCGGAAACGTGTCGTGGCATTCTGCGTAACCAGAGATCGAGACCACGACATGCTTGAGAACAAAACAAAGACACGGCTGCTTCGCCGAATGGGTGAGGCCATTCGCGACTTTCGCATGATTGAGAATGGCGACCGGGTAATGGTTTGCTTGTCGGGTGGCAAGGACAGCTACACCCTGCTCGACTTGTTGCTCGACATGCGGGAACGCGCACCAATCGACTTTGAACTACTTGCAGTCAACCTCGATCAGAAGCAACCGGGATTCCCTGCGCACATACTTCCTGAGTATCTTGCGGGCCGCGGCGTTGAGTTCCGCATCGTTGAGCAGGACACTTATGCAATCGTCAAACGGCTCGTGCGTGAGGGCAAAACGTTTTGTTCCGTGTGTTCACGGTTACGACGGGGAATTCTATACAACCTGGCAGTCGAAGAACGTTGCACCAGGATCGCGCTGGGCCATCACGGCGATGACATCATCACGACACTGCTATTAAATCTCTTCTATGGTGGGAAACTGAAAGCGATGCCGCCGATTCTTCGCTCACTGGATGGCCGCAATACGATCATTCGCCCGCTCGCGTATTGTCGCGAATCCGAGATCGCAGCGTTTGCCCGCGGCGAACAATTTCCAATTATGCCGTGCGACCTCTGTGGCTCGCAGCCCAACCTAAAACGCGCTCGTGTTAGTCGTTTGATCGCTGACCTCGAAAGCGAGATCCCAAACATTCGTTCCTCGATGTTGCGTGCGGCCGGAAACGTGTTGCCCTCGCACCTCCTGGATCATGGAATTTTTGATTTCACCAAGCTCTCTGCGCTAACCGGTGATATCGAAACGGAACTTGATCTCGCTGTGGGTCACACCGATGCGGAACTCAGCCCGCAACTCGTTTCGCTCAGTTGATTCTCATGTCCGCCAGAAAGAAAGACCCGCTCGACTTCAGCAGATTCCCGCCCGGCACGGTTACCGAATACACGACGCTGGTTTGCCTGGCTTGCATCTTCGACATTTTCACCTCCCAACTCGGTTTGGCGCCTCGCACTGCTTACTCAGAAATCAAACGCTACGCGCCGACGGTGGAAGAACTGACCGCGCGGCACGCAACCCGCCCGTTTTTCGACAGCGAAGAAAAGAATCCGCACTGTACTTACTGTAAAGCTGCGAAGCGCTGGCATGCGCGGCTCGATACTTATTCAATTGAAGGTGTGAAGGCCGGTGACGCAGCTCGCCGCGAGCTGACTAAGTCCCTGCTAAAAAATGACGAACAGTTTCGGCTCGTCGAGGTAAAGTCCGATCGTCGACAGGTCTTTTTTGACTGGCTTGATACGATGAAGGGCGATCTGGATCTGGACGATGAGCGTTGGTTAATCGACGCTACGCAGTCGTACTTGAGTAGGATTGAACCGAAGACTGATTGGTCTCCTGTCTTCGACGGTCTCAGCAGTATTCGTCCTTCGCGCAGATTGGAATCTGGCTGGGAACGCTCAGGTTCACGCCTGTTTCTCGCGCCGCAGACCTATAACGAAGTGTTGGTAGTTCAATATCTTGTCAGCCGCTCACATGCTCACGGTGGACGCACGCTGGAAGGTCGATTGACGTTAGCAGAGTTGCTGCGGCGGCTTAGGTTTTCCGGCTATCTCAAACAACAGGAGATTTCCGAGGGCGATCAGTTTGAGGTGCTTGAGCAGGTGCTGGATAAACTTTCAGGAGGACCCGGTGCGGTGAAGAACTACTATCTAGTGGATCGTCGAGAGTTTTTGGAGAAAGTGAAGTCGGTTTACGCGAAGTATGCCGCGTGAAGAGGAGGAAGGGTGTTGGGTGTAGGGGGTGGGGTGATTAAGGATCTGAAATTTGAGATTTGAGATTATTTGAGATCTGGGATTTGAGATTTGAGATATTTGAGATAATTTGAGATCAAAAAAGGGTGGCACCTCAACAGGTCCGCCCTCTTTCTAATTCCGAACTTATTCTGGATGATGTTGTGGTCTTTTAATCTCAGATCTCAGATCTCTCAAATCTCAAATTATCTCAACTCTCAGATTTCAGATCTTTTACATCACCCTACACCCTTCCTTCTATGGCTTCGCCGCCGCCGGCTTGTACTTATCAATTAGCTGCTGCATCCCGTCGGTCGAATTGTTATGCCGATATTTGTAATACAGTTCCAAATTCTGCCGAGCTTGATCGGCTAACGGTTGATACTCAGCCCTTCCACTAGCTACCCCGATCGCATGAGCATAGGCCTCAATTACTTTGTCCAATTGTGCGTTTGCTTTCTTGAGTAACTCGTCCTTTTCGGCACCGGCGGGCGCATCCTGGAAAGCCTTGGCGGCCAACATGTACTCTTCGTCGAAAGTGCTGGCCATCATCGCGTAGTTCATCGGATCGTTTGGATCCAAATTTGACGCTTTTTCGAGACGGGCCTTCGCGCCGGCAAAGTCTCTGGAGATGAGCGCGAGAATCCCGAGCTCCTGATAGAGGCGCGGGCGCAACGCCGCTTGGGCGGTCCATTGCGCGTCATCCATACCAGCAGGTTTCTTGTTAGCCTCGATTAGTTCGATCGCCTTAGTGCCATATTGGTTTCCGGTGGCGACAAACTTTCCATTGTGTTTCTTCGCGGCGTTGCTGCTTGCGAAAGCCAGCTCAGTCAGGATAGCTATGTCTTCAGGATTCACGGCGAGTGCTTTCGCCCCCAGCGCAAAGGCGTCATCCAGCCGATTAGCGTCAACATAGGCGCCAATCAACACGTGGGCGACCACTGGCGTGTCGTTACCGGGGAAGAGTTTTTGCAACTCTTCGGCAAGCCTCACCTTCTCAGCCGGATCTTTTATCGGTGAGATATGACCGGCAATATGTCCCGCAACGTTCGGCCGCAACGAGCTCTTTGGGTACTTGCCGAGGAACTTCGTCGCTGCCGCAAGCTTGGCGGGAACGTCGATCGCCGCATCAACCAGCGCCGCCGCTTT
>JBGTLE010000361.1:0-3471 GCA_041744295.1 Pyrinomonadaceae bacterium | reverse complement strand
AAGCTCGGGTAACGATGGATCTCGTCTAAGAGCTTGTAGAAGGAAATTACGTCTTTCCGTCTGTCGGATTGTCTCCTGACATACATCGATGAAGAATACGCGAACACATCTCTAAGCCAACCAAAGAAATAGTTTGGAGTCTCGGATAAGGCTTCATTGTCTTTGATGATTTCCTGAACTTCACTGAATATGAAGTGGAGATAGAATAACTCCCAAATATCTCCTTGGATGAGAGTGATCCATTTAGCCCAACGCTCTAGTCGCTCTTCGTCTGTCATTATTCACCGATAGGTAGGGCCGAACGGTTGAGTTGATGCGGCGGCGCGAATCAAAGCACCTTCGCCGCACCAGACTAGTTACGAAACAGGCTCGCGCCGCTCGCGCCCAACGATTTTGTTCGACGCCGGTTCAAGGAAGAAGTTTATTGGTTTGGCCTTCCATGAGCCGGACGCCAGTATCGATTCGTTCTGTGAGATCGGATACAAGCACCTTCATCTCGAAATAGCTTTGTTTTATGAAGGTTCCATATTCGTTTAGGTTCGCCAACGATGCATCAATTTGCTCAGTGTATCTCGCGCTACCCGTTTCATCGCGAACTCGTTGGAGCGCACCATATTTTTCGAGCAACTGGTTGTTATAGAGATGTGAGTCGATAAGACCGCGTCCCTTTAGATATGTGGTGACGATGGCATTGCGAATGCTGTCGTCGGGTATCTGTCCGAGTAATGGCGCGTTTGATTCATAGACGCTGAAGTAGTTTTGATGTAATGGGTAGTGATACCAAAACGCCTCGCCATCGTTTAGTTTTTCGAGAATGGCACCAAATTCAGCAGCATAGATGTCCCACAACGTAACGATTTCCGCGCGAATGCCAAGAAGCACCCCGCGTACGGTCGCGTTTTGCGCGGCCTGTTGCATTTGCAGAGCATGCGCGTTCGCTTCACGGGTTGACTTCCGGGTAGCGCGTGCTCCGATAACACCGCCAACGACTCCGCCGACAACGCCGGAGGCTCCACCGATTATCGCTGCGAGGATATTGGGGTCCATGAAATTTCAGTCAATTCGACAGCGTCGAACATCTTAAGTATCTACCAAAACCGCTCAATACTACCGCCAAACGCCGTGCTATGCATCACACCTCACTCAGCACGTCAATGACATGAGGCACGTCGTTGCTCTCGCGCATGCGGATGACGCGCAGACCGAGGCTGATTAGCCACTCGCGCGGATTCGCTATGAGCGAACCTAGCTTCGCGACTCCTGCATCGAGGATCTCCATTTCCCGGCTCAGTTTATCGGCGGGCGTCGAGTTGATCATGTTCGCGACCAGCCACGCGCTGGACCGTGCTTTGTTGAGACTGAAATTGATCAGACGATCGTCGCTTTGCGATGGGAAACTATTGAGCAGACGGATCCACGGAGAAACCTCGCCGACGTCCGTGCGAACCTTGCTAATCATACCGCCGAGAATGTCGTTAATGCGATTGAAATCGGTTCGAAGCGCGGGCAGCGCGTTTCCCGGCGCGACAGTTTGCGCGGCGATGCCCAAATCGAGATTTATGTGTGCATTCATCCCCACCAGCAGTTGCTGAAGAACGGTCGGCGCCCACGTGTCTGCCGTTTGAAAGGCTGTCAGCCAGCACTTGCTCGCAGGTTGGCCGGCGCGAAAACTCTGAAGCGCCAATAAGTAGCGATTGGCAAACGTGACGTCGAGCTGTTCCATTCGCGCGCCGTCTTCAAAGAAGCCGGCGGCGATGCCTTCCTTAACTTTGATCGTGACATTGCGATAGAGCGTTGCGAAGAAACCGAGGCGGCTCTGTTCGTTTCGTGCCTGGAGAATTATCTGATCGAGTTCGACCAGGACTTCATCAATCGTTCTTGGCGGCATGATAAGATCGCTCCCTCAGCTTATGTGGGCTCTATACTAATCCTCAGATGATAAATCTGGTCTACGTAATCGCAATCGCAATTTGTATTGGCCTTCTTCTCTTTCTGGTTCAGGCACTCAGGCGCTTACCCGGCACTGAGGAAACAAGCCGTCATCAACTGTGGCGAAGGCGACTTCGCGTCGCTGTTGCGCTCTTCCTGCTCGCAGGTTTGATGTGCGGAGTCTGGGTGTTCCTCATTGAGCCCAATCGTCTGGTCGTGAAGCAACAGGCGATTCAAATCAACAACTGGCCGAATGACCTGAAGGGACTCCGCCTCGCCGTCATTGGAGATATTCATGCCGGCGCCCCATTTATCGATGACCTGAAGTTGCGTTTGCTTGTCGAACGCACCAATCAGCAACAGCCCGATTTAGTGGTGCTGCTTGGCGATTTCATGTCGCAGGATACCTGGCACGGTCATCGCGTCGCGCCAGAGATTATCGCCAATCACTTGAAGTATCTTCAGGCCCCGCTCGGCGTTTACGCGGTGCTCGGCAATCACGACTGGTGGGACAATGGCGACGAAGTGCGCCGGTCGCTTGAGCAGGCAGGCATTCGGGTTCTCGAAAACGATGTCAGCGAGGTCAAACGAGGAGGAACAAGTTTTTGGCTGGCAGGCTTGGCTGATATTTGGACGCGTCCGCAACAAGTGCCCGAGACGCTGGCAAAGATCCCGCCGGGCTCCCTAATAATCGCGCTGACGCATCATCCCGACGTGTTTCAGCATCTCCCCAAGAGTGTTCCGTTATTGCTGGCCGCTCACACGCATGGCGGGCAGGTGAATTTCCCCTTGATCGGCACACCGGTCGTACCGTCCCGCTTCGGCCAAAGATATTCCGCCGGTCATGTTTTCGAAAATGATCATCACCTGTTCGTGACCACCGGAATCGGCACGAGCATTCTGCCGGTTCGTTTTCGCGTGCCGCCGGAGATTGTGATCTTGACGATCAATGCTCTTTCCTAAGCGGATTTATGAGTCGGCGCTGCCGCGCTAGCTTTTCCATCGATTGGGCCCGACCTTCTGGTGGGACTTGGTGAAATGTTGAGGAGCTGATTCACGTCAAGTTTTCCAAGGTCATACCTTTCATCAGGCCGCGCCGGGCTCAAACCTTTTTTGATGATAAGCTTTAGGCGAAGGAATTCGCGCAGGTTCTCGTGTCGGTACCAGCGTGCAAGCGACGGCGTTACTTTAATTTCCAGGGTGCCTCTGGGTCCGATTGGAATCTCCAATACGCTCTTAAGTTCCCGGGTCGTTCCTTTTGTTATTTCCAAGTCCGCAAAATCAACCTGATATCCAGCCAGCGTTTGCAGTCTGGAAAGCAGATCGCGTTCCTTGTCGAGATCGGCGAGTAGCAAGGGCCAGCGCAGAGAAATAGCTACGAACTTTCCTATTTGTTGGACGGTAAGCTTGTTGTATTTTTCCCGGTCAGCCGGCTCACCGAACAAGTTGAGTTTGCTGGCGATGAAGGTCTTCAAGCGAAAGGCGTTGATGAATTGCTTTAGCCGTCGCGGATTGTAGTCAAGGGTGGGAGCCACCATCCGA
>JBGTLE010000360.1:0-9249 GCA_041744295.1 Pyrinomonadaceae bacterium | reverse complement strand
ACGCATTGTTTTCACGAGTTCATAAGGCGCCTCGAATAACTCGATATGCGGAGCGCTAATCTTATGCGTGCGCAACTCTGGTGTTAGCACGGTCGCGCCGAGATCTTCCAACAGACGACGCTGCGTGATGATGTCGCGAACATAAGGAATGTTGTGGAGCGTTACCGTGCCGGCGGTGAGCAGCCCGGCGGCCATGCACGGCAGCGCGGAATTTTTTGCGCCGCTGATTGAGACGCGACCCTGGAGCGGTCGACCACCGGTGATGCGAAATTTGTCCATCTTGGAGGTTGGGGGATCGGCATGGACAGATTAAATGAAATGCTCGAAACGTGAAAGCTAAAGAGTCCGTTGTCCGTTGTCAGTTGTCAGTTGTCAGTTGTTCTTCTTTGGCGACCGGCCCGCACTTGGCTCAGAAGACAACTGACAACGGACTACCCTAACCCAGGATTAGTTCGCGCTCGACCCCGTTCGCTTGATTTTCACTCCGCCGTTAGTCGTGACCGCACGAACCGTTGCGCCCCCGGAACCCAGGTTCACGGCAAGCTCGCGGGTGATTCGACCTTGAACCGTGACGGGGAAATCGATACTGAGACTTCCATTTACGGTACCTGTCTCCAAATGGGCCGAATAGTTTTCGGGCACGGACATCACGATGCCGCCGTTGGTAGTTTTCACATCCAGGGCTTCTCCGTCCCAGCGATCGCCAGTGAGTTCAACCACGAGACCACCGTTGGTGGTGCCGCCCTTGACGCTGCCGCCGACACGGCGCAAAACCACGCCGCCGTTTAGCGCGTTAAACTCCAGCTTTCCGGTCACGTCGGAGATTGAGATACCACCGTTGTAAGACTCGAGTGAAAGATCCGAACGGCGCGGAACAAACACTTCGTAGCTGACACTCCATTGATAGTCCTTACGGACTTCGGGACCCTGGGCCACGATTTTTCCGCCCGCGGTTTGCACAGTGATCTGTTTCGCAAGTGCTTCCGCTTCGCTCTGCGTCGGAGAGCCGGCCTGCACACGCGAGCGAATCAGTATTTCATTGCGGTCCCAGCCTTTTACTGAAACCCCACCGTTCTTTCGTGCATCGACGGAAATCACGCCGCCGGTTGCGGGAATCGTTTGTTCCCGAATCTCACAATGCGTCGCAAGTCTGTCGCTATGCCACCCACCATTGCAGGTCATGCCACCATCACGCTTATCGTCATGGGCAAACGCTGCGAAAGCCGCAACGCATAGCAACGCACCAAGAAGCACACTCCGCCGTAACCATCTATTCATGATCGTCATCTCCTAAGATTTAGTTGTCCCTTGATTTCTCGTTCCTGCGGTTCTGTAGTAGTTAACACCACGCGGCGGGAGGTTGTGACAACAAATCTGGCGAGGGGCGGGTCAAGGGAATTATTTACCATATGACATTTGAGATTGATCATTTTTCATTTCAGACCTCCCCGAGTCGCAACTACCAGCTGCACCCCACGCACGTCGACGATGAGCAATCAGGTTACGGATTTCAGCAATCAATCGCTGTCAAATGACCAATGGAAAATAAGCTCTATCTCACCCCACAGAAAGCCCGCCGTTCCCGTGTCGCCGTGTCCCCGCGTCTCCGCTTCTGTTATCCTAGGCCATCCCTCGGGTCTCAAAGTCGCCCCTTCTAAACATTGGAGATATGCCCCATGTTAAGCCGATTCAAACGACCGCGGCGTGTGGTGATTACCGGCATGGGCTGTGTCACTCCGATTGGCATCGGCCGGGAAGCATTCTGGAACGCACTCCTGAATGGCGAAAGCGGCGTGCGACGCATTGAAGCTTTTGACGTCTCAAAATCGCCAGTAAAGATCGCCGCGCAGGTGCCGGGATTCGAGTGGGAAGCTCAACTCAACCCCAAGGATCGCAAGCATGTTCCGCGCACCGTGCCACTCGCTTTAGCGGCCGCGAGGGAAGCACTTGAGGACGCGCAACTGGATCCCACCGGTTTATCGCTCGCTGAACGGCGTGCCATCGGTGTTGTGCTTGGCACTGGCGGCGGTGGACTCGCTTTCACCGAACAACAGTATGAGTATTGGTACGTTGGCCCCACTCACAAGGCCAGCGTTTATACGATTCCTTCTTCCACTCATGGTGGCCTCTCGAGCGAGTTGTCCATGGCCTTCGGTCTCAGAGGTCTGTCGCACATTATCTCTACCGGCTGCACGAGTTCTACAGACGCGATCGCCTACGCGGCGGAACACATAGCAGTGGGCCGGCAGGACGTCATGCTGGCAGGCGGTGTCGATGCTCCGATTGCACCCGGAATTCTCGCGGGCTTTAACCTGATGACGGTTTTAACCAACGAGTGGAACGACGAACCGCATCGTGCTTCGAGGCCTTTCTCTCGCGACCGATCCGGAATCGTACTGGGCGAGGGGGCGTGGATTTACGTGCTCGAAGACTTGGACCACGCAAGCAAACGCGGGGCGCACACTTACGCGGAGATAACCGGCTATGGCGCCACCTGCGATGCTTATCATCGAGTGCGGCTCGAGGAGAGTGGCGACGAGCCGGCACGCGCGATGAAACTTGCACTCGATGATGCGGGCCGCAGGCCGGAAGACGTTGACTACGTAAACCTGCACGGTACCTCGACGCTACTGAACGATCGCATTGAGACGAGCGCTTTGAAACTGGCCCTGAATGGTAATGCCAGCCGCATTCCGATGTCGGCGACTAAATCTCAAATCGGACATCCCCAGGGCGCTAGTGGAGCAGCCGGCCTCTCCGCCGCGCTTTGTGCCATCACGCGCAACGTCATTCCTCCGACCATCAACCTCGATGAACCCGATCCTTCCTGTGATCTGGACTACGTTCCCAACCTGGCACGAGCAGCCAACGTGCGAGTCGCGCTCTGCAACTGCATCGGTTTTGGTTCAAAGAACAGCGCGCTGGTGGTGGAGAGAGCTTAGTGTTCGAACGTTTTCAAAACCGCAGTAAAGAACTTGAACACATAGATAAGGGCGACTACACGGCCGCAGAGTACGAAGGCTGCATAATCGAACTTCAGCGTGTTAACAAATGGATGGGCGACGCACATGCGCTGAAGTCCTCACTTTTGAATAGCATTCAACTTAGCGGGCTGCAGTCGTTCTCAGTTCTTGATGTAGGCGCCGGATCCGGCGAACTACTTCGCCTTACTGACGGCTGGGCGAGGAAGACAAACAGACGGGCTACTCTGGTTGGATTGGAACTGAATGCGCGCTCTGCGGCAGCGATTCTCGAGGGTTCGGACAACAAGGTCGCCGCGGTAAGAGGAAACGCGCTGCAGCTTCCATTTCACGACAACGCCTTTAACTATGCAATCTGCTCGCTCTTCACACATCATTTCACGGATGCCGAAGTTGTCTCCATCCTCCGCGAGTTGGGCCGCGTTGCGGCAAGCCAGATCTTCGTCATCGATCTTCATCGCCACCCGATCGCTTATTTCCTGTACACGACACTGGGAAAGTTGGTGCTCCACACTCGCCTGCTTCGGGAAGACGGAGCGCTTTCGATCCTCCGCAGCTTTAAGCCGTCCGAACTCGTGGCGCTGGCGGAACGAGCTGATCTCACAAACGTGAAGTTGAAACGAAGCTTTCCCTTTCGCTTGGTTTTGCGAGGCGAGAAAAAACTCGCTTTCGGCATTAATGGGAGCGCGGTCGGCCTCGACCGCATGAGCGTGGCCTCCGAGCGAGTCAAAAGTGAACTCATCAACCCTGAGCTTGAGTGCTATTCAACGTTGGCGGGCGAGGCTGCCCGCGCTCCCATTGATGGCGGCCTCGCCTGCGCGAGCTTCGCCTCCGAGTCCGCCCAAAGTGAAGTCTTTGTCCCAACACTCGAGAACTATTCAACGTCAGCAGGCGAGGCCGCCCGCGTTCCCAGAAACAGGTTCGACGTAATCATCGCAGGCGCCGGGCCTGCAGGTTCCAGTGCCGCCATTCATCTAGCTGCCAAAGGGGTTTCGGTTCTGCTGGTGGAGCAGAAGAAGTTTCCTCGTCCAAAGTTATGCGGCGAATTCATCTCACCAGAATGCTGGCAGCACTTTGAGAGGCTGGGAGTGGACAAGAACATGGGTGCCTCGGGCGGCAGCGGACTTAGCAAGACTGTTTTTTACTCTCGCCGCGGACAGTCAGTAACAGTTCCCAGCACCTGGTTTGGCGCCGGTCGCGCCCTCGGCCTGAGCCGCGCCGCGATGGACACCAACCTGCTGCAGCATGCGAGGGAGTGCGGGGTAACCGTTCTGGAAGAAACGCAGGCCACTCAGCTAATAGTTGAGAACGGCGTTGTGCTGGGTGCATCTTTGAAAACCGGTGCGAGTATTTGCAATTACTTCGCTGACATCACGATTGATGCAACGGGAAGAACGCGAGTCCTGGCCCGCAAACTCGACACTCAGCACCAAAAAAAGAGAGCGGGGCTGGTTGCGTTCAAGGCCCACTTGAAGAACGCAGTTGTGAGCGAAGGATCTTGCGAGCTCTATTTTTATCCCGGCGGTTATGGCGGGTTGAATACAATTGAGGGCGGGCTTTCCAATCTTTGTTTCATCGTCTCAGCTCGCGACGTCCGGCGCTGCGAATCTAATCCGGAACGACTTGTCCGTGAAGTCGTGTCAATGAATTCTCGCGCGGCTCTGGCTTTGAAAGACGCTCAGGTAGTCAGTGAATGGCTGGCGGTAGCGTTGGAAACATTTGGCCGCAAGTCATTGGTTCCTGCCAAGGGCCTGCTCACTGCCGGCGATGCGTCCGCCTTCATTGACCCCTTTACCGGGAGTGGCATGCTGATGGCGCTCGAAAGTGGAGAGCTGGTCGCCGAGTTGATAAGCGATCACTTGAACCAGGAACAGCGGTCGTTTACGCAACTCGCTACGCGTTATCGAGAGGTTTACTCAAGTAAATTCAGTTCGCGCTTACGGGTATGCAGCCTGTTGCGCCGCGCTGCGTTTGTGCCGCAACTCGCCGAAACTGCAATTTGGCTGTCTACAAACGACTGGTTGCGCCGGCGACTAAGCCGCGCCATTCGCAAAGGAACTACCCGTGTTGACATCACTGCGGAGAGTCGGAGTTAAGTGCCGGATGGTCCTATTTTTCGTAGCTTGTGCAAAATTTGAAAGCTTGCGCCAGCCCATATTTTGGAGTAAAAAGACTCCGCTCTCATGTTAGACTGAACAGGCATCTTCCCAATGGATGTAGAGTTGCGGTGGTGGCGAATCAATCCCCACGCACACCACGCACAACAAAAAGTAACACTAGCAATCAGACGTCAGAAGCACGGCTAAAAAGTCCTTTAAGATTCTGCAAACGGGCCTAGACCATCACGAGGTCCCCCGGCTAAGGAGAATAAGATGATCTCTGCGTCCGCAACGCAACTGCTTAAAAAATCTTTTCAGATTAGTTTTCTTTTCATCGCCACTATTCTCAGTGCCGGCGTCGCTATGGGGCAGGCCCAGGCCAACGCAGCTGACCTGAACGGCTATGTTCGCGATCCACAGGGGGCTGTGGTCGTAGGTGCGCAGGTGACCGCACGCAATCCCGCGACAAACTTTTCTCGTCACACCAACACCAACGACGAGGGCTACTATCAAATAACGAGCCTGCCACCGGGCGATTATGAGATCACGGTCGAAGCGGCAAACTACAAGAAAGCTGTGGTCCCATCTTACAAACTGACGGTGGGCGCACGAGCTGACCTGGATGTCAGCCTGGAACTTGGCCAGCTTTCTGAAACTGTAAACGTTTCGACAGAGGACCAACCCATCGTCGAAACCACTCGCACCACTGTCGCAAACACCATCGAACAGCAGCGCATCGAGAACCTTCCTATCAACCAACGCGATTACCTCGGCTTCGCCACCACGATGTCGACGGTCGGTCGTGGCAACGATCGACCAATCGGTCCCGCTCCTTCATCAGGCTTGAACATCGGCGGGCAGCGCGGCCGTTCGACGCTCGTGCAAGTTGATGGCGCGGACAATACCGACAACTCGGTTAACGCTTCGCGCAGTACTGTCTCGCAGGAAGCCGTGCAGGAATTTCAAGTGGCGGTGAATTCTTATGCTCCGGAATTCGGACGAGCCACCGGCGGCATCATCAATGTAGTAACTAAAGGCGGCACCAATGAGTTTCAGGGAAACATCTTTGGGTTCCTGAGACATCGTAGTTTCCAGGCACGAAACGCTTTTGCTCCGATTGAAGACCCGCCGTTCACACGCGCGCAATACGGCGCCACGCTGGGCGGCCCGATCGTAAAGAACAAGACCTTCTTCTTCGCGGCGTTTGAGCAAAGACGGCGGCAAGAGTCTGGTTTCTTTACCAGCAACGCCGGGACCGGCCTTACCTCGAGCGTAACTATTCCGGCCGGCATTCTTCCTGTGGCACAAACTTTCAATAACTTGACCGCTGCGCAGGCTGCTTTTATAGGCGGTGAGTTGGGCAGTGGCGATGCTGCCAGAATTGGACGCGCAGTTGCCTACGCGCACTTTGCTTCCATCGGCGGGAACATTGGATTGAACGGCACCAGCCCGCTAATAAATTTCCTGCCTGGGGTGGGCGTGGCCCAGGGATCGGTCGTCGGCTCGCGTTTTCTACTGGCCGGAACGCCGATACCTACGGCAGCCAACAATGGGATTGTCCCTGGTTTTACGACGATCGATGCTAACGGGAGGTCCGTGGGCTTCCGCGCCTTGAATCAACTGCTGCGAATCTTCCCGATCTCTGAAGCGACCACTTTCTTTTCAATCCGCGGAGATCACAGCTTCAATATGAACCACCGGTTAACGGCGCGCTTTGGCTACAACCCGAGTGACCTTACCGGGATTCAGGACGAATCGCAGAATCAAACGCTGGGGCAGAACGACTTTTCACGTACCGGCATTCAGACGTTGCGTGACACCACTTTCAGTACGAGCCTAAACTCGATTTTGTCGAACGCAATTGTTAATGAGGCACGGTTTAGTTTCGGCCAGCGCCATGCAACGTTTGACTCCCAGGTTCCTGGCGGTCCCGCACTGCAGATCTCGGGCGCTGCCTTCATCGGACCGAATCCATTTTCGCCGGTGGACCGCACCGAGAGGAGATTTCAGTTTGCCGACAACGTGAACTGGCTGGTTGGCAACCACTCATTCAAGTTCGGCGGCGATCTCAACTTCGTGAACGTGGATGCGAGTTTTCAGTTGAACTTCCCAGGCCTCTTCAACTTTGGCGATCTCTCTGCCGGCACTTTGGCAGCAGGTTTTATCGCCGGCCTTTCACCACTCGCGCCTTCGCTGACTCCGGTTCAGTCGTATGGGATGGGGATTCCGGGCGTGTTCATTCAGGGTTTTGGCAATCCGATAAGCTCGATAAAAAATAAACCCCTCGCATTCTTTGCGCAGGACGCGTGGAAGATTCGACCGAACTTGACGCTGAACTATGGTGTTCGTTACGACGTCGAGCTGACCGACACCATTGCGCCAGTCCCGTTTCGAGATCCGCTGACCGGCATCAATCTCACCGCGGCTGATTTTCTGGCCGCCCAGAATCAACTGGGCGTGCAGCAGGGATTTCCACGCGATACAAACAACTTCGCCCCACGTGTAGGCGTTGCCTGGGACATTAAGGGTGACGGCAAGACGGTTGTCCGGGCAGCTTATGGTTTGTTCTACGACCACCCGTTACTGGCAATCGCTTTCAACTCCGACATCGCAGACGGCTCGCAGCAGCAGCAATACACCAATGTGGTACCCGGAAGTCCCGCCTCAACGGCGAGCTTCAATACGGTGCAGATCTTCCAGGGCACTGTTTGTTCGACCGCCACTGCATCGCCGTTCTGCCCGCCGGGTTTGACGACGCCAGGTGTAGCGACCAGTTCGCAGTACCTGCCAGGGCGACTGCGGTTCAACGATCAAACGTTCGTTGGCTTTGGTCCAATCCTGCCGTTCACGCTGAATGTCGCTCAGGATTTTCAGTATGCCTATGCGAACCAGGCAAACCTGACAGTCGAGCGGCAGGTCGGCAAGGACATGTCTTTTTCAGCGAGCTACCTTTTCGTAGGTGCTCACCATCTGCCACACCCCCAGGACATCAATGCACCGGTCTCGGCTTCGTTAATTGAAAACTTCCGGCGCTTTACCCAGAACAATCCACTGGTTCCGAATTGCCCGGGCGGCTGTCCGAACGGTCGCGGTCCCCTAAGCAATGCTGAGGCGCTCTTCTTCGCGTTGCCGACTACCAACAGCGCGCTTTACACCGTTAGGGTTCCCGGATTGGTGATAGTTAATAACTCGACCGGACAGGTGATCGTTAGTCCGCCGGCGGCAAACTTTTTCCGTCCCAGTGGTCCAAACTACTTCCTCGTCGCCAGCGCCACCGGTGGCTTGGTTTCCAAAGCTGTGTTTGATGCGGCTTTGACTGGTTCGCTACGCACACCCGGTTTGATCTCGCCGTTTGCTGACGTCAGCGCTCAGCTTTCGGACGGCAACTCGAACTACAACGCGTTGAACCTGGAATTCAAGAAGCGCTTCTCGCGCAATTTCCAGTTCCTGGCGAGTTACACCTGGGCCCACTCGATTGACGATTCAAGCGATCTGCAAACACTGCTGAAGCCGCAGGACAATCGCAACTTCCGCGCTGAGCGTTCTGACTCTCTCTTTGATCAGCGCCACCGTTTCGTATTTAGTGGCGTCTGGACATCGCCAGGTGCATGGCGCAATTCATCCAGCATGGCGGAACGCATCTTTGCCAATTTCACGGTGGCTCCGATCGTTGAACTCTCGTCGGGTCGTCCCTTCAATATCATTACCGGGACCGACACGAATGGTGACTTGCAGAGCTCTAACGATCGTCCCAGCGTTGCGGCTGATGGCACCTTGTTCGCGCCGACAGCAACTCCATTCACCAGCGGCTCGCTGGGTCGTAACATGGGAATTACCCACGGATATGCCTCAGTCGATCTGCGACTCACGCGGGCGTTTAGGTTTGGTGAGCGTTATCGGTTGGATGTGATTGCCGAAGGATTCAATCTGTTCAATCGGTTCAACGAAGGCGCCGCCTCGCCGTTCTTCACAGACGTGAATACATTCGGCGAGCGAGCTTCGAACGGACGCTACTATAGCCGGCCAACTGCGGCTTACGATTCACGTCAGTTCCAGTTTGGCTTGAAGTTCAACTTCTAAAGCTGGAGTTTTCAGAGCTTTACATCGCAAGCTCTTTGTTAGTTTCAAAAGCGACTGGGCGAAAACGTCCAGTAGCTTTTTTAAACCCG
>JBGTLE010000359.1:0-4307 GCA_041744295.1 Pyrinomonadaceae bacterium | reverse complement strand
TTCCTCCCTCGCCCAAGCACAAGCATCACGCACATGGGTGTCTGGCGTTGGCGACGATGTGAACCCTTGTAGCCGCACAGCACCTTGCAAGACCTTTGCTGGTGCGATCTCAAAAACCGCTGCCTGCGGCGAGATTAGTGTCCTGGATCCAGGTGGGTTTGGCGCAGTAACGATCACCAAGTCAATCACCATCGACGGTACTGGAACTCAGGCTTCAATTCTGGCATCCTTGACGACGGGCGTAATAATCAACGCTGCCGCCACCGACAAGATCACATTACGCGGCCTTAGCATTAACGGATTTTGCAACGGTGTCCACGGTATCAATATCTTGTCAGCTGGCACGGTGAACGTGGAAGACTGCGTAATCTTCAGGTTTAATACTGGCAACGGTATTACTTCCAGCGACTCGAACGGCGTTGACATCAACGTTAGAAACTCGGTAATCAGAGACAACACGCTTGATGGAATTAACACGCAGGCCACTGCCGGCGCCGCTAATGTGACCCTTGAAGGTGTTTCACTTACTGGTAACGGAAATGGTCTGCGCGCAAGATCGGGTTCAAGAGTTACCGCCCGCAACTCCGTGTTCTCTAACAACAACTCCATCGGTGTTTTCTCTGATGGCTCGACCGCCGGTTTTGCAAGCGTAACGATTTGGTCAAGCCAGATCTCCCACAACGGCACCACTGGTGCTCAGGCCGGTAACGCCGGAAACGTTGGCTCATCGGGACTTGTGATCGCGCAGAACCAGATTGATCGTAACACCGGGAACGGTGTCCTAATCAGCACCGGTGGCGTTGTGGAAACTTTCAGCAACAACTCAATTAGAGGCAATGGCGTAGACGGATGCGCGGGTTGCACTAATATTGGGCCAGGTAATTAACCTCCTAATCTGTCTTTCAAAGTATCCGGTGCGCTTTAATGCGTGAGCAAACGGATAGGATGTGAGTCAGCCTGAAAATGCGAGGCGGCTAGTCTGAATACCGACGGCCGCCTCGTCGCATGTTTACAAATAGAATTCGATCTACCGATGTTCTAAGAGATGAGAAACAGATAATGCGATTGGGATCAGCCATCGTTTTTTCGATCTTGATGTTTGTCTTTGGCACGGAGGCAACTACGCTTCAGGATACCCTGCCCCAGGCGGCGTCCCCGGCTACAAAAGCTGCGAATTTCGCCGGTCGCTGGCGAGTAAAATTTGTTTTCGCAGGTCGAGTTGAGATGAATCTGATACTCCATTCACAGCCTAAGGGGGTCGGTTCGTTTCTGCTCCTGGATACCGCTGCAGACGGAAAGCCCGAGCCGGCTGCCGTCCCTGCGGCGTGGTCACAGGCCAGCAATGACCGGGTAAACTTTTCCGGCGAAGTTGAGTTACCAATCGGCACTTGCTGTCGGGAGGTGGGAACCTTGATCTTCAAAGGAAGATCTAGTTCCAGCAATTCCATTTCCGGTAAATTGATTTTTGTCGCCAGCACTGAGGAAGACGAAAATCCCTTAGGATTCCGTTCGCTCGTGGGCACGTTCACCGCTACTCGGGTACTTAATTAACACCCGATCCGATCCGATCCGCGGAAGGCAGCAATCGTGCGCGCTTGACTACTTCCATCGCTACACTCTGAAATACAGGAATCGGTGCGGGTGACGTGTTTGTGCTTCGCCCAATACCGAAGGTTTGGGAATTGTCCTAATGATTTTGTAGAGCAGTACCAATGATTTTCGGCTGCCCCGTTGCTTGACGGTACCGGTACACTTGTCTAAACTCCCGTGTCACTGAAGAATCCACTGCACGCGACGCTTTGCCGATAATCTGTGGGCTGAGGACGTCTTGTTTGCGAGACAAACTCCTTCATGATCGAGTGCAACATGATGGATTGGCCTTCTGCCACGCGTGCGAGGTCAACTCACCGAGACCTTCATGCAAACTGCCGTTACCTCAGACAACCTGCCATCAACGCGCCCGCGATTACCAGACGAGCCGCTAATAACGATCCAGCCCAGCAAGGGCTGGGCAGCAATTGACTTCCGCGAGATCTGGGAATACCGCGGCTTGCTTTACTTCCTGACGTGGCGCGACCTTAAGGTTCGTTACAAGCAGACAGCACTCGGCATGGCTTGGGTGATTATGCAGCCGCTCCTGACCACCGCCGTTTTCACTGTCTTCCTGGGGTACCTGGTAAAGGTGCCGTCGGACGGCATCCCTTATCCCCTATTTGCCTACGCGGGCTTGCTGCCGTGGACGTTCTTCATGGGGGCCATCAACTCCAGCAGCAACAGTCTCGTCGGCAACGCTCAACTCATCACCAAGGTTTACTTCCCTCGCTCAATAGTTCCAATCGCCGCCGTTATGGCGCGATTACCAGACTTCGCAATAGCTTTCATCGTTCTACTGGGGCTGGCGGTTTACTACCGGGCGCCGATCGGGTTGAACCTCTTGATGATGCCAGTTTGCGTTGCGCTCTTAACCCTGCTCGCGCTTGGAGCGGGAATGACGACTTCGGCACTCAACGTCAAGTACCGGGATGTGGGCGTGATGATGCCACTACTGCTGCAGATCTTGATGTTCGTTTCCCCCGTCGTATATCCAGTCAGCCTTGTGCCCCCAGCTTGGCGAAGTCTCTATTCGCTGAACCCGTTGGTGGGAATCATTGATGGCTTCCGCACCTCAGTACTCGGCGGCAACTTCGACTGGCAGGCGCTCGGCATCTCGGCCATCATCACCTTTGCCATACTCGTCGGCGCAGCCTTCTCTTTCCAACGGATGGAGAGACATTTCGCTGACATTGTGTGACCGATGAAACCAATCATCCGGGCTGAAAACCTAAGCAAGCAGTACCGCCTCGGCGAACGCCGCGGCGCACCCGAGACGTTGGGTGACGTGCTCAGCGAGACTTTTCGCTCTCCAACAAAGGCACTGCAGCGGTTGCGAGGCGGCGGCCCGTTGATTTGGGCTCTAAAGGACGTGAACTTCGAGGTAATGCCGGGCGAGGTAGTCGGCATCATTGGGCACAACGGTGCGGGCAAGTCTACACTGTTCAAGATTCTGGCTCGCGTGACCGAGCCGACAGGCGGTCGCGTTCAGCTTTACGGAAGGGTAAGTAGTCTGCTCGAAGTCGGCACAGGGTTTCACCCGGAACTCACGGGCCGGGAGAACGTCTTCTTGAACGGTTCGATTTTGGGAATGCGCCGGAGCGAGACCATGCGCAAGTTTGACGAAATCGTGGCCTTCGCAGAGATCGAAAGGTTCATCGACACGCCGGTGAAGCGCTATTCGAGCGGCATGTACATGCGTCTGGCTTTTGCTGTGGCAGCCCACTTGGAACCCGAAATCCTGCTAGTAGATGAGGTGCTCGCAGTGGGCGATGCGGCTTTCCAGAAGAAATGCCTGGGGAAGCTGGGCGATGCGGCGAGCGAGGGCAGAACGGTGCTCTTCATCAGCCACAACATGGCGGCCATCCAGTCAATGTGTAAGCGCGTTCTGTGGCTCAACGGCGGCGAAATCGTTGAGGAGGCGGAGGCCAGCAAAGTGGTTTCAGACTACATGCAGGGAGGCGCATCATTTTCCAGAGAAAGAGTGTGGAATGACGTGGACTCGGCGCCTGGTAACAACAAGGTACGTTTACACCGCGCGTGTGTGCGTCCCGTCACTGGCTCCGCCACCGATGCCATAAACATCCAGACACCTCTCATGTTAGAGGTCGAATACTGGAATTTGAAACCTGCGGCACGACTGAGCATAAGCCTCCATCTCTACAACGAAGAGGGCATCCTTGTGTTTGCCACCGTCCCCGTTCGCGAACGAACATGGCAGGGCAAGCCCTTCCCCGCCGGCCTCTTCCGCAGCGTCTGCTACATCCCCGGAGGCTTGCTCAATAACGGAGTTCATCGCGCGTTGCTGTTCGTCGTCAAAGATCAGGAAAAAGTGATACTCAGCCTTGAGGACGCTGTGACATTCGACGTGCAGGACTCGGTCGAAAGGCGCGGCGACTGGCTAAGCAGTTGGCCCGGTGCGGTCAGGCCCGATCTGGATTGGGAGACTGAATACCTCGGCGACGCCATAGCTAGTGCTGGAATTGATTTACCCATCCGGACATCCAACTCACAATGAGACGTGTTAACTACTGGGCCAACTCCATGCAAGATCAATGGTAAGTTCCGAGAACATGTTAAATATCGTCCTATTTGGCGGAGGAGTGCAGGTTCAATATTGCATCGACATTATTGAGCGCATGAAGGATGTAAATGGAGAACGAATATACAATATCGTTGGGATAATAGATTCCAAAGCCAAGATTGGCGCAGCTCTA
>JBGTLE010000358.1:0-7983 GCA_041744295.1 Pyrinomonadaceae bacterium | reverse complement strand
ACCTGGATGACCGGGTGGCCCCGCCAAATTGACCTACCTCATAATTCGCGACCGCAGCAATTGCAGGTTCGAGAACACGAATTTGTAACGGAGTCCACATATGAGCATCAGTCTCCCGTGCATCACGCCTGACAATAAATCTGTTAATTCAAATAACCAAAACGGCCCAAATGCCATTAGACATGGCACCAGGATTCGCGACCAACGCGATTTCGCCGTCACCCGCACGGCCAGACTAATTTCACGCCTTCTTCAGATCTCAATTGTCTTGCTCGCTCTAGGCGGAGTCTCTGAACTGAGCGCGGCAGCCAGCCGGCCGCCCGTTTTGCTGAGCGAAGCCACCTCCACGAGGGCGATCGCCTTAGAGTCTGTCACCTTAAAACCCGAACCGTTTCAACTAACCGCATCGGCTCCGTTCAGCGCCGACATGCGCACGCGAGTTTGCATCTTTGCGATGGGGTTGGATTTGATGGCCGGTGAAGGCATTAACGCCTTTACCGCCGATGCGCAAGACGGCACAGGCAAGCTTTATTCGTTGAAAGTTGAGCACTCGAGCCAAGTGCCGGGCTTTCCCGGTATCACGATGATCATCGTGCGTTTGGCTGACGACATGGGTGACGTCGGCGACGTGCTGGTTCGGCTAAATCTGCATGGAATGGCGAGCAATAGGGTCCGTGTGGCGATTGGTCACGCGCCCGCGCAATGTCCGGGAACCGACTGT
Source organism: Pyrinomonadaceae bacterium (assembly GCA_041744295.1). GTDB lineage: Bacteria > Acidobacteriota > Blastocatellia > Pyrinomonadales > Pyrinomonadaceae > PSRF01. The sequence continues at coordinate 7,262 of JBGTLE010000358.1, read as the reverse complement.
CCCGCGGATGACGTTGGCGCCGTTGCGACCCCGGCGCCGGTAACGCCGCCACCGGCAGATCCGGCCTACGTGCCAGACTCGTTTAATGGCCCCGCGAGCGATGGAGACGCAGTGCGGTTCCTTGAGCAAGCGACCTGGGGACCAACAGCTGCCGAAGTAACTCGACTGAAACAGATGGGCATTCGCGCTTATCTGGATGAGCAGTTTTCGTTGCAGCCCAGCAATTCGGCAAAGGGCTCGAATTATCCAGACCTAACTTTTCCTTTGGACGATCAATCACAGGCTTGCCCGGCGACTAATCCGAACGATCCAAACTACAATCAGACTGTTTGTAATCGCGATAACTTCTCGATGTACCCATTGCAGCGCACGTTCTTCTCAAGCGGTTTGAATAACGCCGATCAATTGCGGCAGCGCGTAGCGTTTGCGCTCCACCAGATTCTCGTTGTTTCCGGAGTAAGCCCGCTTAATCGGGGAAGTTGGATGACGATGTATTTGCAGATGCTCGATCGTGGGGCGTTTGGGAATTATCGAACGCTTTTGACCGAGATTACACTGAACCCATCGATGGGCGAATATCTCGACATGCGGTTGAGTACGAGGACCAGTCCCAACGAGAACTGGGCCCGTGAAGTTTTGCAGTTGTTCACTATCGGAGTTGACGAACTAAACATTGACGGAACCCAAAAACTCGATGCCCAGGGGTCACCGATTCCCGCCTACTCGCAAACAAACGTCAATGAGTTCACGCGCGTATTCACTGGTTGGAATCTGGCTCCCGCTATCGCGCAGGGCGTAAACAACTGGCGTGATCCGATGGTGCCACGCGGAGGCACGAATCATGACTTCAACCCGAAGACGTTGCTGAACGGGGTTGTTACGCCCCAGTGTTCCAGCGCCAGCGGCCTAGCCAACAGCGATTGCGCTCGAGCGGACCTGGTTATCGCTCTCGACAATCTCTTCAACCATACTAATGTTGGGCCATTCATCGGCAAGCAGATGATTCAGCATCTGGTGACCAGCAACCCGAGCCCAGCTTATGTGGCCCGCGTTGCGCGTGTCTTTAACAACGATTGCGATGCACTTTACACCCAGGGTTGCACAAATGTGCGCGGCAACATGAAGGCTGTAGTTCAGGCGGTCCTGCTCGATCCCGAGGCTCGCGGTGATGTTAAAACTGACCCTCGCTTTGGAAAACTACGGGAGCCGGCACAGTACATCATCAACGTTCTGCGAGCGCTGAACGTCAAATCTTTTGACAAGAGTTCCACCAGCGACGGCGTATTGGGCGGCAGGTCGTCGTCTGACTTTACCGGCACCCTTGATCAAACAATCTTTCAGCCGACAACGGTGTTCAGCTATTACCAACCAGCTTACGAAGTGCCCGGATTCAAGATGCTTGGACCGGCATTCGGAATTCTCTCAACCTCCACGACGCTCCGCAGGTCGAACAACATCAACACGCTGATCTACACCGGTGTATCCGCAAACACATCACCCACGGCAGCCAGTCCTGATCGACCGCGTGGTACGTCGGTAGACCTGGCGAATATCGAAGCGCTGGCTTCGAATCCAGGCGCGGTAGCCGATCACCTCAATGCCCTTATGCTTCACGGGACAATGTCCGCACAAATGCGGGCTTCACTTGTAACCGCGATGAATGCCATACCAACGTCCGACGCGAACCACCTTCGCAAACGGGCGCAGGCTGCGGCTTTCCTTGTGGCAACCTCGTCGCAGTACGATATTCAGAGATAAAACCATGGCAACACGAAGAGACTTTCTGCGCACGAGCGCGTGCGCTCTAGGCGGAATGGCGTTGGCCTCCAGCGTCGACCGCTTCGGCATCGTGCATGCACTCACTCCCCAGGCAGCCACGGATTACCGCGCGCTTGTCTGTATATTTCTCAACGGCGGGAACGACGGCAATAACACGGTCGTTTCTTTGGATCAATATAGCCAATACGCGACTGCACGCGGTGCCGATCTGGCGATCGCTCAGGGGAGTCTGCTGCCGATCTCGCCAATCACCGGCGGCTCATACGGCTTAAATCCAAGCATGACGGAGATTCAGTCGCTCTTTAACCAGGGCAAGGTCGCGATCCTCGCCAACAACGGTCCGCTGGTTGAACCAATAACGCGTACGACTTATCAGAATGGCACCGGTAAAAAGCCCCTGCAGTTGTTCTCGCATTCTGATCAGGTGGGATTGTTTCAGACCGCCGTGGCGAATGAAGTTATGCAAACGGGCTGGGGTGGGCGCGTGGCGGATCTGACCCGGATCCTGAATGGGGCCGCTACCTTCCCCCAGAACATCTCCATCAACGGCCTCAACCTGCTTTTGACCGGAATCGACACTCGGCAATTGGCCGTTTCTGACTCAAATACCACGCTGGCGAACGTGCTCCAGCTAATCATGACTGGTTCATCCAGTGAGGTGGCCTCTCGCACTGTGGCTTATAACGAGCTCCGCAATCTGAATAACGATATCAAGCTTATAAAAGCGGCCAGTGACACACGCACTAGCGCCATTCAAACCGATATCGCGCTGAGCGCAGTCAACCCGGTCCTCTCTACAGTATTTCCGAATCCAAGTACGTCCCTCAGTCGGCAGCTCTTGCAGATCGCACGGCTCATTAAAGCGGCAACTGATCCCACGGCCCTTCCCGCGGCCGGCATCACCATGAAGCGTCAAATCTTCTTTGCCCAGATCGGCGGGTTCGACACTCATTCTGCGCAGAGTCCAACGGCGCTGGGTGGTCAGGACCTGTTGCTGCAGCAAGTGAGCCAGGCGATGAACGCGTTTTATAACGCTACCCTTGAGTTGGGTTTGGCCGACAAAATAACTACCTTCACGATGTCTGATTTTGGACGAACGCTTCAACCCGCCGGTTCGGGTGCCAATACAGTCGGTTCAGATCACGCCTGGGGCAACCACCAGTTCATCATGGGCGGAGCAGTAATGGGCAACCGGATCTATGGAACCTATCCGACTCTGGCGCTGGGCGGACCGAATGACACCGATGGCGGTAGTTCTCCGCGGGGCCGCTGGATACCAACGACCTCGGTTGAGCAATACGCGGCGACGTTGGCAACGTGGTACGGACTATCAACGGCAGATCTTACCGCTGTATTTCCACTAATCAATCGTTTCGCGACGCCAAACCTCGGCTTCATGATGTAACGGGGTGGTCAGTTGTCCGTAGTCAGTTGTCAGTAGATTGTTTTGCCAGCTAACTTGCGGAAACGAATGCCTGATCGATGCTCCGACGAGTGCCTTTCAACGTACGAGAGAAGAACAACGGACTACGGACTACTGACAACTGACTTCCCAGACAACGGACAACTCGCAAGAATTTTGTGAAACGGTTTTTGTAGAAATAGCCTAGCGAATATCGCTAGGCTATTTTTGAATTCCTGTACGAGAAGAAAGATCGCTGATGAACCAGAGGAAGCCTTCAACCGAACTGACGAGATTACTGATCCTAGCTGCTCTACTAACTGCGTTCATCGGTTATATACTCTCGAGCAATACCGCGAATCAACCCGTCCACGCGTTCTCCGCCGGACCACCTGCTGGTTACACCGGCGCGCCGAATGAAGAGCCAGAGGCCTGCGCTGAATGTCATGTGCCTGATAACGCCGGCAGCGGTCAGATTTCGATCACGGCCCCGCAAACCTATATTCCGGGTCAGTCCTACTCAGTGACAGTCACAAATACGAATAGCGATCCCACGCGGCAGCGCTGGGGTTTTCAACTCACTGTGCTCGACTCCTCAGACGAAAAAGCCGGCGACTTGCAGAACCTCGATGGGCTAACCCAACTGCTCAACAATCAAGGGCCAGGCAGCGCTCGTCAGTATATCGAGCACACCGCCGCCGGAACTTTCATCGGGCAGGCGAATGGCGCAAGTTGGACTTTCAACTGGACTGCGCCTCCCACCGATGTTGGGCCAGTCACGTTCTATGCAGCCGGTAATCACGCGAACAACGATGGGAATTCGTCGGGCGACTTTGTCTACAAGACATTCGTCGCCGCCGCTCCCTTTTCCACTACGCCGGACTACTTTCTTGACGTCAGTCCCGCGACCCAGAACGTAGTTCCCGGCGCGAGCGTCCAGTATTCGCTGACAGCTACTCCACTCGCTGGCTTTACCGGAACCGTGAGTTTGAGCGCGACGGGACTGCCCGCCGGTGTGACCGCGAACTTCAATCCTCCTGCCGTCATCATTACTGATGCTAACTCTAAAAACTCGACGTTGACGCTTACAACGACTGCCGCGACGCCTCTCGGGAGCCACGCGATCACCATTAACAGCCAATCCGGCGCGCTTATGCACGCAACGCAGGTGACACTGAAAGTGATCAGTTCGACCAGCGTCGATTTGGCTTTGAGCAAGACAGCGTCGCCGAATCCGGGTCAGGTGGGCGTGAATCTGTCTTACCGTCTGACGGTCAGTAACAATGGTCCGGCAACCGCGACTAATGTAAACGTTGTCGATACTTTGCCGGGCGGGGTGACCTTCGTCTCGCCAGCAACCACCCAGGGAGCTTGTGGCGGCACCGGACCGGTTAACTGCGGTCTCGGAGATCTGGCTCCCGGTAGTTCCGCGGTAATTACCATCGTGGTCACGCCCACAACACAGGGTCAGATCACAAACACGGCTATTGTCAGCAGCAGTGAAACTGACTTTGACGCGACGAACAACAGCGCGACCATTAATACGTTAATTCAAGCTGCCGCCGTTTCGCCGCAGATGCTGGATGCGAATCTGACTGTCACGACAGTCATATCCGGATTGAATCAACCAACCAGCCTTGCTTTTTTAGGTGACAGCGACCTCCTGGTTCTGGAAAAGGCTTCGGGAAAAGTCCAACGGATTGTTAACGGCGCGCTTCATTCCACCGTGCTTGATTTGGCAGTGAACAACGCATCCGAGCGAGGCTTGTTGGGAATAGCCCTGCATCCTGACTTCATCGCGAATGGTTTTGTTTACATCTTCTGGACGGAAAGCAGTACTGGCGTCGATACATCCAACATAGATGAAATAACTCTGCTTGCAAATCGAGTCGATCGGTATCGCTGGAATGGTGCGGCGTTAACGCACGATCTGAATTTGATCAAACTGCGAGCTTTGCAACAGGATCCCAACCAACCTGCTCGCGGAAATCACGATGGCGGAGTTTTGCGCTTTGGTCTCGACAACAAGCTTTACATTCTATTTGGTGATAACGGACGGCGCGGCTTCTTGCAAAACATCACGAGTGGCGGTCCCGTGCCCGACGATCAGTTTGGCGGACCTGAACCAGATGATGCTCATCTGACCGGGGTAATTCTACGACTCAACGACGACGGCTCGGCGCCTTCCGACAATCCGTTCTTCAACGCGAACACCGGGCTGACCGGACAGGCGGCAGCCAATGTGAAGAAGATATTCGCCTATGGAGTCAGGAATGGTTTCGGCATGGGCGTCGATCCGCTTACCGGAACGCTTTGGACGCAGGAGAACGGCGACGATGCGTTCGACGAAATGAATCGCGTGACGCCGGGCTTCAATGGTGGATGGATTCAGGTGATGGGGCCGCTAAGTCGCATAGCTGAGTTCAAATCGATCGAGTCCACCTACGGCGCCGGCAACCTGCAACAACTCCGCTGGCCACCAGGTAACATTGCCGATACTCCTGCGCAGGCACTCGCGCGCATGTATATGTTGCCGGGTGCGGTGTACAAGGATCCGGAGTTTAGCTGGAAGTACGCAGTCGCGCCTTCGCCGCTGGGATTCATAAGAGGCCGCGGGTTGGGTCCCCAGTTCGAAGGCGACATGCTTGTCGGCGGCTCGCGCACCACACTCGTGAATGGTTATCTGTTCCGGTTCCGCTTTACCGCCGACCGTCAGCACTTCGCGTTCAGCGACTCGCGCCTTGCCGATCTGGTCGCGGACAACGTGGACAAGTTCGATATCACCGAGAGTGAAAGCCTGCTGATTGGGAGAGACTTTGGCATAACGACAGACATTCAAACCGGCCCGAACGGGAACGTCTTTGTCGTCTCGCTTTCCAACGGCGCACTCTATGAGATTAAGTCTAAGCCGAGCCAGCTCTTTGTCGCGAACTTGACCGGAGCGCAGGAAGTCCCGGCAAACGGATCTACGGCTAGCGGAACCTCCACATTACTCCTGAGTCCCGACGAGCAGACCGCACGGGTGTCGTTGAACTTCAGCGGGCTTTCAAGCGCCCAGACTGACGCGCACATTCATGGGCCAGCCGCGGTTGGCGTTACCGCGCCGCCAATATTTCCTTTGCCGCTCGGTCAGTTGAGTGATTTTCAGATCACGTTGACCACGCAGCAGGTTCAGGATCTAAAGAACGGTTTGCACTACATCAACGTCCACAGCAGCATGTTCCCTGGCGGTGAGATCCGCGGCCAGTTTTCAGCGCCTGCTTCGGCAACCAGTCTCCAGTTCGGCGCCACGAGTTATTCGGTGAGCGAAGGTGAGGGAAGCGCGAACATAACAGTCATGCGTCTGGGGAACGCTGCGAATCCCGTCAATATTAGTTTCGCAACCAGCGATGGCACGGCGAGCAATCGCACTGATTACATCACCTCATCCGGCACGCTGCACTTCGCGGCCAACGAAACGGTAAAGACGTTTACGATTCCGATCGTGGACGATCTCTACGTCGAAGGCGACGAAACCATCAATCTGACGTTGAGCAATCCCTCGGGAGCATTCGCAGGAAGTCCGAGCAGCGTTGTTTTGAAGATAATCGACAACGATACGACCCTCGCGATCACGAACCCACTCGATGATCCCAGGTTCTTTGTGAATCAACAGTATCTGGATTTTCTTAATCGCGAACCGGATCCGGGTGGTCTTCAGTATTGGATGGAGCAGATTACGAGCTGTGGCAACAACACGAGCTGCATCGTCAATCGGCGTGTGAACGTGTCCGCCGCTTTCTTTATTGAATCGGAATTTCAGCAGGGCGGGAGTTTTGTCTACCGCCTATACAAAGGCGCCCTCGGGCGGCAGCCGAGTTACCTGGAGTTCACCGTCGATCGTAGCAAGATCGTCGCAGGCGTGAACTTCGAAGCGAGCAAGACTGCTCTGGTTAATGATTTTGTGACGCGCACTGAGTTTAAGACTCTTTATCCTGAGTCGCAGACGAACTCGCAGTTCGTCAACAAGTTGTTCGACACTGCGGGGCTTACGCCTTTCACTGCAGAACGGCAGGCCCAGATCGATGCGATGAATAGTGGC
>JBGTLE010000357.1:0-6044 GCA_041744295.1 Pyrinomonadaceae bacterium | reverse complement strand
CATAGCAAGGACTGTCCGTGGTCAGTGGTCCGTGGTCAGTGGTCCGTGGTCAGTGGTCCGTGGTCAGTGGTCCGTGGTCAGTGGTCCGTGGTCAGTGGTCCGTGGTCAGTGGTCCGTGGTCAGTGGTCCGTTGTCAGTGGTCCGTGGTCAGTGGTCACAACGGACTACTGCCAACTGACAACGGACTACTGACAACGGAGTTATGCGGTCTCATCAATCACTTACCTGCTTCCGCCTCCTCCACCGTCGCTTCATCGATCAACATCACGGGAATGTCTTCGCGGATTGGGTAAACGCGCTTGCATTCGTTGCACTTGAGGCCGGTGCCGTCTGGCTTCAGCTCAACTTTGGCCTTACAAGCCGGACAAGCAAGGATCTCTAGTAATTCCTGACGCAATGGCATGTGCTGACCTTTCAATTCGATTTTTCCGGGGAGCAATTGGGCGCTAAAGCGAAAAAGTACTGAGCACTTTTAATGGATGCGCAAAGCTTAACACAAGGCAGTACGACAGGCATTCCTGGCTGTGATAGTTCACCCCGCGATCGCACCTGGAAAATTTAGCCGCGGACTAACACAGATTGAACGGATCTGAAAAAGCAAGTAGGACAGGCATTCCTGCCTGTCACAGTTGCACCGCCTCACTATCAGCCGAACATTTAGCCGCGGATCTACGCGGATTGAAGACTGAAAAAGCCTAAGGCAAACTCGGCCTTCGCATCTTGTCTTACCAAGCCTTTCGCTATGTCCTACTCAGATCCGTTCTGTCCGCGTCAATCCGCGGCTAAAAGTGTCTGAGTTTTTCATCCGCGACGACGGTGACTTGCCGAGCCCTAATTGCTGTGTTAGTCATTTCAGAGAAGATCAACAAGCAGATCCAACAGACTAATGTCCTTAGAATTCGGCGTTCAATATCCCTGCGTGTTGCGGGCGCGTTACACGGAAAAACAACTCCGCGATTGGGGCCGGCTTAGTAACCTCCACACGCGTCTCACCACCGGCGATGAGAGTGTTCCCACGGAAGACAAGATTGAATGGGTCGAAAACGCAGGCGCCGAAATTGAAATCATGCAAGCGGAGACTGTCGTCTGTTCGACGTGCCCAGCGTGTTTGCCGGTTGAAATCGCTGGTGAAGGCGAGGCCGTCGGTTGTCTCGGTCGCATTACTTATTCAATCGAAGCCCAGTTTGAGAAGTTTCTCGCCGATCGTGTTCAGCTCGCGCTTGACACGGTTGATGAACAGGACCAGCCAAGATTAATGCGCATCCTGGTCGACCCCGAATCTCCTTTTGATGGCGAGGCGACCAAGGAGTTGCGACGAGTTACAACTCCCGAGGGGCTACGTTTTTTTGAATTGCGTTTACCGATAAAGCTCAGTCGCGCCGGAGCAAACATCACTACCGATCATCTTTTCGACATCCTGGCGGGCTTTCAATCTGAAGATTTTGCGGAGACGAGTTATACGCGGGAACTCCCGCACGCGGCTGCGGGGGACTATTACGACTTTCTCGATCTATTGCTGCGAAACGATCTGAATCAATCGGAAGCCGCTCGTCTTCGTACACGCAGCACCAACTATCTGCAATTCCTCCGATTGCTGATGGCGATCGAACATGCCGAAGCGCTGAACACGAGAGTCTTGTTGGATTGAGTAATGAGGGTTGTTAGTCTCCGATCTGCTTTTCACAGGCCTCTTTTAGATCGTACTTTACCCCGTCAGCCAAGTTTAGGTAATCGCGCCGGATTTCAAGCTGTGCTAGAGACTTTACTCGATACTCATCTTCAAGCTGCTTGCGCTTTTTTGCATCAGTTCTGGCGACCGTAATCTCTGCCTCTGACGCTGTAAACTTTCGCTCCGGCAAAAGGATGTGATTGTTCTTCGACTGGAGTTTGGTCAGGTTATCGTACACGTCGAAGGAGTTTACCCACACCGACTTGTAGCGAAGCAGTTTGCGATGCCACCACAGCAGTACTCGGCTCAGCCACTGATTCCAGATTCTATTGAACTGCGAATAGTCCCGGATGCTGCTGCGCCAAAGCCAGAAAAACGGATCCATCGTATCCTGGGAAACAGCACCAATCTTTAAGAGCGCTTTATATGAAACGGTGTCTTGTCCCGGCTGGTGAGAGATTAGTTTAGTACGCAGTGGCCCTTTACTGGCCCGGGCAGGCTCGCGCGTTGGAAGTCCCACTCCCAGTTGCAATCGAGTTATGTTAGCTCGCCTACTATTCAACAGATCCATTGCGCGCTCAGCTTGCCTTATCGACCTACTACCCCCGGAAACCGCCAGGAACCAATCACCTCTTACCGAAAAGTGTCCTGGCAACCGGACAGGCACAAGAGTTTCTCTGGTCGCGATTTCAAGCGGACATTGGGAAGCGGTCTTGTACCAGTGACGGGAGGCGATGGCCGAGAAGTCTGTGTTTTTAGATTTGAAACTAAAGTCGATGGCGCTGGTATCACCGACGATGTTTGAAAAATTGAGAACCTCGATCAAAAGTAGCCAGACCTTGTATAGCTCAAGCCAGTATTCGTCCAGCAGCTTTCTGAGCAGAGGATCATCTTCGGAAGGTGCTACTTCGAACAGATTCTTTTTAGAGATCTTATCGCAGAAGCTCTTGAGCCTATCTCGCGCGCTTTGCTCTTTTCTTCTAGCCAATGTTTCGTAGATCTCGGAGAACCACATTTCCAACACCAGGCATGAGAATGATTCAGGGGAGATCTGCGCAAAATCAAAGGCAGTAACAGGCTTCGAGAGTTTGTCTGACTGCGCTTCAGCGGCCTTCTTGCACGCTTCAACGAAGAGCCTCCACGAGACGACAGTTGGTTTGACGCCGCCATCAGTTGCCTTGGTTAATTTATCCCAAACCTCTTTCACCAGTTGCGGCGCGTCTCCATTGCGAGCACTTAAAGTGCGTTCTGATTCCCAGGCCCGTTGCTGACAAAGGACGAACCCAAAGTCCCATGAGAAAGGGACTCGATCAATCTGCCGAAGTAAATAGTCGCTCCCTAACTGATCCTTGTGCAGCTTCTCAGCTTCGAAAAAGTCCTCGTAGTAATCCCGGTAGAAGTGTATTCGCCGCAGTTTTGTTGACTCGTTGCTGGGAGCATCGAGTTTCTGATCACATTCACGCAACTGAAAGAGATGATATGGATCCACGTTTGGGTCATGCCCGTCATCCTTGCTTCGAAGCGGAGTGACCTCAGCGGTGATGGCGTTCAAATACGGGCCCTGAGGCTGAAAAGCCCCGGCTCGCTTATGTCGGCCAGGAGCGCGCATCTGCCAGTATTCATCTGCCTGAAACAACAACGTGTAATCAAGTCTGGTATCGCGCTGCAGATACGCCAGATCTCGAAGGTCGCTGTATGCTGCCGCAGGCATTCCAGAAATTATGTCCGTCGGCGTAGTGCCGGCCGAGGGCTGGGAATACGGCAACAGCATCTCACCCAGAAACTGATTCTCGAGTCTTATGTAGTCCTCCATGGCCGGTGTTTCGGCATAGAACTTGACGTGAAGTGAGACCGGCTCTGGTCGTCCCTCTTCCAATCCTTTATAGAGCTCAAAATGCGGATCAACGATCGCTGCTTCTGCAGGTTGCTGTTCGTTCGGGTAAGACTCCCAACGCAATTCTCTGACGATACCTGCATAGTCCGAAGACAACGGCGGAATGGCTGTAATCGCAACACGGCTTTCGCCATAGAAGGGAACGCGCCACGTGTACAGATTGTGATGCACCATTTTGCGCAGTTCACTTTCGAACCTTTCCGCGATCGGCGTATCGGGTTTTCCCGACTGCGTGTCGACGATCAGCGTCGTGACGCCTTCTCTTTCAAAGTTGAACAGGACTGAAGGAAAGAGCAACGGGTCCTCGCGTAACTCAGGGAAGATGTCGCGAACGGTGCTGAAATCGTCAACTACCACTCTGACTGGCCATGACAACTTGTGGCGAAGATTGTCCATGTTAGGCGCCATGAGATCAGAGTTCATAATCTTCTTCTGGGCAGCCCTGATCAGCTGTTGCACCATGTGAATAAGGACTTCCGATGAGAGACTGTGGATTTCCAGGCGCCGGCAAATCGTGCCGTTTTTGATGTGCTCTCTGAACGCACTCTTATAACCAATCATTTTTCCGCCGAGGTTCTGCAACTCGCTATCCGAATGAAACCAGGAGATGAACTCGTCGGCCAACTGGTCGGCGTGGGTGTTGAGAGTTGCGAGCATGACTGCCACTCCAAATTTGTAGGACAGCAGCCAGGCCGCAAAATGCGTCAGCCTCGCTTCCTTCAGGAGTTCCCTCGAAGAGAGGTTTTTGAATTCCTTTAGTTCTTCCTTGCTCCCGAGAATCTCCAGAGCTTTCTTGATTTTCTTCTTATCCGGGTCCTTTCCTTTGTTGGGGCCATAGTCAAAGGGCATTTCGGCGGGAGCTATCAGCTTAGAAATCTGACCGTAGAGATCCTGCCAGGTCGCTCCCTTCATCCGCTCCAACTCGACGAATTTGAATTTAACTCCATCAAGGAACAGTTTTTCTTGGATCCTACTGATCAGCTCTTTCGAATCGTCTTCCGCAAAACTGTTCCTTAGAAGTGCGTTGCGAGTCCACGTAAGTCGCTCGGCAAACGAATGAAAGCATCGGCCTAAGAAAGCCCTGCCCAACGTGCTCTTCTGCGTGAGCGAATCTCCAATCAACGCCGTGGTCGTGCGGCACGGCAACCCTCTCGTGTCGTGGAAATAACCTGTACCATCTTCTGTTCTCACTGATCGCGTGGTCTCCTCCTTGCCGCCAAGCATGTTATCCAAGTACTTGATGCCGAAGGCCGCATAGTAAGTATTTCGTTTTAACCTTTCGCGGGCTTTCGTTCCCTTAACTTCCATAGTCTTGCGACTAAGGCGATGAACGGAGTGAAATATCTGCACATAGCTCTGCTTTGGTTGCTCGCCGTTGGGACCGGGCTCGGAGAACGGCAGCTTGACTTCCGGGTCGTCTGGATTGACCTGGTTTCCGGTGGTAGAGCCGTTACCTGATCGAATCGAGTAATGATGCTGCCCACGAATGTGCGATTGCCCACGAACCTTTTCGACCTTAAGGACTCTTCGTTCGTAGTTTCTGGTTGTGACGCTTTCCAGACGGATCACAGTGTCGGCAACGAACTCTTCGGCCAGCCTTTCATTCTTATCGTCGGATGCACCCTGCTCAACCACTAACAACACATGACACTTCCCGACGAGCAAACGCATCACCTGTGCTATCCGCGATCTTCGACTCGACTTCTCGCCAAACGCATTAACTTCGCCGGCCAGCGCTTCGAAGCCTTCGATTGCGTCGATTACGACCAAATGTCTCGGCTCATGGTCTTTTTCGGGAAAAGGGAGAAGAGAGAGAAGCTTATGAAGGAACCCCCAGTCATCGCCCGCCGTGTACGAAGCAATGTCCATGAAGATTACGCTGCCTCGACATTTTTCAATGAAGTCGGCTTTTTGGGACAACATAACCGGATTGCAGTTCTCAAGCTCTATCTTATGACGCGCGGCCATAACCGCCGTTGCGGACGTAGTCGCCTTCATACTAAAGGGGTCTTTTCTCTCAAATGGGAAGTTCAGGGCAAAATTGGTCCAAGCCGTGTGGGCCATGTTGTAGGTGAGGTCAGTTGACACGTACAGAACCGTAGGCAGATCTATCTTCCGTGCGACTCGCTGATCTTCGAGACAATCGGCCAGATACTTTGAAGCCATGTGCAAACCGAAGATCGACTTGCCGGTCCCGGTGGGCCCGATGAGACAGACGCTGGTCGTAAAGACTGCGTTTTCACGATGCGCATCACCTTTCCTCGTCGCTGTCCCTTGGGCTTTTCCTTCTTTTCCCGGCAGGTAGATCCCGTGAGGTATTTGCAGTCCATCGCTCGTAAACTTCTCACTGGGCAGTCCCAGCAACTCATCCAACGAATCTATTCCGAATCTAAGCACGGCCGGCATAGGTTTACACTCCCTCGATGTCCCACTCTCGGGCCTTTTCTTTTATCTGCTGCAAGAGATCCGCTTTGTTGGCTA
>JBGTLE010000356.1:0-8287 GCA_041744295.1 Pyrinomonadaceae bacterium | reverse complement strand
TTGCCGAGTGGGCCAAGGCTGTCCTTGAAATCCTCCAAAGCCTGGGCGCTGAAGTAACCATTCGCATTCTCGGTAAAGAGCGAGCGGTCAATCTCTCCTCGCTGTAGTCCTTCGAGAATCTTTTTAGCTCGTTCGAGCTTTGCCGCTGTAGCTGGATCGTTTGTCACGAACAGCAAAGGCGGAATGCCTGAGGCGATTGGGCCGGATGCGCCGCCACTATCTTGATTCGTCAGTACAACTACCGCCACGCGCTCGTCGGGAAAGACAATGTTCGTCGAGGTAAAGCCGGAGACTCCACCACCGTGCGATAGCGCGCGGCGATTGAGTGCGGAAGAGACGGTCACGCCAAGTCCGTAATTCGTACCCAAGCCGTCTTTCAGCAATGTCTCAGCGGCGAGCGCGAGATACGAAGCCGGTTTCAATAGTTTTCGCTCCATGATCGAGATGTTCCACTTCGCGAGATCCTCAGGCGTCATCGCCAATTGTCCTGCGGCGAACAACCAACCCTTTCCCTCTTTCGGTGCGACTCGCAAAGGGCCTAGCGCATACCGCACATATCCGATCGGATCGCTCTCAATGAGTCGCTCTTGATCAACATCCATTACGCTAGTCATTCCGAGCGGCTTGAAGATGTTCTGCTGCAGGAACTGAAAGAACGGCATCCGCGCGACCTTTTCGACAATCACGCCGGCGATAACATAGCCCGTGTTGCTGTATTGCCAGTTCGTACCCGGCTCGAAGTCGAGCGGAATCTTCGCCCAGGTTTCCATTAGCTTGCGGGCGGTTATCGGCTCGAGCATCGGCTTCATCACGTAATCCTGTGGCCAGTAGTCCTGATAACCTGACGTGTGCGACAGCAGTTGTCGAATCGTGACTTCATTCGCGCGCGTCAGATCGGGAACGTACTTCGCGACTTTGTCATCGAGCGAAAGCTTACCTTGCTCCTGCAAAAGTAGTATCGCCGCCGCCGTGATTTGTTTGCTGATCGAGCCGATGCTGTAACGCATCTGTGTGGTCGCTGGTGTCTTCGGTTCGATCTTCGCATCGCCGTACGCTTTGACGTAGACGAGCGCGCCGTCTTTGACGACCGCGATCGATGCGCTCGGCACGCCGGTTCGGGCCAGAGTGTCAATCACCAGCTTGTCAATTTGTTCGGCGGTGTCGGGCGCGAGACGTGTTTGCGAAAATGCCGGTAACGCAAAAACAAGTACGATGACAAACGAACAGATGGGAAGTTTAGAAGGACGCATGCTGAATACTCCTCTGTGCCAGTGCAAGTTGAATGGCAGGCGGATCATAGCAAGAGGCAGAGCTCTTACGCAGATGAAATCTGATCGTCTCCTCGTGCTCTTCACTCCGGAGGAGTGACATGTTTATAGCCGACGAGACGCTAAGGAGCCACTTCCCCGCCTTTGGCGCTTCCCATAGAGGTACTTACCGTCTTGCGTATCAGAATCACAAGGCTATGCCTAAAGCGGTTATAGGCATAGCCTTTACATCTTGTGAAGCTTGCCCGGTAAGACGGAGGCGCACCGCAACGAAGGCGGCAAAGCCGCGGACGACTTTTGGGATACGCGCGACTTTTTGGGATGAAGGACCCAAACGGTTACGCGCTGATTCCTGACGAAGACATTCAAAGAAATAAATAGGAGAGAGCTATGGTACGAATCGTGTTGGGTGTTATTGCCGGAGTTTTTGCCTGGGCGATAGTGTGGTTCGGAAGCGAGAAGATTCTTTCGGCCATTTGGCCGGAGTGGTTCGGCGCTCATCAACTCGCGTTTCAAGCGGCCATTGAACATGGCGGTCAGTTCACCGCGGACGCGACGATTCTTCTCATGCATATTGTCCTCGGTTCAATAGTCTCGGTGGTGTCCGGATTTCTGGCCGCGCTGATCGCCGGTGAAAACAAACGCGCGCCTCTCGTCCTCGGCTTTCTGCTGTTGGCCTTTGGTTTACTGAAGGTGGTTATGTCCTGGCCGTATGTTCCCATTTGGTATCACGTTATCTTTACGGCGCTTCTAATACCAATGACGATTATGGGCGGTAAACTGAAAACTACCGCATAGTAAAAAAGAGATCGGAATCATTCTTGCAGCACCACGGTGCGGTATCGCAATGTTACCTGGAGCCGGCGACGCTCGGTAAGGAGGGCAATCTAATGGAACAACACAGAATATTTGCAATGAGTTTTGCGAGCGTATATCCCCTTTATGTAAGAAAAGCTGAAGGGAAAAATCGGACAAAGGAAGAAGTCAACGAAGTTATTTTCTGGCTAACCGGCTACGATGAAGCCGGTTTAGAAAAACAGATTCAAGAGAAGACGGATTTTCGAACATTTTTCGACCAGGCCCCTGAAATGAATCCGAATGTTTCCTTGATCAAAGGTGTGGTTTGCGGGATCCGTGTGGAAGAGATCGAAGACCCGTTGATGCAAAAGATCCGGTACTTGGACAAATTGATCGACGAACTGGCAAAAGGCAAGAAGATAGAAAAGATCTTGCGAAGTCCAGAATAGTCTCGGGAGTTGTCGGAGCCTTTAAACATCCGCAGATTACACAGATTCATTGAGTGACAGGTGACAAGTGACAAGCAAAGCCGATTCACAACACTTGTCATTCCCCAAGACAACGCATTGCTAGTTCCAGAGGTCTGATTTGTCACCTGTCACCTCTCTTGAATCTGCGTAATCTGTGGATAGGTTTTAGTTGTTCCCGCTGGGTTGAGACCATCAAGATTTCTCTGAGGGCTTCTGAGATTCAGCTGCAACCCGTTTCCGGTTGGATCTTTTCCTGCCAGTTACCCAAGGTAGCCAAAGCGGCAACCTTGGGCTGGAGACGTAGCTTCTTCGGAGCAAAGAAAGGGGTGCGCTGCTAGCCCGCACGTTCCACGAATCTAACGAATCTCACTAAGAAAGCCTCTTTGATCTAGTCCTCGAAGTCTCGGGAGTTGCTGAGCATCTCTCGCCCTATTGACGTCCGATTACCTCGGAGATATGCTGCGCCAGTCGCAGGCTGGAAATACGATCCGTCACGGAGTTGCTGCCAGAGACTCCGACCTCGCACGCCCCAAAGTCTCACTCCAGTTAATTAAGTGTTTTTCGCCACTTTCACCTATCTCGAACAAGGTAGCTCTGGTGCTTAGCCTCTTCGTTAGGCTCTTTTCGCTCAAAATGGATGCGGCGGGAGAGACAGCGTATCAAGCATCCCACCAAACTCGGAGGACACAATGAAAAACTCACGACGTGACTTCCTCAAAGGCGCTGGTGTTGCTGGAAGTCTCTTGTTACTCGAACCTCTTGGCAGTGCGCAAAGCGTCCAGGATTTTATTTTTCGGAGACGATGCCGCGATGCCGGTGCGATTGTCAGAAAAAATTTCAAGAATCTCACGGCGGCGGAACTAGCAGCATTCAAGAATGGCGTGTCAGTTATGAAATCACGCCCAGCTACCAACCCGACCAGTTGGGCTTATCAAGCGGCCATTCACGGAACTACTACTACGCCAGTTCAAACCGCCTGGAACACCTGCCAACACAACACCACGCATTTCTTTTCCTGGCATCGGATGGAGCTTTGCTTTTTTGAAAGGATTCTACGCAAGGCTTCCGGTCTGCCGACTCTAGGATTGCCCTATTGGAACTACAGCGAGGCGGCTGATCCGAACGCCCGCTTTCTTCCGGCCGCCTTCCGGACTCCGGCGAATGCGACAAATCCGTTGTTCAACTCAGTACGCAACGCGGCTCTCAACAACGGAACGGGACAGCTTTCAGCATCGGCTGTCAGCCTGACTTCGGCAATTCCGGGTCCGGTGGGTTTTTATCCGTTCAGCAGTAATGTTTACGGCACGCCGCACAGCGCTATTCACGGTGGCATCGGCGGCTGGATGGGTTCAGTGCCTACCGCCGCTCAAGATCCGATTTTCTGGCTGCACCATTGCAACATTGATCGCTTGTGGAATCGCTGGTTGGCTGCTGGCGGGGGACGGGCTAATCCGCCGGCTTCGGATACGGTTTGGCACAATACAAAATTTACCTTTTTTGATGAGTTCGGTGAGCAAGTGCAAATGACCGGGGCGGAACTCTTAAACCCCAACGTATGTGGATGCCGGACCTGTTACGACGACGAAACT
Source organism: Pyrinomonadaceae bacterium (assembly GCA_041744295.1). Taxonomy (GTDB): domain Bacteria; phylum Acidobacteriota; class Blastocatellia; order Pyrinomonadales; family Pyrinomonadaceae; genus PSRF01. The sequence goes on along the minus strand of JBGTLE010000356.1, from coordinate 4,162 downwards.
GTCTTCACAATCTGGCCCATTTTGACCGTGCAGATAAAGCGACTCGAAATTCAGATCGGCGCTTACAAAAGGCAACTCGTTCTCGACGCGCGGCGCCTGAAATTCGAAATAGAGTTCAACGACAAAGCGCCAACCGCATTTGAACGCTCCTCAAGAGCCGCCAAACCCGAGGAGGAAATGCACTTCACGCTCAACTTTGAAGGCTTGAAAGTAGAGAAACCTATCGACTTCTACTATGAAGTCTACTTGAACCTTCCTGACAACATTCAGGAACCGAATTTCACCATGGAAAGCTACGCCGGAAATCTGGCGTTCTTTGGTGCCGAGCAAACGCATGCAAGGCACGGAGAAAAAGCGGAGTTGAAAATTAGTACCAACATTACCGGCGCTGTAAAAAGGCTAAGAGCCCTCCAACAGCAAAGAACTGTCTCGGTTACGCTGGTGCCAACCGGACTCGAGACAAGAGCAGGCAAGCGTTTGCCGGTTCGCTCCGATGCCAGGATTACAGTCGATCAAGTTATCCTGAATGTCGAAGAACCCGACAGATAAGTTGAAGTTCATTGTGGCTGTCAATGCGGCGAGGCTATCGCCTCGCGGCAGTTTTTATTTTGAGGATCGCAGAAAGTCTGAGCCGCTGTTGAGCCTGCGGAGTGGCTGGGATCCATTTTTGTTTGCCACCATCATCACAATTGTCGCCACGCGCTTCGGCCTGCTCGCAACTTACGCTTATCTTCTCTTTGCCTCGCTGAGTTTCGGGTTCCACATCACGTCTGACTTTTCACGCTCGTATGCGGGAAGCACTTTGCTTGTTTTTGTCGTAATTATGAGTCTGGCAATTTACGGGTTCCACACGTCGCGCGCCGGCCAGCCTTTGCTTAAAGGCAAACTGCTTCAGGATTGAGAACCGAAGCTCGACCGTAAGGCTTACTGAACTAACGAAAGGCAGATTGTCAGTAAACCACGGGTTACTTAAAGTTGAAGCTCTTGCTCTCCTTCGTTCGACCGTTCGTTACTGTGAAGGTCCTTTTTGCTGCGTCGACCGAAACCGTGATCATATATCCCGCATCCGGCTGCTCGTCGAGGTTGGCGATGAACTGAATAGCTGTGTTTTGCTCGGCTGGAATCTCTACGTTGCGATGAAGTTGATACAGCGCCTTAAACCAGGGAGCACTACGTAACGAGGTAATGGTATCCGGATGTCCGCCTTTGCGCGGACCATTCACCATCACCGAAACCGACGGGCGCAAACTTCGCAACAGCAAAGGATTATTGTTCACATTGCCGCCGTGATGCGTCACCTGATAGAGGTCGATTTCGCCAATCTGGTTCACCGGGCACACCAGACGTTGACTGATATTGAAAGTGAGATCTGCCAGATTAAGAAATTCAAACTCGCCCCAAACTTAGCAACAGGCCCACACTTCGCCCGTTTTCACTGGTGTCCTCCGGCAGCGTGTTTGAACCGCACTCAGAATTGATACTCGATTTCTTATTGCTGATCACTTTGGCATCGGCAGCAATCGTTAGAAGCTGAATTGGTGGTGTGCCGGTTGCCGTTCTTGTTTGAATAGTGTCGCCCGGTTTTAAGGTAGTGGTCTGATTTTTTGCCGCGGCCTGGTAAGCCCCGTACCTTTCCGCGAACTTTGAGTCTTCAGTCATCGCAGTCATTTTTCCATGATCGTAAAAACGTTTGACGGTCACGAGCCGGCTCAAATCAGGGACGCCGCCGTAATGATCCTGGTGATAATGAGTCGCAACAAAATGATCAATCGCAGTGATCCCGGCCTGCTGCATCGCCTGCTGTATGCGTTTGGCGTCGCGCCCTTTCGCATCCGGCCAGCCCGCGTCTATTAACACAGACTCTGCTGAGGGCGTGACAATGAGTGTCGCTGCGCCACCTTCACTGTCGATGAAATAAAAATCCAGTGTGCGCCGCACCGCTTTGGTTGGCTCCAGCGAGAAGGAGCTGGAGCCGATTAGAGTGAAGATAAGACTCAGCAGTAATAGGGTTCGTGATTTGCTCATCGTTTTTAGTTGCCCAACTGAAGATCCCTGGGGCGAATTAGTTCCTATAGACAGCAATCCCACAAAGGTTAATATCCGTCATCATGATCTCTCACTTTGCGTTACAAGTTGAATGTTGTGAAACTCCACGACAAGCTGATGAAGCATGTCGGACATTGATGAGCGCACCTGTCCCATTCTTTAGGCTTCGCGTATGATTCGCCGCGAGGGTTCAATCACAGTGGAGCTAACAAGATGAGCGACCGCAAATACAATCAGCGCGGCTACATGCAAAGCGATCGCGAGCCGCAGCGATCAAAGTCGGAATCAAAGCCACAATCAAAGCCTCAGGATCGTGAGGGCCCGCGCTCGCCACGCATGATGGCATTTGGTGAGGCGTCGAAATGCACCGCGTGCGGAGAAAAGGCCCCGGCAACCATAAACTTCGACAGCGCTTGCGCGAAGTGCAACGCTGATCTCCATAGCTGCCGTCAATGCACGCATTTCGATCCAGGCGCGCGCCTGGAATGTACAAAGCCGATCCCCGCACGGATAGTGAACAAACACGCACGCAACACGTGCGAACTGTTCGCGGCGCGAATTGTAGTCGAGCGCCAAACTTCTTCCGGCCCTCCGACGGGTGCTCGTGACGCGTTCGCAAAACTATTCAAGAAGTGAAATGCCTCGGATGTTTGACCCGACGCGATACTGCCCAGCAATGTCCGACATGCTTCAGCTTGGCGCAGAGATTGGTGACACTCACGCAGAAACAGCAGCGAACGACTGCCCCCGCCGTAAAGATCCCTTTTTAAGACTTGGGCGACGCCATCCACGAAAGACACGAAACCACACGATGTCCGACAAACTTTAGTTTGTTGTACGTCGCACTCTGCTCAACTATCGACCAACTGAAGTTTGTCGGACATTCAGCGGTCGCACACGCAACGGTAAATTTCCATAGTCATTTTGAATCATGGAGCTGAATCCCGAGTCATGATGAACTTAAGAGCGCGTCATCTTCTTCTGCTTATCGTTTCTACTGCAGCGTTCGCTGCCGCAGTCTGGGCACTAACGCGCTCAACGCTGACCCCTTCTGCCCCTGGCGAATCTCCAAAAGTGCCCGCTCAGCGCGCTTCAGATCCTGATTTGTGGGCACGGAGCATGGAGAAGGTGAAAGAGGATCGTGGCGACACCGGAAACGTAGCAATCGAAATCCCGTCAGAGCTCCGTCATTACGATGAGCGGCGTTGGTTTCTGGCGACGCAGGTCGCGGAAGTCAAAAACTTCAACCTGCAGCCGGTGCAGGATTTTGTGGATCTCGCGGCGATGATTCAACGCGGCGAAATGGTTCCCCTCCCGGCCGTCACTGATACTTATATCCTTTACGGAGTAGGGGCCAGGGTGGACGGTGATGCGTTCACTCGATATGTCGCCAATCAAAACCTCGAACTTAACGATGAAGGCGGACTGCGCGAGGCCTACGCGCGGCTTGAATTGGCGCACGCCAAACTGCAAAAGGAGATTTTGGATTTGGAGGCTCAGTTGCGCGCGGTGAATAACAGGGCCCGTACAAAACAAGACGGACTGGAAAGTGAAATCACCGCGCGACAGCAGGAGTTGAAATCGAACGAGGGGCACAAAGCACTCATCAATCAATACTACGGGCGATCCTCTAGTTCGCCCATCAGCGGGCAGAAACTGTGGCGCGATTACGATTCATTGCAAGCGCTGGCCAGGGATTTCGGCGGCCGATCTTTCAATCTCGACGACTCATCTGACCGCCAGACTTTGAAGGTCTATCTGCTTAGCTCCCTAAGACCGCAGGCTCTGAAGGTTCTTGAAGAAATAGCAAAGCGGTACGAGGAAAAGTTTGCTCGGCCGCTCCCGGTAAGTTCTTTGGTACGACCGGAACAATATCAGCGAGCCTTACGCAGAGTGAACCGCTATGCCGTGCTGATTGATACGCCGCCGCACTCCACCGGGCTGGCGTTCGACATCGATTATCGCTACCTGAGTAATGCCGAACAGAATTTTGTGATGAGCGAACTGGCGCGCATGAAGACCGAGGGCCGCATTGAAGTCCTCCGCGAACGCGGCGCCAACTACCACGTGTTTGCTTTTATTGAGGGACAGCGCCCCAGGGACGATCTAATCACCG
>JBGTLE010000355.1:0-2831 GCA_041744295.1 Pyrinomonadaceae bacterium | reverse complement strand
AAAAAGATCATCTTTGGATCGCGTTCCTCAGATTTCACACACCGGTCCATTTCCCGCGACTCTTCTTGTCGCGGACCGTTCCGCTCTGATCTAGGCTCTTGATACCTACTCCTCCGCCATCGATCCATGTATTGCCAATCTCTACTGGAAAACGTGAATAGGCCTGCCACTGGGCACCCGCGCCGGAATAAGCTTACGCAGATCGTGAGCATTCGCTTTTGGGTCAAGAAGCCCGGTGCGCAGGAAGGCGATTAGTTGGCGAAACTCGTCATCAGACAAAATGATTGGAGTCGCCAGCGCCGGATCGATGCGCGCGAGAACCGGCGCAATAGGTCCCTGCGGGCCTTGCAGATCTGCATTGACACCTGCTGCGACGGGATCGTAACTGGGCGCTGATCCAATTGCGTCCAGGTGGTAGCGCATTGCGTCTTCCAATCTAGTGAAGGAACCGTTATGAAAGAAAGTGGGTTGTAATGCTAAGTTCCGTAGCGGCGAGGTTCTGAAGGCATAGCGGTCATTTGGGTTCCCGGTCACCTGCTCCAAACCAAAATCCTCGTTCGCCCCAGGGCCATCAAACGTGACGTTGCCAACGGCCGGTGCGATCTGAGGAATACCGGCAACATGCTGCCGGAAGTCGCTGAACATTTCATTGGACTGTCCTGAAACCGCGTGGCAGCTAACGCAGTTGCCAGACCCAAAGAAGATCAGGGCACCACCTTTCTCATCTTGGGTCATGGCATTCTTCTGCCCGCGCGCAAATTTATCAATCGGTGCGTCTGCGAAGACGAGCGTGAATTCGAACTCTGCGATCGCGCGAGCGAGCATCTCGTAAGTGATCGGCGCGCCTGACTTCACCTCCGAGAAGTTTTTGCCAAACAACTTTCGATATTCAGCATTCGTATTTAACCGCTCCACAACTGCCGCGCGAATGCCATCGTTAGTCACAGGCACCGAGGGATGGAATCCGGTCATCTCAGGCTTTTCGGTCGGGGGGATGAAAGCTTGGGCCGTGAGCAGGTGAGGCAGGCCGGACAACGAGAAGGCTTCCGGCAGCGGAAACTGAAACCCGGCACTGTTGTCGAACGGATTGCCGGAGACTGAATTAAACCGCGAGTTCCACATTAGCGCCGGGAAGAAAACGTTGTTGAGAATGATTGGCGTGCGCCGCTGGTTGCGTGGACCAGTACGATCCGGACCTACGACGTTATTGTTTTCGACGCCTATGGCAATTGACTGCGAGTCCCCGAAGCCCAAAGGCGCCGAGTGACAACCCGAACATGAGTTGTCGTCATTCAAACCAAGCAAGCTGTCGTGAAAAGCCAACCTGCCTAAGTCGGCAAGTTGGTTGTCAATCTTTCGCCCCAACCTTCGTTCGAAACTCAATCCGACTCTGCCGGTAAACCCGTGTTGGCTGAGCACCGCAGACAACTGATCATCCAAAGCATGATCGCCGGTGCTCGCCGAAGTTCGGGGTGTTAGAACTACTACTCCGACAGACATCAGCGCGAGAATTAATATTGTTAGTTTGCATTGCTGGATATTCATGGAGCTATCTCCTTGAGGAACGACACAACGAGCCTGCCGGAAAAAATGTCACAGACATTTACGAGCTAACTAAAAACAGAGCGCGGCTAAGCCGGAGCCGCACTCTCTCTCATGAATCTACGGACAGACGGGAGGTATGCGCGGGTTGTGCTCGGCGAACATACCTTCCGGGTTGTGCAGCCAAAGCGCGGCTCTCGTCGCCCAGATCGGAAGGCCTTCTGCCATACACTCCCATTCGTCGTCATCACCCGTGAACCCTTCTGGCGCCGTGGTCGTGCAAGCTACCGGCACGACATACTCCACACCCACAAGTCGCAGGCCGTTCCCTTCCGGGATGTAGTGAAGTGCTTCCGGATGCTCGATATCGAAGTTACAGTCGACCAGGGACCAATTCACGTACTCAAGACCCTCGCCTGGCACACAATGTAAAAATTCATAACCATCAGCGTCGGCGCGATCGAAGTCGTGGTACCTGGCCGTCGCGTTGCGAGCCCGCGCGAGTTCGCGATTGGTGGCCGGGGAGAGATTATCAACTGGCGCGCTTGCTGCGACAGAAGTGCTGCTAGGGGTCATCGGCGCGCTGCCAATGAGTAGGCAGCAAATCCCGATGAAGATTGGAAATGGTAGAAAACTTTTCATGCTTTACCTCCAGGTTTGTTTAAGGGTTGTAGTGATTAGACCGCGCGTTCAGCCGATGACATCAAACACCATGCTCCTTTCGTTGGGCTCTCATCGAACTACGTTCTGGCCCCAGATCAGAGTGGCGGCGGGTGAAGGGAATGAGCATCGGCACTGATCGACGGTAGCTCTCGTAGGCTTCACCGTGCTCGCGCGCCAAGTCGCGCTCCTCGAATTGAATCGCCATCAGAATGTAGCTGGTTGTGGCGATCGAGAAGAGCAGGTGCGCGAACGTCATCGTTGGCGTGCTCCAGAACGCGAACAGCCAACCAACGTAGAGTGGGTGTCGCACCAGGCGGTATGGCCCAGGTGTCCCGAACTGCAGGGTGGTGTAAGGCCGGCCCCGCAGGTACAGCCAAACTTGGCGGAGGCCGAACAAATCGAAGTGATTGATCAAAAATGTGGAGACCAGCACGATCGCCCAGCCGAAGGCAAACAACACACGCAGTACTATCCTTCCGAATGGGTCGTCGATGGACCATACGACACCACCCAACGGCTGCCACTGCCAGAACAACAGGAATAGAGCGAGACTGGAAAACAGGACGTAAGTGGACCGTTCCAGGGGCTTCGGCACAATGCGAGTCCACCAATCCTTGAACCACTTG
>JBGTLE010000354.1:0-2934 GCA_041744295.1 Pyrinomonadaceae bacterium | reverse complement strand
CGGACTCTTATCAAGAGGACTAGGTGAAACGGAAATAGAGAATTACGCCGCTCTTCCCCGCACGCAGAAGGAACGTGCCGGTCTGGCCCATACGCTGAACAAGTTTCTCAAAGTCAGGTTTCCCGAGTACGCAGTCCGAAGTACTCATGCTGCCATAATCGGAATTCCTGGCTTCTGGCAAGACGAAACTGGCAACGTTCAATTATTCAACCCTCGTGACTACAACATACCCTTGCTTGTCATCCCCTACCGAGACGACCGGGGCCGAATTCAAGCCTGTCAACTACGACTTCACCGAAACGATCTTCGCACCGGCGAAAAGAAATACAGATGGCTCGCGTGCCCATTTCTATTCCGAGGCGCGAGTTCCGGCGCGCCAATTCACTTCACCTTCAAGCCGGTTGATTTGCCGCCGGGAAAAGCGGTTATCATTACTGAAGGCACTCTCAAAGCTGACGTTCTGGTAAGTCTCAGACCGAAAGCGCGTGTCATCGCTACCAGCGGAGTTGGCTGTTCCCATGCAGAAATCATTGAAGCCGTCCGCGATTACAACGCGCTAATCGCCTTTGACGCTGACTACAAAACCAATCCAGCGGTCGCACGGCAACTGGCCCGACTCATAGCAGCCAGGGAACAGGACACGGCCGCCCACCGGCTCTCAACCAGTACGAGAATCGTCACTTGGCAAAGATACAATGACGATGCGGGAATGGCCCTTAAATAAAAATGACAGTCGCGTGCGGATTTGAACCCCAGCTAGGTGCCCTGCGCCGTCTCTGTGATTAGCAGGTCAACAACATCTTCAAGCTGACCGCGGAGCGCGTAGGCAGCGCGCTGGCGTGTCGCGCCGTTGCCGCGCGCGAGCGTGTCGTGCGTGAGGGTGTTGATCTCATCCAAGTCGCCGTACGATTCGAGCGCCGGGCGGAGAGTGGCAAGCATTTTTTCAATCATCTCGTGCGCCGGGATGGCGCAATTGTCAGCCACGTCAATCAACTCCGCGTCAAAGCCGTAGCGTGCGGCGCGCCACTTGGCGGCGCGCAATAGTTCGGGGCGCACGTCCAATGCTGGTTCATTCTTGATCGCCTGGTCGTAGCAGGTGCGTGCCAGGGCCCGGGAGAGACCGGCGATCATCACTGCTTCGTCTATCGTAAGGCAAACATCAGTGACGCGAAATTCCAGCGTCTCGAAGCGCGCGGAGGGGCGAACGTCCCAGTAAATTTTCGTCGCCTCGGAGATGCTTCCCGTCTTGACCAGAGTGTCAACCAGCGCGTCGTACTCCGCCCGCGAAGCAAAGAACTGCGGCGTGCCAGCCATGGGCCAGCGTCGCCAGATGCCCGTGCGAAAGCTGGCGTAGCCAGTGTCCACGCCGAGCCAGAAAGGCGAGTTGGCAGCGAGCGCCAGGAGGGGCGCCAGCCAAAGGCGCGCGCGATTCATTACATGGATCGCCGCTTCCCGATCACTGATTCCAATGTGTACGTGACAGCCGAAGATTAGTTGCTCGCTGGCTAGTTGTTGATACTCGGCAGCGATGCCGCGATAACGCGCTTTAGGCGTGAGTGTTTGATCTTCCCAGTGCGAGAATGGGTGCGTGCCCGCCGCCAAAATCCGGTTGCCGTACTTCTCCGCCGCGGCAATCACTTCCCCGCGCAGGCGCAGTAGTTTGGTGCGCACTTCTGTCACCGTATGACAGATGGACGTCCCGATCTCGATCTGCGACTGGTAAAGCTCTGGAGTTACCTGGTTGCCGAGTGACGCCTGCGCCTCCGGCAAAATAAGCTGCGCGCGCGAACGCAGCTCTCGCGTCGCCGGATGTACGATCTGATACTCCTCTTCGACGCCGATGGTGAACGGTTCGTGGGTGGTCATTGAATTGATTGTAGCGCGGCGTTCTGCCCAAGGGCACGATCTATGCGGCCCCTCCCGGTTGCATCACCAGACGAGGATCGCTGCTGGCATCCGTTCAGGCAATGTCAGCATATCATCTGCGGATGCAGGATATTGCGGTATGACATTGTGCCAGGGTCAGACTTCGGCTTTTAAAACGTTGTGGTTATCTATCGTCTATAAGGAGTCATCATGTTCGGATGATTCTCCCCGAGGAACGAAGGGGATCTGGCATACCTTTTCTGCGTGCCGGATCACAAGGACGTCTGGGATCGCAAATGGTTCCAACAGGGCTACACCGCGAAACTTGGTTGACCCGACGGGGCTCAAACCCGCACCTCACGGCTTAAAAGGCCGCTGCTCTGTCACTCGAGCTCCGGGTCAGTAAGCAAAGTTCCGAGTGCTGAGTTTCGAGTTGGTCTACGGGTGAACTCAAAACCCGGAACTCGAAACTCGAAACTGAGGATCTGGCTGTGGCGGACGGATTCGAACCTTCGCATGGCCGCATTAACAGTGCGGTGCCTTACCAGCTTGGCTACGCCACAAGAAACTGATGTGGGAGACGCGGCGAAACGGAGACGCGGAGAGAGAGCATCTGATTCACCGCGTCTCCGTGTCTCCCTACCCCCGCGTCTGTTGTTTGGCTGCGGCGACGAGACTCGAACTCGTATCATCTCGTTTACAAGACGAGCGCTCCGTTATCCAATTGAGCTACGCCGCAATTTGGTGGACTGGGAGGGATTCAAACCCTCTCAACAAGTTTGCAGGACTTCTATGCTGTCGGCTACATCACCAGCCCGAAATTGGTGGCTGTGGGTGGAGTCGAACCACCAACCTCGCGCTTATGAGACGCTTGCTCTGCCGCTTGAGCTACACAGCCAAAGGCGAAGAATAAAGGCGGAAGGATGAGGGATGAATTACATAGCTCGCGGAAGTTGAGTTTCTCATCCTTCATCCCTCATCCTTCATTCTCGCAGTGGAAGCCCGCGGAGGAGTTGAACCTCGTGCCTTTCCACCCAGCTCTTGCAGGTTCGGTTTAGAAGACCGACG
>JBGTLE010000353.1:0-6710 GCA_041744295.1 Pyrinomonadaceae bacterium | reverse complement strand
CCGCGAAAAAGCGCACTGACGAAGAGCCGATGAACGTGCAGGCTTCGATAGGAATTCCGGCGCGTTGCGAGATTTCCACAATGGGAATGATGTCGTTGCGATGGGTCCGTGCCGCGCAGTTAGGCCGGATCTTGAGTTTCTTATCGACTATCTCGCGAGCCATGCGCTCCACGCCCGCCGCATGAGTTCCACCCGCTCCCGGCAGACCAATATCCGCCGTATCGATCCCCAGCGCATTCATCAGATGAAGCAGTTCAATCTTCTTCTCGACCGTGGGTTCGCAAACCGACGGTGATTGCAAGCCATCGCGCAGAGTCTCGTCGTCAAAACCTATGTGACGGTTGGGTGCCTTAATAGCGGGATCAATATTGTTCCAATCGTAAACTAGTTCGTTAACAGGCAACGTTGTAAAGACCTCCAGCGAGAACTACTTCGAGAGAATGACAGGAAGAATTTGATTACAGCAATGGCGACAGTCAATGTCAAGATAGCCCGCTCAACCAAAGGGGAGACGCGGGGACACAGGGACGCCTGGGCACGAAATGTGGAAGCTTCAGAAATCTGCGGCTTTGCCGCACCCCGTGCGGAACGCCTATAGCTTTCCGCACGCATCATTCTTAGAGCTTTGAGGCTACGCCTCTGGATGCGGAGGCGTAGCCTCAAGTCTTATGTAGCGTCCCGGAAGGGCAGAGCCTTTTCGCAAGGGAAGCGGCCGAGCCGCAGAATGGTGGGAGTTTCCCCGTTTCCCATCTCCGCGTCTCCCCATCTCCCCATCGCCCCATCGCCGTGTCCCAGTGTCCCAGTGTCCCAGTGTCTCCGTGTCCCCATGTCCCCGTGTCTCCGCGCTTTGACGCAAGCTTCGCTCTGGTATAGCCTCTGACGCGTTTCGCCACACGCAACTTTCGTCGGTAACAAGTAATTTTGAACCGGTCGCAATCCCAGTCCCCGATCAAGACTATTGCTCTAGGCTCGGACCGTGCTGCCAAGATCATGGCGGTCCGCGCGTGTGTGGCCCGGGTCGCGGCAATCGATTCCTCGTGGGCCGAAGCCAACGTCGTGGCGCGCCCCGTAAGTACGAATGCTCCGGCTATGCCCTTAACCGACTGGGAACTGATGCAAGGCGCACGGGAGAGGGCCCTGGCAGTGCGTGACTTGCTTCGCAGCCAGCGTCTGGAGGCTGAGATTTATGTCGGACTCGAGGGAGGGTTTCATTCGATTTCGATTGAGGGCGAGTGGCACACATTTCTTCGCGGATGGGCCTACGCCACTGACGGCAAGCACGGGGCCTTTGGATCCTCACCCTCAATCTCCGTCCCGGAAGCACTGGCGAAGAGAGTAATAGAGGGCCGGCGTGAGTTGGGCCTGGTGATCGACGAAGTCTCTGGCAAGCGTGACACTCGCAGCCGTGAGGGCGCCTGGGGAGTTCTTTCGCGAGACCTGGTTACTCGCTCGCTCAGTTTTGAGTTGGCGCTGATCGCTGCCTTTGCACCTTTCTACAATCCTGAGTTATACCAGAACACGTCTAAAGGGACTCGATGATGGAAGAGTTGATTGTTCAGGGTAACGATGAACCGATGCCACACCCTCGCACAATGCAGGGCTGGGTTGAAGTAATTGCGGGCGCGATGTTTTCCGGAAAGTCGGAGGAGCTCATTCGCCGGCTGCGGCGGGCGAAGATTGCCCGACAGAAGGTCCAGGTCTTCAAACCAGAAGTGGATTCGCGTTATTCAGCCGACCACATTGTTTCCCATTCTGAGATGCGGCACGAGTCTTCCAAGATCCGCACCGCAGCGGAACTGCTCGCCACGATCGAGCCTGATACTGAAGTTGTTGGAATTGACGAAGGGCAGTTTTTCGACAACGAACTCGTTGACGTAGCAAACCAGTTAGCTAAAAGAGGGGTGCGAGTAATAATCGCCGGACTGGATCAGGACTATACCGGCAAACCGTGGGACCCGATGCCTCAACTCCTCGCCATCGCCGAGTACATTACAAAGACTCACGCCATCTGCATGAAATGCGGGCAGCCTGCTAATTACTCTCAACGAATCTTCGAATCCGAAGAGCGGGTCGCCGTCGGCGCAGTTGGTATGTACGAAGCCCGCTGCCGCCGTTGCTTCGTCCCCCACGCTGACGCACCTACGGTCCATTCCGATTGAACCCGTCACTGCTCACGAAGCGGTCACTGCTCATCCGAATGGGCTTTCCCGCCAAGAATGGCTTCCAGCTCCGCAACGGCAATCAGGTCCTTGGCACGACCAGCGGCTCGTTTCGCAAGAATCAGTTTGTCCAGCGCAATTACTTTGAACTCATGTCCTAAAACTTGAAATGATGAAGCTCCCTCAACGGCTGCGTCATAAGAACCTATTCCGCGGACCTCGCCGAGCAGATCAAGATCCCCGACATCCGTAACGAAGGTAAAGTTGAGTCCTTTGCGAAGCGTTTCGGCATCCAGAAGAAACGGCAGGTCAGCCGGAGCGTTGCGCAGTCTGGCATTTACCGACTGAAGGGCTGCTGCCAGCCTTAGGAGATTTGCTGTTGTCCGTGAGTAGCAAACGTCCAAGGCCGTGGTGGGGATTGCTGAGCCGTGCAAAGTGCCGGCAACGCCGCCACTGATAACGCATTCGATGTCATGGCGGCCGAGGAATTCAAGTTGGCTCCTAACTGCTTTCATGCGCAGTTGCTTCCGATGGTGGTATCAGACGCGCATTCGCTTTCAACCAAGCAATTCCCGCCAGGTGATCGTCTAGTTTGAGGATTCTTTCTTCCGGCGTGAGCCGCAGGTTCTCAAGAGTCAGCGTCAGATCTATCCCAAATTCAACTGCGCGCGCCGCCGCCGAACCGGGCGGAGGATTGTGGAAATAGTCTTCGTCGACCTGCATGTCGTTCTTATTATAACACCCGCCAGTTGTTTCTGCCGGATCAGGCCGCAGGCAGCACCTGATTTGTTTCCATTGGAGGATAGGGAGAAGGAATTGCCCGCCGTGGTGGCAGCCGAGTGCGGAGGAGAATCTTCGGCGCTGGTTGCCAGATTAAATCAGAAATGAAAGTCTCGGCTCTGGCTGAAGCACAAACTGGCACTGATGAGAGACTCAATACCTTTATCACGGTAGTCGAGCGGTATATCAGTCGAGACTAGAATGGAAATGCTCAACGTTAGAGTTTTTACCGTTTTTGCCAAGAGGCGATACAAAAAAGTTGTCGGCATTGACGAGGGACAATTTTTCGACAACGAACTCGTTGATATAGCAACGAGCTTGCTCAGAGAGTGCGAGTAATAATCGCCGGACTGGATCAGGACTACTCTGGCAACCCCTGGGAACCGATGCGGCAACTCCTCGCCATCGCCGAGTACATTACAAAGACTCACGCCATCTGCATGAAGTGTGGCCAGCCCGCCAACTACTCCCAACGCATCTTCGAATCCGAAGAGCGCGTCGCCGTCGGCGCCGCTGGAATGTACGAAGCCCGCTGCCGTCGTTGCTTTGTTCCACACGCCAACGCGCCCACGGTCCATTCGTAAAGCATTTCTGAATTGGAATACGGGGCTGTCCCAGAGAACGCCACCTCGGGGAAGTTGTGTCCGCAACGACGGCCGCTGAGTGTTCCAACCAACTGAAATCCTCTGTCCGTTACTGCCGCACTGCGAATTGCACGGTGTGGACGGATGGGTCAGCATCAACGGTGAACCCCAGACTGTAAGTGCCGGTTGGGAGTCCTGTTGTTTTCAGATTGAAGATATAACCGCCCCCGGAACCCAGCGACGGGTCGAAGCGGAAGTTGGCGTCGGGATTCGAGTTTCCCGCGTCATTGATTGTCTCCGAAGCACTGGTCGCAATCTGAATCAAGCTAACTGCATGTACGAGAAATGAGGCTGAAGACACGTTGTGGCCCAATGCGTCAACCAATTGCAGCTTGATCGGAATAACACTTCCACTCTTCGCTGCCTTCGTGTGGTCGAAAAGCACACGGATGCTAAAGCCGACGTTATAAGACACCGATTGTGGAGAGGCGCTGTTACCAACGTTGTCAGTTGCTGAGACCGTGAAAGCTTTCGAACCAACTGATGCGGTGTCGATGTTACCGCCATTGGGCGCTGTGCCGTCGCAGGTTGCCACGCCAGCACCACCCTCCAGACAGGTAAAGTTGGCGGCGATGGATTGATTCAACAGGTAGAGCGCGCTGGCTGGAGCTGTGATGGTTATCGTCGGAGCTTTCTTGTCAACTTTGTTTCCGTTAAGCGGGCCAGCCGTTGCGAAATTGCCGGCGCGGTCGAAGACGTTACGACTGCCCGTCGCAGCATTTGCTGTTTCAGCTCCGGCTGGGATGCTTGTCGTCAGGGAGAAACTGGCATCACCTGCATTAGCAAGCTGCGAGACGCTGTCGCTTCCTGTGCAGGCAACTGAAACGTCTAACGAGTGCCAAGCACCGTCAGCGGATCCACACGATACAAAAGGCGCAGTTGCATCGCGTTTGACCGTTACTGACTGACTGGAGGAACCGCCGCCGCTCGTTGCAGTGCATGTAAAGGTGACGCCAAGTGTGTCCGCTGTTACGCTAGTGCTATCACAGCCCGTTGATGACGACACACTTGACTCCGGATCGTTGACGGACCAACTCACATCCACATCGCTTGTGTACCAATCGTCGTTGCCTAGTGTTCCTGTTACTGTCGGCGTGATTACCGGCGATGTCGAGTCGGTCGATACTGGTGTTACGACCACCACTTAGGCCTGTGGAATCGCTGTTGTAAGTATTGTTGAACCATCGGTGCTATAAACATTTCGTGCCTACTGCACCAGGAACACTTCGTGCCTACCGAAGAACGCACCGTGCGGCACTGGGAACACCCGACATTCATTCAGATTTCTTCAGGAACAGAGTTCACTTCAAACTAACAACCAGACCAAGCTTCAAGGTCCGGCGATTCGAAAGCTGACAACACTGGACTTCGCAGACTTGCCCTCGAGTAGATGAGCGCGCGCGACGACGAAGTATTTCGCTCCCGCCAAAAGAAGCGCATTGGCGGTTGGCTTTAGCCTGGTGTTCTCAGTCTGTTGTTCAAACACCAGGTCGCCGTCGGCAGACATGACTCGCACGTCGTAAAAGATGGCGTCGGACACCGGCTCCCACCGGAACTCCAGCTCGTCACGTCGCAGAACTGCACCGTCGCGTGGGGTGATCAATTTCGGCAGCAGTTCTGCAACGGTGTTGCTGCGCACCGCGGGTGCCTGAGTCGGCTTGGCCTTTGGCATTTGCGCTGATTGAGTGGGTTCAGAACGTGCCGGCGAGGCCGGAGTTGACTGAGGAAAGGGAACGCGCTCAGGGGCAGTCTGCTGTGCTACGAGCTTATCACTGGGGCGCGGAACCGATTCCTGCCTGCGCAATCGCTCGGCAATAACTACAAACAAGAGAGCAAAACAGGCGACAGCGGCAGTGGCAGCAGCCCAACGCCAGCCCCAGTTGATAGTCCTGCCTGGCTTGTGAGCTAACAGATTACGCGCTCCTGACATCAAGTTCGCCGGAACTTCCACTGAGTTTGACCAATCGGCAGATTTCGTGAGGAAAGCGACTTGGCCGAGACAGAAATCGCAGTCCACTAGATGAGCCTCGATGGAGTTGCTGTCCGGTCCGGGGAGGCTTTGAGCCGCGTACGCAGCTAGTTGATTTTCATCAGGGCAGCGCCAGCCGCGTTTTCCGGCCTGGCTCGGCAAAACCCGCAACAGTTTTTTAATCTCGGACTCGTCCATTTGGAACTGCACCTCTGCTATGCTTTCACGGACAGCCTCGTAGTTTTTCCGCGAGCCGTTGGTCCTAATCCAACTCTTCACGCAATTTCTCTAACACGGCCTTGATCTGCCGTTCAACCCGTTGAGCGTTTCCTAAATCAAGTAGCCTGGCTACCTGTTCCAACGTTAACTCCTGTTCGAATCTTAGGCGTATTAGGAGCCGTTCGCGCTGCGGCAGGCGACTAAGCGCCCGCCCGAGTGCTGTCGCCCTTTCTTTTAGAATGGCGCGAGCTTCAGGATTCGGTGACGCATCGGGAATGTTAGCGTGAGCAGAGACATCCTCGGCGAAGATTGGTCTCGCCTGACTTACTCGCTGAGAAGTGCGAGCATCTAACAGTCGGCGCTGATTCGTCGTCAATTCTTTCTCGACTCGCGCGTTGCTTTCGGCGAGTTGGTGGTGAGTTATCTCGGGGAAGGCCGATCGCAGTGATTGAAACGTCTCATCAAAAGATTCGCGACGTTCAAACAGGTGGCGAAAGACTTCTTGGTCAAAAACTGAAAGACGGGAGATAGACTTGAAAAGGCGAGGCCTGCCAAATTGTTTACGACGCCAATCCAAACACAGGTTTCGCACTACCGCGCGCAGCCACGTCGAAAAAGCTGCGGGACCCTGGGGTCGAAATTTTCGCAATCTGCGGAAGGAGTTCGCGCTGAGTCGCTCACAGACAAACTGAAAGCAATCGGGAACGAAATCGGAATCACGCTCGACGTGCCGAACTACCTGAAGGATAGTAGCCGAGTACTCATCGAGGAACAGACCCCATGCTTCTTCTGGGTTACCAGACGTAATCCGTTCAAGAAGAATGTCGAAGGATTTTTCCGGCATTAATCCCTGGGCAGAGTGCCGAACTTCCAAGACCTAGCCCGGGTTATTCATGAAGCAACCTCAAAGTGCGCGGTTGGCGATCGCCGAGCCCGTGA
>JBGTLE010000352.1:0-7591 GCA_041744295.1 Pyrinomonadaceae bacterium | reverse complement strand
CGACCGCCAGTCTGCTTCTTGTAAATCTCCTTGCCAGGGGCAGGTTGAGTAATCGTTTCACGATAAGCGACCTGCGGCTTGCCCACATTCGCCTCAACGCCAAACTCGCGCTTCATACGATCGACAATGATCTCGAGGTGGAGTTCGCCCATGCCGGCGATAATGGTTTGACCAGTTTCCTGATCGGTTGAAACATTGAAAGAAGGATCTTCCTGCGCCAGACGATTTAGAGCCACGCCAAGCTTATCCTGATCCTGCCGGGTCTTCGGCTCAACAGCCACGCGAATGACGGGCGCAGGAAACTCCATCCGCTCAAGAATGACTGGCTTGTTTTCATCACAAACCGTGTCGCCAGTGGTGACCTGCTTCATACCACCAATCGCGATAATCTCACCGGCGCTCGCCTCGTCAATATCCTCGCGCTTGTTAGCGTGCATGCGCATCAACCGGCCGACCCGTTCTCTGGAATCCTTGGTCGGATTGTAGGCGTAAGAACCAGCCTTGATGGTGCCGCTGTAGATGCGCACAAACGACAACTGACCCAGGTGCTTGTCCGCCATGATCTTAAATACAAGACCGGCAAACGGCGCGCTGGCGTCGGGAGGACGAGTTTCGGCCTCCCCAGTTTTCGGGTTGATCCCTTCAACGGGCAGCACATCAAGAGGCGCAGGAAGGTAATCCACAACTGCATCCAGCAGCGTCTGTACGCCCTTATTTTTGAATGCGGATCCGGTAACTACTGGAACGAGTTTCAATTCCAGAGTTCCCTTGCGAAGCGCCTTGCGGATCTCTTCCTCGCTAATCTGCTCGCCTTCGATGTACTTGTGCATTAGGCCATCGTCGACGCTGGCGACTGCCTCGACCAATTTCTCGCGCGCTGCTTCCGCTGCCCCTTTAAGGTCGTCGGGTATTTCGGTTGTTTCGTACTCGGAACCCTTGCTCTCGTCGTTCCAGACAAGGGCCTTCATCGCTATCAAATCGATGACGCCGCTGAAATTGCTCTCGAGCCCGATCGGAATTTGAATTGCTACAGGATTGGCGCCCAGGCGAGTAATGATCGACTCAAATGATCTTTCAAATGACGCCCCGGCACGGTCAAGCTTGTTGATGAAACAGATGCGCGGAACGCCGTACTTGTCAGCCTGGCGCCAAACGGTCTCTGACTGCGGCTCTACTCCGGCGACGCCGTCAAACACAGCGACCGCTCCGTCGAGCACGCGTAGCGAACGTTCAACTTCCATCGTGAAATCGACGTGGCCGGGGGTGTCGATAATGTTGATGCGATATTCAACGTTGTTCCGGTCCCAGAAACAGGTCGTCGCCGCGCTGGTAATCGTGATTCCGCGCTCTTGCTCCTGCTCCATCCAGTCCATCGTCGCCGTGCCCTCGTGCACCTCGCCAATTTTGTGCGAGACGCCCGTGTAATAAAGGACACGTTCGGTCGTCGTAGTTTTACCGGCATCAATGTGGGCCATGATGCCAATGTTCCTGAACTTGCTTAGATCGTGTTTAGCCATTTACTTAAAACTTGTAGTGCGCAAACGCCTTGTTGGCGTCCGCCATGCGATGAGTGTCTTCCTTCTTCTTAACTGAGTTGCCACGATTGTTGGCAGCGTCGAGGATCTCGCCGGCAAGGCGATCCATCATTGTCTTCTCGCCACGACCACGCGCATACGAGACAATCCAGCGAATCGCCAGCGCGCCACGGCGCTCCTGATGCACTTCGATAGGCACCTGATAGGTTGAACCGCCTACGCGACGCGACTTCACTTCGACCGTGGGCTTCACGTTATCGATGGCGCGTTTGAAAACCTTCAACGGCTCTTCACCAGTCTTTTCACCAACCTGGCTCATGGCCCCGTAGAAAATGATCTCGGCGACCGACTTCTTGCCACCCCACATGACGCCGTTAATAAACTTGGTCACCAGCGGGCTGTTGTAGATCGGGTCGGGAAGGACCTCGCGTCTCTCGGCAACTCTTCTTCTTGGCATATCGGTAAAGTCTCAGGTCTCAGTGGTCTCAGGTTTCAGTAGTTTCAGGGGTTAGCCGTGTCGGGTTACCGACATCTGACATCTGATCTCTGACATCTCTTTCTTACTTGCCAGCCCCTTTTGGTCGCTTGGCCCCATACTTCGAGCGCCCTTGCTTGCGATCTGCAACGCCGACAGAATCCAGCGTGCCGCGAATTACGTGGTAGCGGACACCGGGCAGGTCCTTCACACGACCGCCCCTGATCAGCACAATCGAGTGTTCCTGCAAATTATGCCCAACACCCGGAATGTAAGTTGTGACCTCGATACCGTTTGTCAGACGCACGCGCGCCACTTTGCGCAAAGCCGAATTTGGCTTCTTAGGCGTCTGCGTGTAAACGCGGGTGCAGACACCGCGTTTCTGAGGTGAACTCTGAAGCGCCGGGCTTGCGGTCTTATACTTGACCCTTTCGCGCCCTTTTCGAACAAGCTGATTAATTGTCGGCACTGCTATCGTCCTTTTCAGTTAACTGGCGCCAGCGTATTGCAAAGCGCAAAGGGGCGTTACCTGCCTCTTGTCCGGAACTTGTCCGGCAGTCAGCGCAGGCGGCTGCCCTGTTTAGATACTGGATGCTAGGGATGTTCTGAATTCGCTGATTGGCGGGTGTGGATTCTGGCTTCCCATAAGCCGAAACTTTTCTGTGGCGTCGTATTTAGGGACGAGAAGGACAAAGCCTTTCGCACGAACATGCGCTGGAACAGTTCCATATATCAGGAACTGCGACGCATGCGATTACGCCACAATAATTGTCAAGACGACTGAAATTTCCAGCCGGGCAACGCCTCCACACCGACAGAACCAACCGGACGTTGCACTGTGTACTTCAGACTGTCAGTCCGAAACGGGAGACTATAGGGATCAGGGCAGAAAGTGTCAAGCGGGCGGACGCTGTGGCCACAGTGTGTAGCGAAAGGAGGGTGGGACCGCGGGTCTCTAATTTCCCAATGCTAGAGTGGTTTGAGCATATCCTCGAATTGCTCAATAACCTCAATGTGATCGGACGTCCTTAGCGGCGCGCCAGAGTAATATTTCTTTTCAGAGAAGGGGGTTTCTGAAAGCCGAAAAACCTGAAGCGGTGTCCATAGTTGCTTCGATTGTGTGGGATCGAAAGAAACCGTGATTCCACTGACTTCAAACGGTTGACTGCTACCGATATAGGAACTCACAAGTTCTGAAACTCTGCTGGCCACTGTATGAAGACCTAGATTGACTGTCGGAAGTGACATGTCACTCCGAAAAACAATTTCACTCACGTAGCTTTTGCGGGTAACTAAGTCTGAGCGGTTAGAAAGTTCAAAGGTTTCCGCTCCTCAATTTAGAATGTCATAAAATACTCTCTCGCTCTCGTCTGTTGACACACTAGTCTCTACCGCCACTGCCGTATCAAACAGCGTGATCTTGTTTATGCCGACATCACCAAGTTTACCCTGCTCGAAAATAATCCCCTTGTCTTGGGGGTCAAGAATCTCTTCGGCAGTTGTAGGGCGTTTTATGAACTGGTATCGCTCCACGAACTTCTTGAAGTAATCGTGAGCAATGGGCTTTCCTTTTGGGTTGAGTTCTTCCGCGTTAAGGTAAGCAATAAATCTAGCGGTTCTGACTGCCAGCAATTCCATATTCGACTCCTAGCCGAGCCATTTCTTGAATCTCATCGCCTTGGCTCTGATGTGGTTTGAATTCTCCCAGTCGCGGATTCGCTGCGATGGTCGGTTCTAGTTCTCCAAAGGCAGAGTCTTGTTCAAAGTCAGATCGTTGCAATCCTTCTCGGCTGAAGGTCTCCACTTCTGAGAGCAACTCACCCCAACTTTCAAACTTAAACGAAAGCCTAACGCCGAGGGAGCGTGCGAGCCGCCTTAAGGTACTGATACTCCATGCTGAATAATCAACATTCTCAAGTGCGGATATTCGGGATTGCCTCATGCCCGACATCTCGGCCAACCGAGCTTGTGTCATCCCCTCGCGCTGTTCTCGGATTACTTTGATTTGCGTTGCCATACGGGAATTCGCAAATTCTTCGTCGTAAGCATATCTGTAGTCCTCATCCTGTAGTGCTTTGACTAAACGGTCACGATATGTGCTCATGAAGACACGCCTTTCCAACGGCTTATCCCGAACTTCCAAACGTCTATCTTCCGCTGATTGCTCCGAACCTGGGGGAAGCTTTCTGTCGTGCTCTTGCGCCGCGAGCAATAGCGTCAGCTCTTCTTGCATACTAATCGGGCCTCGACAGACCAACACCGCGTAGCTGACGCGCCCCTCGATTTTTATCTTGTCGATGTGCGGAGCTTTCGTACCTTTTAGTAAACCCGGCGCGAAGTCCGGGCCGGTTTGTTCAAGGATTTCTAGCTTGCGGTGAAGCTTCGCTAGGGACTTCTTTTGCAAAGTCACTTACGGCCACCCGTGAGGGGATGCTCAGGAAAGCCATATTACCAGGTACCAAATTCCCATTCCCAACCCGATAAGGAGCCCCAAAAGCAGCAGGCCTAAGCCCACCATCGCCAGCTTGAACTTCAGATACCGGTTTTTGTCAGGCGGAGCGAGCGAACTTTGCGGGAAATACGGCGGTGGTGTGTATGTGGCCATTATGAATTTCTTCTCTTTCTTACCGAAGCGTCAGGCTTGGGGTTTCTTTTCACTAGCCGGTTTAGTGCTGTTGTCGGGCGTGCTTCCGTCCTGCCCCTTCTTTAACTCTTCGTCCTTCTTCTTTTTCAGCAAATCTTCCTGATGTTTCTTGCCGGCCTTAATCCGCTTCGCACCCTCCCGAGCTTCGGCAAGTTCATCTTCGGCCCGGTAATTCTCAGGATCTATCTCTAAAGATTTCGTAAATGCTGCAGCCGCTTCGTCATACTGGGCCAAACGAGCCAGCGCCAGGCCCATGTCGTAATAGATGTCGGCATCGTCATTCTTCAGACGAGTGGCGGTGCGATACTCTCTGACGGCTTCGGTAAACAGGCTGAGCCCGGCATAGGTTTGGCCAAGGTTGTAATGGGCCTCAGCGTCTTTGTCGTGCTCGGGAAGGGAGAAGTATTTCTTGTAACTCTTTACGGCATTCTTGTAAGACTCTTCCGCTTCCTGCTCTTTTCCGATTGCGTCGTAAGTAAGTCCCAGCCGAAAGTGGGCCTCCGCTAGATCGGGATCGAGTTTGAGCGCCAGTTGAAAAGCCTCGATAGCCTTCTCATCCTGGTCTTTTCGATAAAACTCCCTGCCACTCTCCAGTTGAGTGCGTGCCTGCGCCCCGGCTTCGACGCCAGAACTACCGCCAGACGCGTTTGCGTCAACCGCGCTTGTCGAGTTATTCCGGCGCGAACATGCACCTTGACCAACCAGCAAGCAAAGCACGACGATGATGAGCACGTTTCTCATTGCAACGACTGAAGCGGGGGATGTCTGGGCACAACTTATCTACTGTAATTTTCAAGGTGAGTCAAACCGACCCCAACGCTTAGAGCCACGACCCACAGGTTATGGAAATTGACTGTTATTCCCTCTTTTCCTTGATCAACTGCTACTTCTGAGTCACACACTTGGCCCCAGAAGCCGTCGTGATCTCAACTTTCGGAATTGCGAAAAGGAGTGGAAATGGTCAGATACTCGCGTCGCCGCTTAATCGGCTTAGTCTTACCAATTGCTGTGGTGGGATTCAATCTGTTTGCAACAGAAGCATTTGCCCAGAAGGGACAGGAGACCGTTCGTTACTCTCCTCCTACTCTGAGTCTCGCTGCAAACCCGACGACTATTCAGGTTTGTGAGGATGGCGGCACGCCACCGGTGGTCAACCTTGACGCCAGGGCGATCTCTCCCGGAGGCTCTGCCATTCGTTACTCATGGCGAGCAAGTGCCGGTCGTATCCAAGGCGACGGAGCAAACGTGAGCTGGAATTTGGCCGGAGCCGCGCCGGGTTACCATCGCGCCTTCGTCGACATCGATACCGGCAGCGGCGATGAACTCTGTCAGGCCTTTTCATCCGTGACCGTTTTGGTTAACAGGTGTCCACCCCCAACTCCGGTCTGTCCAACCGTAAACATCTCTTGCCCCGACAACCCAGTGCTGGGACAGCCACTTGATTTCACCGCGAATGTCACGGGAGGTTCAGGTCCACATATTTACAACTGGACGGTCTCCGCAGGAACGATCATCTCCGGTCAGGGAACTAACTCAATCAAAGTAGATACGACCGGACTGGCAGGCGCCTCGGTGCAAGCCCAGCTCTCGATGGGCGGTTATCCGATGGACTGTTCCGCAACCTGTGTCGTCCAGTTCCCGGTTCCGATCGAATGTCGGAAGTTCGACGAGTTCCCGGACATCGCTCGCAACGACGAAAAGGCGCGTTTGGATAATTTCGCGATTGAACTGCAGAACGACCCGACGTCGACGGCTTACGTCATCGTCTATCCCGGTCAGTACGGTCGCTCAGCCGACGTTCAGAAACACACCACGAGAGTGGTTGACTATCTGATGAACTCTCGCGGCATTGATTCTCGCCGCATCGTTACCCTGGTTGGTCCAACCCGGTCGGAATTGATTGTCGAACTGTGGTCCTGCCCGCAAGGCGGAAAGCCACCCGTTCCTAAATGACTTCCCCTATCAATCCAGAACCGGCGGGAGCTGCAAAGGCTCTCGCCGGTTTCTGCGTTTACTCGGCAGGACGTTCGCGACGAACCTCAGCGGGACTTTTGTCTTCCCGCAACCCTTTGAACGATGGATGACGAATCGACCCATCTGCTGTCCACTCGGTAAACTCAACCTCGGCCACTAGCTTCGGTTCACTCCAAACTGCATCGCGGAGACCGGGTTCTTTTGGCTTCACTGCAAAGGACGAAGTTGATCGCGAGTTCTGATCGAGTCTCTTCTGCAGATCCAATCGCTGTTTGATACTGAACCCGGTGCCAACCCGTCCGGCATAGACGAGTTTTCCTTTCTCATAAACACCCAGCGCCAGCGAGCCGAAACCGGGAAACGCTTTCTTCGAAGGCGTGTACCCAGCAATCACAAATTCCTGCCGTTGATTGCATTTCACTTTCCACCAACTGCGGGTGCGTGTCGATTCATATTTCGAGTCGGCCAGTTTCGACACGATACCCTCGATCCCGTATTCGCAAGCTTGTTTGAGGAACGCGCGACCGTTGCCTTCGATGTGCTCGCTGTAGCGCAACGGACTTCGCTCGCCGATAGATGAAAACAGTTTTTCCAGCGCGCGCTTTCGATCAATGAGCGGCGTTGCAGTCAGGTCGTAACCATCCAAATAGACCAGATCAAATATCTGATAGATGAATCCCGAATCACCCGTCTTGATCGACTGCTGCAGTTTTTGAAAACTGGCCCGTCCCTTCGCATCAAGTGCCATGACTTCGCCATCAAGAACAGCCGTGCCAGCCGGAAACTCCTTCAATGCTTTCGCGATATTGGGAAACTTAGCGGTCCAGTCTTTCTGGTTTCTACTCCAAAACCGCACCGCACCCTTTCTTAGATGACAGATCATCCTATAACCGTCGAACTTCAACTCATGCAACCACTCATCACCCTCGGGAGCTTCGGTCGCGAGAGTGGCCAATTGCGGCG
>JBGTLE010000351.1:0-3186 GCA_041744295.1 Pyrinomonadaceae bacterium | reverse complement strand
TCGGTAATGAGCTTGAAGCCAATTTCAGGACCGATAAGGACGCCCGCCAGAAGGTAAGCGAGCAGGGCAGGCTGTTTAAGCTTGTTCGCTATGAAAGCAAGGGTTGCAGCAACTATGACGCAGAGCCCGATATTATTTAAGAGATCACCAAGCCCGTGCCCGGTAGAAGGGTCTATCGCCAATAATAGAAACGTAATAGGCAAAGAGAGGTCAAAGCTTTCCACTTACCATCTCCTCCTTGTGTTTCGTCAAAATGAAAAGCTATGCCAACGATCGATCTGGACGAAATCTCGCGTTCTGCGTTTGAATCAAAAACTTTCCTCTACCGGCAGGAAGTCCAGAGTTCAACTTTTAAGTTGCGGTATTGGGTGCTGACAACGTAAAGGCAGATAGACGACTAAACCACGACCATGCGTTCTTTCAAAGTTTGGTGACTCTTAGCAGACTAGCAGTTGAAGGCGGTGGGCGACCCGCTGAACGTGATCCGAAAAGCAGCGAAACAAGGCCTATCGGCTCGCCGGTTCCGGGCAAGAGGAGCTGGCGACAAGTTAACACGCGGCCGCTGTGAGAAGGTGGGTTCCCGTAATCCGCAAGCTGGCGCTTGCCACGATTCTGCACTCGTGTGGGCACATCAAGTGGGCCATACTTGCGCAGCGAAGTCTCACTCGAAGTGGTGGCGCGACGGTGAGTGTTAGTTACCTCGTCCTCCGCAAGTGTTGAGACCGGGAATGGTGTCAAGCGTAACCCTTCACCAACTGAAAAGCGCAAACAGCAGATGATGCTTAAGATGATCGTGCGGACGAAAGCAGAGCTGTTCGTTCGTTCACTCATTATCATGAATCGCGGTAATAATAGCAGAATGCAGTGATGTACCACGATACATCTCCGAGTAGTGCGTCAGTTTTCGTCTGGAGTGTCCGACAAACTTCAGTTTGTCGTGACGGTAGTGGGTGAGTATGAAGTTTTTCTCTGCGTAGCGCAGAGGCTTGAAACTGACCCACTACCTATAATCCTCTTGGCTGCGTGAAACAGGTGAAGCATGCTAAGATCTGCAACCTGAAATGTGTGACGGAGTTACGCGTCGCGGAGAGGTAGTTCCCCCTTCGACACCGGATATCCAGAATCTCCCCCGAAAGATACCAGTTCTCTCCTCCTGACTCAGCGTGTCCTACTTTTACAACAATGCACATAACTACCCTCGCGTTTACCCGGGAGCAATAAGAAAGCATGAAACTCATCATAGTCATTCTAGTTGGATTAATTGGGTTCTACTCTGGCGCTCAACCTGAGCTCCAGAAAATGCTTACTGCCAAAGCTGAGTCCCCGATAAGTGGTGCAGCTAGACCTCCTCAAACAAGGCCGCGGTCGAGATCCGCTTCAGCGTCGCAAACAAGCCGTACTTGCGACGCCAGAAGGCAACCGGGCGCGGACGTTGGCGCAAAGGTAAACGCGTGTGATCGCATGTTAGGTCAAGGAACAGGTGAGATAATTCTAACCGGTGGAGGTACCATCTCGACGCAAATCCTCGTTACGCCGGGCCATACACTTAAGCTGGTTGGGAAGGGAGTTTATTCTTCGCGGGTAGAGGGACCTGCGGTTGTGCTCGATAGCAACACGGCCCTGGTTTGTGAGAATTGGGATTCAATACTTGAGGAGGGCACCGCTCCTGAAGCAAGCCCCGGCGTAGCCTACGGGCGCACTGGACAGTCAGTTTTCACCATAGTGCAGAGCCGATCAGGGATTATTGGTCATGCGACCAGGAATGAACGACTACGCGTTGAGGGTTGTCACTTCCGCGGCGCCAGGAAAGACTTCAATTCAGCGGCGCAGACAGTGTCTCTCGGCAACTGCGAAAACTGCATAGCTCGGAACAACTGGTTTGAGAGTGTACGCACTATAGCGCTACAGGCCGGGGGCACCGCGGAAAAGGGAAATGCGGCGCGTAACATCTTGTTTGAAAATAATCTCTTTACCGGCTCGGCAAGTCAGAACCTGGCCTTGACCAATGTGGTGGGTGCGGTCGTCAGAAAAAATCGCTTCATCTCACCTGGGATTTCAGGAGGGCCTGGGACTGCGGTTATCGACGTCGAACCGAATACGGGTGATGTGGTGGACGACGTTTTGATTGAGGGGAATTTGATTGATGCGACCGATACTCAGATGGGGCCAAGTGGGACACCAGTTATTTGCGGTATCGCAATCAACGGCCTCAATCCAACCACAGGATTTCGCAACGTTCGGGTCGTCGGCAATACCGTGGTCGGCAGTCCTCCAACAGCTCCTTTTGGACGCATCAGTTTTGCCGGAATATTGGTTAGAGGCGCCCCCGGCGTAGTAATAGAACGCAATTTTATTCAAAGGGTTAACCGAGGAATATTGTTGGATTACGGGACATCAGGGACAGTGGTCCGAGATAACAGGCTCCTGTCCTGCGGCTCAGGCGGGACTGGCGCGATTGAGGTTAGCGACTCGTCCAACAATGTAATCATTAGTAACTTTATGGACAATGCACCCGGCGAGACGGTTTATTCCGCTGAACGCTCAAAGGTCATAACTCAAAGCGGCGCCTCAAGGAATAACAGAATTGAAAACAATGGCGCACGCAACTGAGAGTAGCGAGTGGTTCAACGATCTCGCGTAGTCAACGTTGATCCGTATTCTGTTCGCGCGCTGAAATCTGATATTCTCCCGTCACAAGGTAGCCAGGCGTTTAGTGGCAACTTATCCGGTGTTCTTTTTGAAGATATCAATTCTAATTGCTCAGAAACTTTTGCTGCGGGGGGCGCGAGCCTCGACGTTGATGTTCCTCTTCTGTTCGGCTGCAACTGTATCCCTGGCGCAATCAGTAGATATCAATTCTGCCTCACCGGTTCGAACGAATGAGGTTGTGGGTACAATTGCCGCGCGAGATCTCGGCGACTCGCGTTTGACCGACCATTTCTATGCCTTCACAGGGACGCCCGGCGATGTCTTAATCACCGTCCGAAGTAACAACCTGAATGGTGACGTAGATGTCTTCACTGCCGGTAGTTTGCGGCCGCTGATGAAGTTCACGCTCCATGCGGAAGGCTCCTCACCAGTCACACGCGCAGTCTTCCTACGAAAGCGCGAAGATCTGATTCTGCGTGTGGAAGCGCGTAGCCCCAACGATGATGAAGGTATCTACACTGTAAGATTTGGGGGATC
>JBGTLE010000350.1:0-6386 GCA_041744295.1 Pyrinomonadaceae bacterium | reverse complement strand
TTGATTTCTGGCGCGGTCAGCCGAATTTCCCTCCGGACGAATGGAATTCATGGACGGAAGCATTTCTGGATTACGAGGTAGTCGGTGATACGACCGTGCGGCCCAAAGCATCAGCAGACGCGGTACGAGTGGACGTCGCTGAAGCTTTCAAGAAAGACGAGATTGTAGGGCGATTGAATTCGCTTCGGGTTCCGGTGTTGCTCCTGCGCGCCGAGAAGGGCCTGGAACCAAAGCAGCCACCGATTTATCCGGATTCGATGATGGGCTCATTTCGGAAATGCATTCCCGAAATGGAGGACGAAATGATCTCCGGCACTACCCATTTTACGATCACACTCGGTGAGCGAGGCGCCAGCAGAGTTGCCGATCTAATCGTCGAGTTTGCTGAGCGCTGCCAGAGATAAACGTGAGTGGTCAAAGGTCTATGAAGTTCAAGCAGATCATGATTGCGGTGGGGTTGCTGGTCATGCTGAATGTCGGCGTCAAAGGTGGAAGTTGGGCCAGTGGAACGGTCAAGAATTCTTCCGGCGGTCTCGGATACAAGGTTTGGACATCGTCTGGCTACCGGAAGGAAAAACCGGTTCCACTCATCTTGATGCTTCATGGCTGTATGCAGAACGCGGAAGAGTTAGCCGCTATTTCTGCGATTAACGATCTGGCCGACAAGGAAAACTTTCTGGTGGTTTACCCGGAGCAAAGTGCCACGGCCAATCCACTGAGGTGCTGGAATTGGTTTGATCCTAAGCATCAGTCACGCGATGAGGGCGAGCCTTCGTTACTGGCGGCAGTCATTAAGGATGTTCGTTCCTCTTTAAGTGTTGATGGCCAGCGCGTGTTCGCGGTCGGAGTCTCGGCTGGTGCGGCGATGACGGTCGTGCTAGGCGTGACCTATCCGGAAATATTCGCGGGGCTCGGCGTAATTATAGGCGCTGAGTATAAGGCCGGTACGACGGTTGAGGGCGGCCTCGCGGCGATGAAAGCTGGTGGGCCAGATCCTAATCAACAAGGTCTGCTTGCCTTCCAGAGTGCTCAAAAAATTTCCGGGCTACTAAAGAAACGGATGCCGGTCATCGCGTTTCACGGCACGAAAGATCCTTATCTCAATCCCGTCAATACGGATCAGTTAATTGCTCAATGGGCCGAGACAAACGATTACCTCGACGACGGGAAAGGTAACGACAGCGTCACCAGCGAACGGTTCAAAG
The DNA here is from genome assembly GCA_041744295.1 of Pyrinomonadaceae bacterium. Classification (GTDB taxonomy): domain Bacteria; phylum Acidobacteriota; class Blastocatellia; order Pyrinomonadales; family Pyrinomonadaceae; genus PSRF01. The sequence continues at coordinate 5,181 of JBGTLE010000350.1, read as the reverse complement.
AAACCAAAGGCTCCGTACCTGATGGTTACAGCTTCACGAAGTTCAGTTATCACGATCGCTCCGGTCGCTTGTTGATGGAAAAGTGGATCGTCGACGGCCTTGGTCACGCCTGGCCCGGCAGCCCGATCACCAATGCTTTTGCCGATCCGAAAGGGCCGAATGCCACTGCGGAAATGTGGCGGTTTTTCGGTGAAACGAGCGGCAATCCGAAGGTGAAAGGGGAGCAGGAATGAATATCGGTTCTCTCCTTACCCGTAATGCAAAGTACCGTCCGGATCACACCGCGGTTGTATTTGAAGATCAGCGTCTGAGCTTTCTGGATCTCAACCGCCGCGTCAACGGCCTTGCCAACGCGCTAGTTACGCTCGGGGTGAGCAAAGGGGACAAGGTCGCAACGCTGCTGCCGAACTCTCTGGAACTCCTTGAGAGCTACTGGGCAATTGTGAAGATAGGCGCCGTGATTGTACCGCTCAGCCAGTTGCTCCGCGGCAAAGGGTTGTTAACCCTCTTACGGGACTCAGACACTTCCGCCGTCATAACCAACTCATCATTCGGCAAAGAACTGGACTCAATTCGCTCCGAACTTCCGAACATTCCCCCTAAACGCTTCATCTCGATAAATGATGCCCCAGGCTATCAAAGCTATTCTGCGATCACCGCCGCTGCCAGTAGTGAAGAGCTGCCAGGAATAGAAATCACGGACGACGATCCCTTCAACATTATTTACAGCAGCGGCACGACCGGACTTCCGAAGGGCATCGTGCACACGCATTACATTCGCGGAATGTACTGCTTGCTCTTCGCATCATCTTTTCGCATGCGCCCGGAGAGCGTCGTCATTCATGGCGGCTCAATTGTCTTCAACGGCGCCTGGGTAATGTTGCTGCCGGCACTCTTTCTGGGCGCGACTTACATATTGCTCGATCACTTCGATCCCGAGGCTTTCATGTCCGCGATCGAGCGCGAGCGCGCGACCCACGCGATGATGGTGCCGTCGCAGATCATTGCCATGCTGAATTCGCCAGGCTTTTCCGCCGAACGATTACGTTCGATGGAAGCTATCTGCTCCGTTGGCGCGCCCTTGCACCGTGAACACAAGGACAAGTTAACGCAAGCGGTCCCGGGCTGCTTTTACGAGTTGTACGGGTTGACGGAAGGTTTCATCACGATACTCGACAAGAAGGATTATGAAACCAAACCGGACTCGGTGGGCCTGCCAATTCAGTTTTCCGAGATGCGGATAATCAATGACGAGGGAAAAGAGGCAGCTGTCGGCGAGGTTGGCGAAATTGTTGGCTACAGCCCGGCCCTGATGCCGGGCTACTACAAGCAACCTGAACTAGCGGCTGAAGCTGTTGTTGACGGTTGGCTGCACAGCGGCGACCTGGGCTACGTGGACGCGGATGGGTTTCTTTACCTCGTTGATCGAAAGAAGGATCTGATCATCTCGGGCGGCGCAAACGTTTTTCCCAAGGACATCGAAGAGATCATTGTGCAGCATCCGGCCGTTCGCGAAGCGGCCGTCATTGGCGTTCCCAGCGAAAAATGGGGCGAAACTCCGCTGGCGCTCGTGATACTGCATCAATCCGTCGAAATCTCCGAAGAAGAACTGCGCGAGTGGATCAACGAGCGCGTGGCTGGAAAACATCAACGCCTTCACGGAGTCGTGTTCAAGGACGACTTCCCGCGCAGCACTGCCGGGAAGACGCTTAAGCGGGAAATGCGCGAACCGTATTGGGCAGGACGTGCCGTTCAGATCTGAGCGAAAAAGCACTTTGAATTAACGACTACATCGCCGCAAACCGGTGATCGCAGTCTTGGCAACTACCCCCGGATAGAGACTGCTGGTTTTTATCTGGACTACTTGACGGATTCTGGAGGTTTAAGACCATGACTTTGAATAGAAGGTTAGCGATTCTATTTGCGATCACTTTGATTGTCGGTTTCGCAGGCGTTTTAAAGGCGCAAGTCACAACCGGAACGATTAGTGGCACGGTGACCGACCCCAATGGCGCAGTGGTCGGGGGGGCCAACGTGACGGCAACGAAGCAGGATACGAACTCGGTGCGACAAACGAGTTCAGATAGCGACGGCCATTTTTCATTCACGCTCTTGCCTCCCGGAAACTATCGCGTCGAGGTCACGGCGCCGGGTTTTCAAACCTATCAGGCCGACACGATCGTGAACATCACGCAAACGACACCCGTTGAGGCCCAGCTCAATGTTACCGGGACAGCGGCAAATGTCCTGGTAACCACTGATGCGCCGGTGCTTCAGAATGAGACTTCGCAGAATGGTCGCGTGATCGAAGGTACAACAATTCGGCAGATGCCTCTGTCGACCAGAAACTTTCAGCAGCTGCTGGTGCTTCAGGCGGGGGCGCAAGCGGCCGTTCCAAACAGCACTGATTTAGGTCGCGGCGACACTGCGTTCAGCGTCAACGGCCAACGCACGACTAGTAATAGCGTCAAGATCAACGGCATCGATGCCAACTCCATCGGCACAAACTCAACTCCAAACCTGGCGGTCCCATCGACAGAAAGCTTGCAGGAGTTCATCGTCCAAACTTCGCTTTACGATGCGTCGAACGGGCGCAATGCCGGAGGCAATGTAGAAGCCGTCACGCGCTCTGGAGGTAATGAGTATCACGGCAATGTCTTCTACTTCCTGCGCAACAAGGCGCTTAATGCAAACGAACCGTTTGTCAAAGCACGTGGCCTGGAGCGACCGGTTCTTTCGCGTAACCAATTCGGCGGCACTCTCGGTGGCAGAATTGTGCGTGATAAAGCTTTCTTCTTTGTTTCTTATCAAGGCACGCGGGAAACGAATGGTCTTTCGCTGGCAAACAGTCTGACGTTCCCGGCAATTCCTGCCGGCTTGCGCGATGACAACCGCACCGCAGCGGGACTTGCCGCAACGTTTGGACTTCCCCTTGCGAATATCAATCCCATCGCTGTTAACATTCTTAATGCGCGACTCCCGGGCGGACAGTTTGCCATACCGTCATCAGGAGTAGCGGGCGCAACCGGCGCAGCGGCGAGAATACCGACCACCGTCGTGCAGTCGGGTGTGTCGACGTTTCGCGAAAATCAGTTCAACACAAACATCGATTTCAACTTCACCAACACTCATTCATTGTCCGGTAAACTGTTCTATGCCAAGAACCCGAGTCTGCAAGCGATCTACAATTTTGCGGGAACAGGGAATCGACTAGAAGGGCAGCCAGTGAATCAGCTGATTGGGTTTGGCGGAGACATCCCAATCACACAGACACTGTTCTCACTGACAGACAATTACACCTTCAGCTCGAACATCACCAATCAAGCGCGGTTAGGCTTTAACGGAATCAAAGCGACGAGTACACCGGAAGAGCCGTTTACCGCCGCCCAACTGGGGATGACTACTCCCTTTGCAAATCTTTATCCGGGTGCACCGACAATTCAGGTTGCGGGTACTGACTCGTCGTTCTTCTTTGGTTCGTCTCCGCTTGGTGACCAACAGTCGCAGATCGATGCCTGGACAGTGCAAGACACAGTTTCAATTGTCCTTGGAAAGCATCGTATCCGAGTCGGCGGAGAGTTTCGCCATTCCGTTCTCGATTTCTACTTCAATGCATTTACCCGCGGCCAACTGGTATTCGCCAGTTTCAACAACTTCCTGATCGGCAGCGGGGTGTCGATTCTGGGATCCGGAGTTTTCGATCGTCACTACACAGTCAAAGATTTTGGAGGATTCGTACAGGACGATTACAAGTTCAACGATCGTCTCACCTTCAACGTCGGACTGCGGTACGATTATTTTGGCCCACCGGTTGATTCACAGGGACGACTGGTTAATTTCATTCCCGAACAATTCCGCATCGGGGCGCCACCGAACGGGCTCGTCCAAGCGGGAGGCGGGCAGCTTGCTGGCGTGCCATCGGTCGAAGACACTCTGATTCCATCCGACAAGAATAACTTTGCGCCGCGCATTGGCTTTGCCTATCGCGCTGATAACGACGGCAAAGTCATTGTCCGCGGAGGCTATGGGATCTACTACGATCGCTTCTCGACGAGATTTATCAATACGCAGCTCTTCAATTTCCCATATTTGGGTTTAGGGGTTGGGTTACCCGGACTGACGCGTACGTTGGCTGACCCCTTCGTGCCGCTTCCGTTGCCCTCGACGTTCCCAACAGCGGCGACGATCCCGTCAGTTCTTTCCCCGGTGGCGCCTTTTGTCGGCGTACCAGTTAGCGGAATTTTTGTGGATCCCCAGTTAAGAACGCCTTACGTGCAGCAGTACAACCTGGGCGTGCAGTGGGAATTCATGAATAATACTGTCCTTGAAGTGGGGTATGTGGGCAACAAAGGCACCAAGCTATTGCAGGTCATCGCGCTTAACCAGCCGTTCTACGTGCCCGCAACCAACAGCTTTGTGCCGCCGATGGCTCCGGGAAACATTCTCTCCGTTAACAAGAACGTGACCGGCGGAATCCACCAAATTCAATCCACGTCAAACTCGAGATACAACTCGCTGCAAATGACGTTGACGCGTCGTTATGCCCAAGGCTTGCAACTGACAGCCGCCTACACTTACGGAAAGTCGCACGATTATTACAACGGTACACCGGTGAACGAACTTGCGAGTCCTGTCGGCGACCAGTTCAACTGGAAGTCAAACTACGGACGTTCAGATTTTAATCGCGAACAGAGGCTCGTCATTAGTGGGGTTTACGATCTACCGAAGACGCCATACGAATCCGATTTGGCCCGCGCGCTGCTGAACAATTGGCAGATCGCCGGCATCGCGGTTTTCCAGACAGGCCTGCCGTACTCGGTTATTGATAATCCCGGGAACGCGGTTTTCAGTCGCGCTAACTTCAATCCGGCGTTCACCGGACAAGTCGAATGCAGTGGCCCAGCCTCTAGTTGTCTAAATAATTTCTTTGCGCAGGGAGCATTCGTGACTTCACGTCCGCGCCTTGATGGTACCAGTGTGGGCGTGGTCAATAATCCGACATTTGATCCCAATAATCCGTTTGGCAACACGCCGCGGAATTTCCTTACCGGGCCGGGTCAGAAGAACGTTGACCTTTCCGTGATCAAATTCATTCCGATCAACGAGCGTCTTCGGGGTGAAGTGCGTGCCGAATTCTTCAACGTCTTCAATTGGGTCAATTACGCTAATCCGGTGACCAAC
>JBGTLE010000349.1:0-4578 GCA_041744295.1 Pyrinomonadaceae bacterium | reverse complement strand
AAAACCCTAAGGTCAGGACAAACTGCCTTGGACCATGCAACAGAACATGGCCACAACCATATCGTTGCATTGCTCAAGCGGGCCATAAGCACTAAGGACGTAAAGTCTCAATCTGTTCTGCAAGCGGAAGCCTCAAGAGTGTAGTGACGCTCTCGTGAGGACAATAAGTCTTTAATATGGATGTGTTGGCTGGAAAAATCGTGGCTATGTTTGGATCTTTCAATAGGGAGACGCTCGACCGGCACGAGTTGTTCGAGGCAGGGGGTAATGATCCCGGCACTCGCGCTGCTGTGCTCGATAGCGTTGAGCGTCTGGTTAAACAGGATTGCTGGAGGAGCGCGGCAATGGTTTTTATGCCTTGACGCAAGGAGGCCGTGTAGATGCCCGACTCGACCACGAAGATCGAATTGTTACCCGCCTCAAAATTATGTCAGGACTAAAACAAACTCACGGTTGCTTTTGATCAAGGGTGGCTTGCACCACGGTTCTTAACGCGCGAGTTCTAACGATTGCTTCCCCGCGCAAAGGAAAATGCATGACGAAGATCCTGGACTGGTTGATTGTTTCTTGCCAACCAAAAGAGAAATCTTTCGATCCGATGTATTTTTCATAAGCGACTTTACCTATGAAGCATACGACGGCTGGCATCTCTGTGTTGATGATCCGGGAAATTCTTCTGCGGCCAGGCAACTCCTCGCCCTTCTTGAGTCCGGTGATGTCGCGGGTTGGTCTATTGATGATATTAACGAAGCCTAATCCATAAATGAGATTGAATTTCTCCTCATAAATTCGTTTTAAGGCCGCGTCATCACGAAGCTCGTATCTTCTCTCCTTAAGGATTCCAGCATCCGAGAGTAGATACCAAAACATTTTGTTATTGGAAAACGGCACACCTCGATTGAACGATCCAAAATGTGGATTGATACCCACGAATAGTATTCTCGATTTCTTATATCTGTAGTGGATCATGATTCAAGTCTGATGAATCTGGGATGGCGCTAACGGATCATTGCATGAGCTGGACTGTCCGGGGAGTAATCAAAAACCGCAGTCGCCTACTGCCTGCGCTCGAGGCGGTAGAGATACCAGAGCAGTCCGCCGTTTAGACCAAAGCCAACCAAGCTGACCAATGCCGCGGGCCAGATAACCGACTCATCTCCGCCGAGGTAAGCATTCATTGTCGCCATCAACAGCCACAATTGCAGCATCGCGATGATCAGCACAATGCAGAGAATGCCGTAGACGATTGTCAGACGCTGTTCGCGTGAGAAGCGTCGTCTCATATCGTCTTCACCTCAACGCCGGTTGCGTAGACCACGCCGTTGCGCAGCTCTAAATTGATTCGAGGCAAGGGCCTCTGTGGCGGCCCGGCAATCGGCGCTCCGGTGGCAAGGTCGAACGAACCTTCGTGGCAAGGACAATAAAGTCGATTCTTGTCTGGTTGAGGAAGAACGGCACAAGAGAGATGGGTACATTTCTGGCTAAAGGCTACGAATGTGTTTTCTCCGGTGCGCACAAGCAGGCAAGTATCATGAGCCTCGGGATAGATAAATGCCTTGGATCCGCCGATGGGAAGCTGATCGGCAGTCGCGATCTGCTGAAACGGCGCCGAGCCACGCCTTCTGCGCCAGTAATTTTTAACGACAATCCAAAACTGGCCGGCAGTAAATGCCAGGCTAATCAAGACCATGAATTTGGTGAAATCGCGGCGAGAGAGGTAATGGGCTTGCGGCCAATCAATAGGAAAGTCCTGGCGCCACTTCGGTTGTTCGTCAGGCGCTCTACCGTCCGGCGGAATCGTCAATTCTTCCCGCTCGCGCCTAATCATTGAGTCTGCTCCTCACTGTACATTCCGTCGAGAATATTGAGCGAAATCGTTTTGCCGGTACCTTCGCTCATCGCAGCCGTAACGTCCAGGTACTCGGCCTTACCGGATTTCGGCAGCATCATGTTTACCTTCGTGGTAATGGTCTGCTCACCAAACCGGAATTGATTCGTCGCCACTGAGCGGGGCCGAAGCAATTCGATCTCTTCGCGCGTGCCGAAGAAAAGTGCCTGACTTGGACACACTGTAGCGCACATGGGCTTGAGACCTTCAGAAGTCCGGTCGTAACACATGTCACACTTCATCATCAGTTTGAATTCCGTCTTCATCTTCGGTACGCCAAACGGGCAAGCAAGCACGCAGTTGTTACAGGCAATACAACGCGGCTTGAGGGCGGTCTGCACCACGCCATCAGCAGTCTTCTTAATCGCATCTGCCGGACACACCTCGGCGCAGGTTGGCGAATCGCAATGCAGACAAACCACCGGTGCAGTCTGCACCGAATGCGCTCGGTCGATGTAGTCAAGATGAATCATTGAGTAGCCCTTGTGCGTTTCACATTCGCTGCAAGCCTGCACACACGCCTGGCAGCCGATGCAGCGATTGGGATCCATGAAGAATTCGTTTTGTTCAGGAACCATTGCCGGTCGCCTTCCTCACGCGCACTGCGCAAACCTTGTATTCGGGAATCTTGGAAATCGGATCCTGCGCGGAGATTGTCAATTGGTTGATGCTCTTACGTCCGGGCCAATGGTACGGGACGAAAACCGTATCGGGTCGAATTGTTGTTACGACCATCGCTGGTAAAGTTATCTCGCCTCGTCGCGATGCTACCGTCGTCAAATCGCCATCGATGATGCCCAGCTTCTTGGCGAGTTGGGGATGAATCTCAACCAGTGGTTCAGGATATTGATCGACCAGCGGACCGATGCGTCGCGTCTGCGTGCCTGAAAGAAACTGGCTGACAACTCGACCGGTAGTCAGCATTAACGGATACTCGGCATCCGTGTCTTCTGCCGGCGGGGTGTAGGGAGCAACGTTGAAGCGTGCCTTGCCATCGGGAAAGTAAAACGGGCCGCTGTCTTTGGCAATTGGGTTCCAACAACCTGCTTCAAACAATCGTGGTGTGCCCGGATGATCATCGCTTGGGCAAGGCCAAAAGACACCGTACTGCTTTTCAATCTTCTCGTACGTGATTCCTGAATAATCGGCGATGCCGCCTTTTGAAGCGAGGCGTAGCTCATTGAAAATTTCGCGAGGGCTGGAGAATTTAAAACCCTTTTCGCGCCCCAATGCCTTTGCGATGTCCTGAATGATGCGCCAGTCCTGTCTTGCATCACCTGGCGAATCGACGGCTTTGTTGATCTTGATTACGCGTCCCTCTATTTGCGTCACCACACCTTCGTCCTCTTCCTGCAGTGAACCCGGCAGCACAATGTCAGCATGTGTGGCCGTCTCGTTGAGAAAGAAGTCGATCGCCACATAAAACTCGAGTTTTTCCAAACAGCGAGTAATGAAACTATTATCTGGGAGCGACACCTTTGGATTGAAACAGATACTCAACAGGCCGCGGATCTCGCCACGATCGATCAGGCGAAACATCTCGTAAGCATCGACACCAGCTTGAGGCAGTTCTTCGGGAGTGATTCCCCAGACTCCGGCTATGTAAGCGCGGTGTTCCGGATTGCTGATGTCGCGCATCCCGGGAAGCTGATCGCATTTTTGTCCGTGTTCGCGGCCGCCTTGTCCGTTGGCCTGTCCAGTGATCGTGGCGTAGCCACAACTTTCGCGACCGATCCGGCCTGACGCGAGCACCATGTTGATAGCGCCAAGGCAATTCTGAACTCCGTGGCTGTGGTGCTCGATGCCGCGGGCGTGCAGAAGGAAACTCGATTTGGCCCTACCCCACCATTCAGCCGCCTGGCGAACTGATCGCTCGGAAATCCCGGTAACTTCGGCAGTCTTCTTTGGATTCCATTCATGCACATGCTCGGCAACTGCTTCAAAACCCACCGTGTGTTTATTAATGAAGTCGTGGTCCAACCAATCGTTTTCGATCATCAAGTGCAGGATGCCATTGAAGAGTGCGATGTCGCGCCCTGGCTTTACGGGTAGAAACAGATCACAGGTGCGGGCAATTGGAGTGATGCGGGGATCAACAACAATAATCTTCGCGCCATACTCTCGCGCTTGCCACACGTAGTTCGTAGTAATGGGCGCGCATTCGGCAATGTTGGCCCCGCTGATCCAAACGACTTCACTCTTAAGTATGTCGGACCAGGGGTTCGCAGCGCGATCGATGCCGAATGCTTTTTTATTGGCCGCGCCCGCGCTCACCATGCAAAGCCGGCCGTTGTAATCAATGTTGGCCGTCTTCAAACACAGGCGCGCGAATTTACCAATCAAGTAGGCTTTCTCAGTCGTTAAGCTGGCGCCCGTGAGAACGCCGAAAGCATCTTTGCCATGCGTGGATTGGATGCGCTGAATCTCAGCAGCTACGAGGGCGATCGCCTGGTCGTACGCCAGCTCGCGAAATCCACTTTCACTCGTGGGATCGCGTTGATAGGCATGGAGCAAGCGATCAGGATGAGAACCTTGCAGATAACGCTTCACGCCCTTTGGACAAAGCATGCCGCGATTGAACGGAAACTCTTCCCACGGCTCGAACCCGATCACCTCATTGTCTTTGACTTTAAGTTGAATGCCACACTGCTGTCCGCAGAAGCAACAGTGGGTCTTCACCAGCTTGTCAG
>JBGTLE010000348.1:0-10117 GCA_041744295.1 Pyrinomonadaceae bacterium | reverse complement strand
TGGAGCTACGGCGGATTCATGACGTCGTGGATCGTAACGCAGACGCAGCGGTTCAAAGCGGCTTCGGCAGGCGCGCCAGTGACAAACCTGATGAGCTTCAACGGAACCGCAGATATCCCCTCGTTCGTTCCCGATTACTTTGGCGGTCAGTCGTGGGACGTGATCGATCGTTATCAAAAGCACTCGCCGATGTTCAATGTGAAAGGTGTGAAGACGCCGACGATGATCCAACACGGCGAGGCGGATATTCGCGTACCAATCTCGCAAGGTTATGAGTTCTATAACGCCCTCAGAGTTCAGGGTGTGCCCACGCGCATGTTGGTACTGCCACGCCAGCCGCACGGGCCAAACGAACCGAAGATGCAACTCGCGGCGATGAAGGCGAACCTCGACTGGTTCGAAAAATATTTGGGAAGCAAACCTCAGACTGCAAATAAATGAGGGCGGAAAGGGTATCCACAGATTACGCAGATTCCACTGATTGAGTTCTTGAAGCGACGTCGCGATGAAGTCAGTACCGAAACGCGTCGGGTCGATGTGCGATTTCGCATACTCAAGACTGTGACGCACAAAACAAGAGCCCAGAACGGGCGACAGAGACATCACATCAACTGTCGCCCATCCCGGGCTCTAATTCTGAAAACGACTTACGAGTGGCGCTCACGCCTCAGGCTCATTGCCTTCCTCGCTTATCGCGAACGGGACGAAACGAGCCGAAGATGCAACTCGCAGCGATGAAGGCGAACCTGGATTGGTTCGAAAAGTATCTGGGAAAGACTCAAGCGTCCAAGTGAGGTCAGTACTTTACGCAACTCAGAATTGAAGTCAGTACCGAAACGCGGTAGCGTCGGGTTTCGTTGCTTTAAGCCCCAGACACTTAGCAGTCGGAAGAAGTAGCCACAGATTACGCAGATTCCACAGATTGAATTCTCGAAGCGACGTCATTCGAGAAGCGAGATTAAGTCAGTACCGTAACGCGGTAGCGTCGGGTCAAGGTTGCGTTCGCGTACTCTGCGATGTACGTAGTTCAACCACTGAGGCAGCGACAACGCATTGAATGTCGCTCGCATGAGGCTCACGCCCTAGCTTTTGCTGTTCTTCCGCAAATCTGGGACTTAGGGGTTGAATGATGGCACCGGGGCGCGTCAGCAAAAAACGGCGTTATCTTTGAGAGGAGATACGCAGCCCACAGTTACGGGGTTGGACCAACGGCAATCAATCGAATTCTCAGCAGTTCGCCTTTTGAAACATCATCACAGTTTCGGTTTTCATTCTGCGTCCGAGTGAGTTTGACGGGGCCACATTAATAGGAAGATAGCGGCTTGTTGTAGGCAAGTCTCTCTCTTTCTTTGTCTTGAGTTTGAGTCCGGCTGACTTCGCAGCTTCAACAACCGCCTCTGAGTTCTTAACGAAGACGTCCTTTATGCAGGAGTTACCAACAACAATGACCGCCTTTCCGTCAGGTTTCAGCACTCTCGCGATCTCGTCGATAAAACTTTGGATATCGACAGCGTAACGCAGAATCATTGCGGTATTCCTGGTGGGCAGGGCAGATAAATTGCCGAACGCTTTGAAGACCGATGACTGCTGCGCGCCATTGTTAGGGCGTCTCTCAGCTCCGATGCTTTCGGATCGAATTGCACGAAGCTGTGAAAGGGTGTAGCCAAGCCAGATTAATGAAAACTTATGGCCCCGTAGATAGTCTATGGCGTTGAAATACGGGGGGGAAGTGATTACAGCGTCAATCGAACGACTTCTTAGCGGCATCCTTCTGGCGTCACCCAATTGAATGCGTGTTTCAGGTAAAGATGGCGATAAATCCAATTCATGGGTAATCCTGCCGGCCGTCTGAAGGAACTCCGCAAAAACATCGAAAGTATTGCTTTTCATCACCTTGTGCGGTCTGCTGTGCGAGATGTCCCAGGCTAGCGACGCTCCATTCTTCTTCCGGATTATTAATCGGCTCATTACCAACCTCAGGACGTCAAGTTCAGCCTTTAAACGTCCGCCCATCGACTCTTTCCATAACACATGAGCGATTAGGCGAAGCTGCCGAGCTTGGCTACGCCCAAACCAGTACTTGATAAACTCTTGAGTCTCTTCATCATTATCGAGCCACGGTAAGCTGGCCTCGATCGTTGTCATCTGTTTAGCCTTGGAAATGACCCTCTCAGAGATATCTTCGATTAGCTCCGTGCGCACTCGGGTAGTACGGACCTGAGAAATCAGTACTGCTAGTGGATCGAGATCAAAACCAATAGCCTTATGTCCCGCTAAGGCAGCTTGCCATAGCACTGTCCCTGATCCAGCCATCGGGTCCAGCACCACATCATGGCGCCGTAGTTTCTTAATGTGGCCCATAGCGATTTCCGGAGCCATTCGTGCAGGGAATGGATGTAGTGTTCTCATGCTTCAGTTACCATTCATTTGCTTCTGATTGATATGCGAGAAGAAGAGAACCTTGCTGGGGCACTCATTATCAGCAACCTTATATGGAAGCTCTCCAGCCGATCCTTTTATGCCATACATATGGGCCTTTCTTCGCGACACCGCAATCCATCCAACTTCATTAAACTGTTGCCCTAACACAAGCTCAAACTCCGCAAACGTCAATGCGGCGATCCCATCGTTCCCACAAACCAAAACGACCGCAAGCTCCTTCGTTTGACGTTTCAAAAGAAAGACCTCCTTCAAGTGCTCTCGATTGAAGGAAAACTGCCAGGGAGATAATCGTTTAGTTGAGTACTTAACGTACAATCCGATACGGCCATTCAGCACATACGAGGAATTACCGGAATCGGTGATGGCCCTTATCCCAATCTCAAGCCCGGTGGCGTGAAGTAGCCTGGATAACGCCAAACCATGGTACCGTTCGAAGTTCTTAATCATGTCGACGAGCTGAGAGATTTCCAGTTTCGCAAAAATTTTATGCTGCCAAAATAAAGGTAAAAAAGTCTGGCTTTGCCTTCGTTGTTTCTATAGACCTTGATGTGATGAATGGCACGCGGGTATTTGCCCTCTTCGCGCTGCGTCTTTCCAATTAAGCCTTTCTTTCTTTCAATCTTCTCTTGATTAGCAGATGGCGGCAATGGGCTGGTGGAATGAATTGCTAACGAGTCGTGTCCATCGGGTGAGAAATTCTCGATGTAACGGATCAAGAATTCGGGCAACTTTCGGTTCCCTAATTGTGCAGCCAACTGCTTCAGTTTGACCAAGCTATTGGTGGTACCCGCGATCAGGGCATCAACGTCTGCATCATAGTCGAATATTTCGAAACTCATTTCACCACTATCCATATCAACGGTCGCGCGATTAATGCTGGTGCTGGCGACCGCTGCGATCCTTGTATCTTCTAGCCAAGTTGGTGCTCCGTTACCGGACCTGATGGACTCCAAAGCCAACCGGTGGAAAATGAAACAGCGATGCCATGCAAGGTATAGCTGGCTTGGGATCGAAAGTTCGAAGTACTCGAGGTAGGGGTCTCTTGACCCAAACATCCGTGCTCTCTGGATGTACGTATCTTGCTGAATTCGATGCTTGACATCTCGCGTAAAAAACATCGAGAGGAGATTGTCGAAAGTTACCCCCCTTGAAACGATATTTCCTCCGATTGCAACTGTAAAGAGACTGGAAGGAGAGGTTGCACTTGCGTAGTCAACTCCTTTCTTAGTCGGAGCGCTATTCATAACGACGATGGTGTTACGGCTGATGTTGTCGCGAATGTAAGTGGTTATCGCATCTTCGTGCCCTGGATACCGTTGTTTGGTCAGTTCCCAAATCTGACCTAGATACCTTGCAAAGTTTGTTGACTCTTCACGTTTCAAACTATTGAATGTCTTAATAACGTTCTTATAATCATCACTATGATCCGCCCGACTACCGCTCGTATGAATTAGAATTGAATAATTCTGTTCTTGGTTGTTAACTTGCAAATTTAAATATGCCACGTTAACAAAAAATCCGAAGAGCGCACCTCTCAAATACTTCGGGAGATCACCTTGATCCGGAAGGAGTGTGAGCCTGAACCCTTTTGGTTGTTGAAGTGAGATTGGGAAAAAAACATCTTGCCCCCGGTAGTTAGAATGAGGCGGGAAATCGACCCAGCTTTCGTTGTCATTATCAAACGTGTTGTTGAGATTTAGACGAGCAGGCGTGGCGGTGACACCAATGTATATTCCGTCGTCGCTGAGAAGTTTCCCAACTAGTTCGTTGATCTTCGTTTTCTCCCCTTTGTTTATCTTCGCATTTGGCGTGGCGTAGTCTGCTTCGTCGTCAATGATTACTTTATTCTTAACCTTACCAACTTTATCGATGAGTTTGTTAAGGTCTTGGGAATTCTTCTTAGAAAAGATAACCCATTCGTTGTTGCCAATCTCAACCGCAGGATCCAAAATCTCGCTAAAACTCTTCGGCGCGGGATCCAACCCTGATCGTCTGAAACGATCCAGATTCTGACCAAGTAGCTGCACATTGTCGTTGAGTAAAATAATGACTACTCGGTGTCCCTGATCTAATAGCTTGGCGGTTAAGGCGATCATCATCTCAGTCTTACCGCTCTGAGGCTCCCCGTAGATCACAAACGATTTGGAAAAACCTCCATCCACATTCTTCATCGCGTCGAAGACTGCTTTTTCGATGCATTGAGTGCTATGCCCCTTGCCGCGTACCCATTCAATCAAACGGGAGTAGCGGTTGTCTTTCTTAGGTTTTGATTTGAATTTATTGACATTGAACATTGAGGGTGTCCCCTAACGGCTGGAAGTGAGATTGCCTCCCGCACGTCGTAAAACAAAATTGGATAAAGTACCAGACGATTGAGCTCGAGACTTTTAGGGCTACGAAGGCACAGAGGCTTTGCGAATGGATAATAATCCGACTTGCCGAAACCACCAAGTCGTTCGTACTTGTACACGAGATCGCGGAAGAGCAACCAACTCGTCGATTTGACTTCTTACCCATTGCGCCTGGCACATCACTCGTTGCGCAGGGCAACGGTTGGATCGCCACCGGCCGCGCGACGCGCGGGGAAGTAGCTGGCGAGTAAGGCGATGAATCCCAACACCAACGGCGGGATGACGAAGGTTGGGAGGTCGGTAGCACTCACGCCGAAGAGCAGACTCGACATGATGCGCGTTAGAGCAAAGGCGCCGGCGAGGCCGAGCAGCACACCGACAAAGGCGAGAACTAAGGATTGGCGGACAACCAGATTCATGATGTTGACTGGCCGCGCTCCGAGGGCCATGCGAATGCCAATCTCCTGCGTGCGTTGCGTCACTGAATACGCGATCACTCCGTAGATGCCGATGGCCGCGAGTAGTAAGGCCACGAGTGCAAACACACCCAGCAATAATGTCGAGAAGCGACGCCGCGCGAGCGATTGCGAGAGACGCTGTTCCATCGTCATAAACTCAAACGCCGGCAGCTCCGGATCAAGCGATTTGATCTCTCGCGTGATTAGGGGTTGAAGAGAGGACCCGGACGCTGCCGCTCCCGGTTCTGAGTTGGCTCGGACCACGAGGAACAACGTGCCGATGGGAAATTGTTCGTGGGGATGATAGATGCTAATCGGCGGTTCGTTATCTACGCTGAATTCTTTGTTATCACGAACTACACCGACGACTGTTCGCCAGGTCTTTTTGTCAGCGCGTTGTAATCGCTTACCCAACGGATCTTCACCCGGCCAAAAGCGTTGCGCAAGATTCTCATTGACGATCACAGTCTCCAGCGCGCCCTTGATATCTCGTTCATCGAAGTAACGCCCGCTCACCAGCGGCACTCCCAGCGCCGGAAAATATCCGGGACTGACAAACCGCTCGTTCGACATGATGAAGTCAGCCGAATTCTTCGGCAAGTAGTTTTCGATAGTGATCGGGCCCCAAGCCAACGCCACGGAACTCATCGGCAGAGAGTAACTCGTGCCGGCAGCTTCGACTCCGGGCAGCGCTTTTATTCGATCGGTGAGTTGTTTGTAAAAGCCGGTGACTGCCGGGCCTTTGTATTTGGCGTTTGGCAGCGAGAGCCGGAACGAAAGCACGTTGCGGACATTGAATCCGGGATTCGAATTTTGAATCTGCTGATAACTGCGCACCAGCAAGCCGGCGCCGATCAATAACATTAGCGAGAGCGCAACCTGCACGACGACGAACAGACTTCGAAGCCGGTGATGACCGCTGCCGA
The DNA here is from genome assembly GCA_041744295.1 of Pyrinomonadaceae bacterium. Taxonomy (GTDB): domain Bacteria; phylum Acidobacteriota; class Blastocatellia; order Pyrinomonadales; family Pyrinomonadaceae; genus PSRF01. Next base: position 3,940 of record JBGTLE010000348.1, on the reverse strand, counting down.
CAGAACTCCGCCCGCCCTCCTTCAACACACCGTTCAAATCGACGTGTGACGCGCGCAACGCCGGAACCAACCCAAAGAAAATTCCGGTGAACACGGCTACGAAAAACGTGAAAGCCAATACTCGCGCGTCAACACCAATTTCATGCAGCCGCGGCAATGTATCCGGACCAACCGAGCGCAACAGCCGAGTTATCCCGAACGCCAGCAGCAATCCCAAAACCCCGCCGGTTAACGAAAGCAAGACACTCTCAGTCAGCAACTGCCGCACAATGCGCGACCTGGCGGCGCCGACCGCTGCGCGAACAGCAATCTCTTTTTGTCTTACCGCGGCGCGAGCCAGTTGCAAGTTGGCCACATTCGCGCACGCGATCAGCAACACAAAGCCCACGGCGCCGAGCAGAATCAATAGCGGCCGGCGCACTTCGCCCACCACCTGCTGCAGCAACGGCACCACACTAATCATGAATCCGCTCGCCGGTGGATAGTTGTTTGGGTATTGCTCCTTCATTCCGGCCACGATCCGATCTACGTCCGCTTGCGCTTGCGCCGCGGTCACGCCGTCGCGCAGTCTGCCGAAGATGTTGTAGTCCTCGTTCGTGCGCACCACACGCTTGCCCCAACCCAGCGGCAACGACAGCAGGATCTGCGCGTTGGAAATCTTGTTAACCGTCGGCATCACCTCTTTGTTCAGGGTGAATTCCGGCGGCATCACTCCGACGATCTCGATTTGATTGCCGTTCAGCGAAAGCGTCTTCCCAACGACGTTCCTGTCACCCGCGAAATTCCGTTGCCAAAATCCGTAGCTAAGAATTGCCGTGGTCGTCTTTCCCTCCTCGTCCTCATCCGGAGTGAAGACGCGACCGAGCAGCGCGTTGGTTCCAAGAAGAGGAAAGAGTGATGAGGAGACCCGCGCGCCTTCTACGCGTTCGGGAGTTCCCGTTCCAGTTAAGTTGAAGCTGCTGTCGATGGTCGCCGCGACCTGGTCGAACGATCTGTTCTCGGCTTTGATGTCGAGGTATTGGCCGGGCGAAAACCAGTCCTGCACGACATTCAAGCCGGGACTGCGGTTCCAGAGGATGACGATACGATCTGCATCTTTGTAGGGCAGCGGCCGCAGCAGGAGCGCGTTGGTTACACTGAAGATCGCGGTAGTCGCCCCGATGCCGATGGTCAGCGACAAGACAGCCACGGCTGTGAAACGCGGGTTCTTTGCCAGCATGCGAAGCGCGTAGATGAGATCTTGTTTGAGTGATTCCATTGGTTGTTTCTTGTTTTAGCCGAATTCACTTCCACGGGGCAAGGGAATGAAGTCAGTACCATCTCGCGGTAGAGACTGTGGGAAAACTCAAGGTCTAAGGAGACAAATCAAGATACGGAGTCTCACTGTCAGGTCTTCCTAATATTCAGCGCATTAGTTTCCACACACTCTTCTTAACGGGTGGTGGATCGATTACCGCTCAACTGACGCGGCATGAGGTCACTCGCACTTCTCATTACGCGAGGCTTGAATGAGGGCCTTCCCCACCCGCTACCGCACGGTGGTACTGACTTCATTTCCTTTACGACTGTCTGACTCCTGCTCGTTTTGTTACCATTCAGCTAATCCAAACAAACAAGGGCAACCAGATGCAGAACAAACCAAGAGTGGTGATCGTCGGCGGAGGTTTCGGCGGGCTCTTTACGGCGTTGGAGCTGAAGGGCGCAGCGGCGGTAACGTTGATCAGCGATGAGGACCATTTTCTCTTCACGCCGATGCTGTACGAATACTTCAGCGGCGAAGTTGAGCAATGGCACATCGCACCGCAGTATCGAGAATTGCTTGATGACGATGTGCACTTGGTGCGCGGGGCAGTGACAAGCATCGATCTTGGAGCGAAGAGAGTTCGCGTCGATTTCCCGATTCAGGCCCCGAACCTCAAGGACGCTTACGCTGCGATCGACTACGACATGCTGGTGGTTGCGGTTGGTGGAATCACGAACTACGCCGGTGTGACGGGCGCAGCAGAGTTCACGATCCCTTTTCGCAAGATTGTTCATGCAGATCGCTTGCGGCAACGGATGGTGGAGGCGCTCGATCGTGTCCCGCCGAACCTGCCGCCGCAGGACACGCGTCGAGCATTGACCTTCGCGGTAACCGGCGCGGGCGCGAGCGGCGTGGAACTATCAACGAAGATGGCCGATCTCCTGCGCGACGCTTTTGAACGACGCGCATTAACCGGCGAGCCGCGCGTGCTGCTGATCGAGATGGGCGACAAAGTTGTCCCCGGAATGGGCGAAGAGATTCGAGCATTCGTAACCGACGCCTTGCGCCAATCTCGCGTCGAGGTCCACACGATGACGCGTGTCGTTCGAGTTACGGAGAAGGCGCTCGTTTTTGATCACGAGGGCGTTGAAAGCGAGATTGAGACTGCCGCAGTGGTTTGGACCGGCGGCGTGCGCATGAATCCCGTCGTCGAACGGCTCAAAGTTGAGAAGACTAACCGAGGGCTGATTTTGGTCGAGCCTACGCTGCAAGTGAAAGGACACGATAACGTCTTCGCGCTGGGCGATATTGCCTATTACAAAGACGCGACGCCAACGCTCGCGGGCACTGCTCAACTCGCCCTGCAGGAAGCGGGTCTGGCGGCGCGCAATGTGAAAGCACTGATCAAAAGTGAGAAACTACACACCCAAACATTTGAGGAATTAGGTGAAGCTGTGAGTTTGGGAACGGAGCGGGCAGCGGTGTTGGCAGGAGGCAAAGCGTTCGGTGGTCCCCTCGCGCGGCAGGCTCGGTTTGCGCTTTATACCTCGCGATTGCCGACGTGGCATCACCGATTGCGCGTGGGCGCAAGCTGGTTCTTTGAAGGGACGGCGCCGCGACCGCTGTTGCCGTTGGGATATGAGAATGAGGTTGTTTAAGTAGTTCTTATGCGAATTGCAAAGGTCTCGTCTCTGCGCGCCTGACAATGAGATTGAATGGGTTTTGACTTTAGGGTCTCGGCTGAGCCGTCACGTACTTAGCGGATGCTCCTCAGTCTTTGCGCAAATTCAAAGTCGCCTCTTCGCACCGAAACACCTAATGTTTAAGTCACGACGCCTCTGGGTTCTTCTCCTTCTGCTGGGCTGCCTCGCTTTGATAACCGTAATGGTCTGGCAGGTCCAAAAGCGTTACGGGCCGCAAGGTGAACAGGCTCGCGGAAAAACTGCGAGCGCGACTCCGTTGGTTCCGGCGGCGCAACCTCCACAAAACGATGCGCTCGTTCCTCCGTCTTCTTCACCAGGCTCAGCCACAGCTTCCCAGCCCGCAGCCGGCGCTTCCATCTCTAATTCTGCCGAACCCTCGCCGTCGTCGCTCAGCTTCGTGGGCCAAGTCAAACTGATCGTGCCGGTCGCGGGGGTGTCGCCTAATCAACTACAGGACACTTTCGCTGACTCACGATCCGAAGGCAGAGTTCACGACGCGATCGATATTCCGGCGCCGCTTGGAACCCCGGTCATGGCTGCGGCTGATGGTGAAATCGTAAAGCTCTTTTGGAGTGATCGCGGAGGCACGACAATCTATCAACTCAGTGCCGATCAAAAGCTGATCTATTACTACGCCCACCTCCAGGGATACGCGGCCGGGTTAGCAGAAGGAAAGCGCGTGCGGCAGGGTGAAGTAATCGGTTTCGTCGGCGACAGCGGTAACGCGGGCGCCGGCAATTATCACCTGCATTTCGCAATCGCGATCACCTCTGACCCAAAGCGTTATTGGGAAGGCACGAACATCAACCCGTATCCGATACTTAAATAATTAGAATGAAGGCGCGCTGTTGTTTGGATAGGGGTAGGGAGAGCGCGCGCTCCCCCTCCCTCCGAACCGGACGTGCGGGTCTCCCGCATCCGGCTCTCCAGTTGGTGGTTCACCTTCGAGAGGGTTGACATAACAACTCATGAGCCGCTGCAAGCGAGAACAGCT